>VBHB01000157.1 GCA_005880315.1 Chloroflexota bacterium | reverse complement strand
CTCCTTCTTATATGTGCGGTAGGCGACGAAGCTGGCGACGCCCAGCACCAGCCAGCCCAGATATATCCATGTTGAGTTGGAGATGTTCTGGAACATGAGCTGCGTGAACACGATCCCGATCGCGAGCGCACCCACCAGCGAGAGCACCGGGATGCTGTCGCGCCCGAACTTGATGTTGATCGGCATCCGGTAGGGCCGGTACAGGTCCGGCTCGACGAATCGCAGGCGCATCACTGAGAGGTGCGCCGAGCAGAAAGCGAAAGTGGCCGCGAGCGAGTAGACGGCGCTCATGAGGTCGATCACCTTCGCGTGGATCAGGAGTCCCGCCGCCACCAGCATCGCGGACAGGATCCCGAACACGATGATCGAGACGTAAGGCGTCTTGAACTTCGGATGCAAAGTGGCAAAACGGCGCGGCAGCATCTCGGCGCCGGCCAGCGAGTAGCTCAGCCTGGAGATGCCGATGAGCCCTGCATTGGTCGCGATGAGCAGGATCGTGAAGGCCAGGATGCCGACCCAGATCCCGGCCCAGAAGGCAAGCGTCGCCGAGACTCGGTTGAATCCGAGGACGATCCCGGCCACCGGGTCGGCCTTGTACTGGGTAGCCAGGTCGGTGATGTACATGCCGTGGTCGAGATGCACCGGGAAGACGCTCAGGCCGATCGTGGGCAGGAATGCGGCCACGAACAGCACCGCGACGATCACGGCATATGTCGCGCGGGGCACAGATCTGCCCGGATTCTTGGCCTCCTCGGAGAGATTGGAGATGGTCTCGATGCCGGTGTACGTGACCATCGCGATGGAGATGCTCGCGAGGAAGTTGCCCCAGTTTGGCGCGACGCCCCAATGGATGTTGGAGAGGACGACGCCGATGTTGAGCAGGAAGAAGATCCCGAGGATCACCAGCGCAAACTGGGTGACAAGATCTGTCAGGGCGAGCGCGAGGTTGAGGGCGCTGGACTCCTGGATGCCAACGATATTGATGACGATGAGGAGCGCGATCATCACGACGGTCGCGCCAACGTGCAGCGTTTCGTTCGTCTTCAGCTCGTTGAACAGCGGCACGTATTTACCGAAGACTCCGAGGTAGCTGATGGCGAAGTACGACGAAATCGAAACCGTCGCCATGTAGTTGAGCAGCTGCACCCAGCCGACCAGGAATCCGATCGGGTCGTTGAATGCTCGGCGGGCAAAGCTCGAGCTCCCGCCCGCGTGCGGGATGGCGGCGGTGCCCTCTGCGTAGTTGAGCGCGGTGGTGACGAAGATTCCGCCGGCCAGGAGCAGCGCGAGGGGGGTGAGGCCCAGGGCAAAGGCGGCGGTGACGCCGAGCGCGTAGTAGATGCTCGACCCGACATTCCCGTAAGAGGCCGCGAACAGCGCCGGCGCCCCGAGGGTGCGAGGCAGCTTGGTCGGGCGGCGGACCACAACCCGCAGGTCACCGGGCCGGCGGCCCCGGCGAGCGACGGATTCCGGGCTCATCGAAGGCGAGAGTAATGGATCACGTGCGAATCCATGCGAAGTCCATACGTTTGAAGAATCGCCTCAAACGGAGTTCTTACACCGGCCCGCCTAGCTTGATGAGGTGAGCAGGAACGGAAGCGGGCGAGTGAGCGCCACCGAGGCTCCATCGCGCCGGCGGATCAAGGTCCGCGGCGGCAACCTCGGCGCATTCCTGTGCTGGGCGGTCGTGTTCGCCGACATCGGCACGTCTATCTACTACGTCCCGGGGATCCTTTACGGCCCCTTCGGACCGCGCGCGACGATCTTCGTGCTGATGACGCTTTGCGTCTTCGTGCTCCTCTGCGTCAAGTACGCCGAGGTGACGTGGCGATATCCGGAAGGCGGCGGCGTGGTCAACGTGTCATCCCAGGCTCTGCATCCCTTCACCGGCCTGCTCGGGGGTCTGTTCATCCTCGTCGACTACTACCTCACCGCGGCGCTGAGCGCCCTCTCGGGTGCGTTCTATCTCTCGGTCATCGTTCCGAGCCTGACGCCTTACGTGATCCCACTCACCGTGGGCGCACTCGTCGCGCTAGGCCTCTTGAATGCGGTGGGCATCAAGGAGAGCGCGCGGACGACGGCGTTCTTCGCAATGCTCGCGGCGGCCGGACAGCTGGCCATCGTTGTGGCGACGGCGGTCTACCTCGGCCCGAAGGGTGTGATCGACAGCTTCAGTGCGATCCGCTCGGGGCCTGCTCTGACGCCTGCGCTTCTCATCACCGGTTACGCCGCCGCCTTCCTCGCGTTCTCGGGGCTCGAGAGCATCGCGCAGCTGGCGCCGGCCATGCGCGAGCCGAGGCGCCAGGTCGCGTACCGCGCGATGGCCGGCGTCGTTCTCACCATGGCGATCACGAGCCCGCTGCTGACTCTGTGGTCCACCACACTGCTGAGCGGGAACCCCGACACGAACCAGTTCATGTCTTTGCTGGCCGCTCATGTCGCCGGCACCTTTCTGGCCGATTACGTCGCTGTGACTGGATCGCTGCTGCTCGTGTTCGCCAGCAACACCGCGATCATCGGCGCGTACCACGTGTTCATCGCGCTCGCGCGAATGGGATTCCTGCCGCGGCTGCTCGAGCATCGCAATCGAGTGCGCAAGACGCCGCACTGGGCGATCCTCGCGGCGGTGTCACTACCAGTGATCATCGTGATCGCCGTCAACGGCAGCGTGAATCTGCTCGGCGACCTGTACGCCTTTGGATTGCTGGGCACGTTCGTGTTGACGTGCCTGAGCCTGGACGTCGTGCGCTGGCACGAACGGGAGCACTGGACCCGCGGTCACGCGATGCTGTTTGCGATCGGAGTGCTGACCACGGCGCTGGTGCTGGTGGCGTGGCTGGTCAACCTGGTGGCCAAGCCGCTCGC
>VBHB01000156.1 GCA_005880315.1 Chloroflexota bacterium | reverse complement strand
TTGTCGAAGGCGAGAACGGCTGAATCGAGGAGCAGATAAGGCTCCAACGCGTCATATCCGCATGCGCGGGCCAGACGGGCGCTAGACGAGAAGAGTTCGCGTGCTTTGGCGCCATTGCCATCATGCAGCTCAACGTAGGCGACGTTGCGATGCTCGGCAGCGACCATGCGTTCCTCGCCGAGCTGCCGATTCAAATCGATGCTTTCTTTGTAGAGCTGCCTGGCCGTCTCGAAGTCGCCTTGCATACGCGCCGCGACCGCCTCCAGATGCAGGGGCATCCGTTCCAGCCTTGGCTCTTTCTTTCGCAGCGCAAGCCCGCGACCCTCTCCGGCGAGCATTGCGACGCGTTTCAGATCGCCCTGACGCAGCGCAACGCGGGCAAGCATGCAAAGTCCGTCTATCTCACCCGACAGGTCCTCGGAGGCTCTGGACGTGCGGACCAAGTCCTCGGCCATACTTGCCGCCTCAGAAGTGGCACCCGACCTGAAGGCGGCTAGTGCGTCCTCGTAAAGGCTCATTGATCCATTCCTCCCATCAGGGAGATGAGCGTGGCAAAAAAAGGCTACCAGGTGGCCCTGGCGGTGACTGTTATGGGTCAGGCGGTGACCCAGGCAGCGAGGGATGGGGGCCTGAGCAGGCAAGCCTTTCATGCCTCGGCCGGCGGCGGGCTTCATGGCTAAACCTATGATTTCGGCGGAGTGGGCGCGCGACCGACGACGCGATACGCCAGGAGCGGTGACTACAGCATCGCCTATCAGGTCGTGGGAGACGCTCCACTAGATCTTGTTCTGGTATCGGGCTTCGTCTCGCACCTCGAATACGCGTGGGAAGATCCCGATTTCGCGCGTTTTCTCGAGCGCCTGGCTTCTTTCAGCCGGCTGATCCTGTTCGACAAACGGGGCACGGGACTCTCCGATCGCGTTCCAGTGAACAAGCTGCCTACGTTGGAAGAACGCATGGACGACGTGCGTGCCGTGATGGATGCCGCAGGTTCCAAGAGAGCTGCCCTGTTCGGAATCTCCGAAGGCGGACCGATGAGCATGCTGTTCGCCACGACCTATCCGGAGCGTGTTGGAGCACTGGTCCTGTACGGCTCCTATGCCAAACGCGTGCGTGACGCCGACTACCCCTGGGCGCCCACGATCGAAGAGCACCGCAACAATCTCGACGCCGTGCAGCGAGACTGGGGTGGTCCCACTCAGGTTGAGGTATGGGCGCCAAGCATGGCCGATGACGATCGGTTCAAGAGATGGTGGGGCCAATACCTGCGACTCGGCGCCAGTCCGGCTGCGGCGCGGGCGGTCCTGGAAATGACGCTCGAGATCGATGTCCGGGACATCCTGCCCGCCGTCCGTGTTCCGACCCTCGTCCTCCATCGCGCCGGCGACCGACGTATCGAAGTCGGCGGCGCGCGATACCTGGCTGAGCGCATACCTCAGGCGCGATTCATCGAGCTTCCGGGCATCGACCACATAGCGTGGGTTGGCGACTCAGACGCCATCCTGAACGAGGTCGAGGAATTCCTCACCGGCGCCCGCCACACCGTCGAAGCATCCCGCGTCCTGGCGACCGTGCTCTTCACCGACATGGTGGAGTCCACGAGTCGGGCCGTCCGACTCGGCGATGCCCGGTGGCGTGCCCTCATCAGTGACCATGACCGACTCCTTCGCGGCGAGCTCGCTCGTTTTCGCGGCCGAGAGATCGATAGGAGAGGCGACGGCTTCCTTGCCATCTTCGACGGGCCGGCGCGCGCCATCCGCTGCGCGTTCTCGATCGTCGAGCGCGTGCACGAGCTTGGTATCCAGGTTCGGGCCGGCCTCCACACCGGAGAGCTCGATCTCATGGAGGCCGGCATTGCCGGGATCGCCGTACATATCGGGGCGCGCGTCATGAGCCTCGCGGGCCCGGACGAGGTCCTGGTCTCCAGCACGGTGAGAGATCTCGTCGCTGGGTCTGGGCTTACCTTCACGGATCGGGGCATGCATGAGCTCAAGGGCGTGCCAGGCTCGTGGCGGATCCTTCGCGTCGAGCCGCCGGTGACATGACTGTGGCCGATGAGCACGCGGAAGAGCGAGAGGCCCAGGAGCAGCTCCTTCGCGGCGTCGATTACCTGCGGGGCCTGGACCGCGTGGATATCGCTCGACTGATCGGTTCGAGCGAGGACGCCCATTTCGCGGCCGGCACGGTCATCGTCCGCGAGGGCGAGGTCGCAGATTCGCTTTATCTGCTCGCCGACGGCACGGTGGAGGTGAGCGTTCGGGTGGATGAAGGCGACCGATCGGTCACCTCGATCACCGCGCCGGCTACCTTCGGCGACCTCGGCCTGCTGCTTAATGAACGGACAGCCACTGTTCGCGCGCTTTCGGACGTGCAGGCCTGGCGCATTCCGCGACACGACTTCGAGCGCCTCCTCCGCGAGCGGCCTCAGCTCGGTCTGGCGATCGCCACCGCGCTCGCGTCCGCGATCGACCGACGTGATCGAGTAAGGGTCGGTGCGCCGATCAAACCGCCTGAGTCTTTCCAGTCGATGATGGCCGCGCCGCAGGCCCGCCTTTCGAGGCTTACGCGCGTCGCTTACATCGCCACCTCGATCGGTGTGCCCGCCGCGCTGTGGCTGCTGCCCCCGCCGAGCGGCCTCAGCAGTGCTGGTTGGCACGTCGGGCTCGTGATGGTCGGTGGCGCGATCGCCTGGCTGCTCGAGCCGATGCCGGACTTTGCGGTCGCACTCGCCATGGCGGCGGCATGGATGGCGACGGCCGCCACCCCACCGGCTCTGGTGTTCGCTGGCTTCACCAGCTCGGCATGGGTGACGGCGGTGGCTGCCCTGGGGATCACCGCCGCGATGGCGGCCTCAGGTCTGCTGTTCCGCGCCTCCCTGCTCCTGCTGCGTGTTTTTCCGCCAACGCATCGCGGCCAGCTCTCCGCGCTTCTGGTGGCCGGCGTCGTCCTGACACCCCTGGCCCCTACCGTGTTCGGACGTGTCGCGATGACGGCACCGGTCGCGCGCGACCTGTCGCAAGCCCTGGGTCATGCGAGAAGGACCCGCGCCAGCGCCGCTGTCGCGTTCGCCGGAGTTCTGGGCAGCACCATCCTCGGGCCTGTGTTCTTGACCGGCGTCATCACCAACTTTCTGATCCTCGGCTTGCTCCCCGCCAAGGAACAGGCGCGGTTCGGATGGGCCGAATGGCTGGTCGCCGCCCTCCCGGCGGGCTTGCTGCTGTTCATCGGCGCATCTCTGATCCTGCTCGCGCTCGATCCACGATCCCGGATGCGAGCGAGCAGAGTCGCCACGCGAACGCAGGAGCAGTCGATCGGTCGCGTATCGCGGCACGAACTGGCATCGCTGTTCGCCGTGGGAGTTTTCATTGTCGGTTTGCTGTTCCAGCCCCTCCTCAGAGTCGACATCGCAGCAATCGGTTTGGTGTCGCTGCTCGTGGCCATCGGCGGAGGCGCGCTGGATCGTCAGACCTTTCGATCCGGGATCGATTGGGCCACGCTGGTGCTGTTCGGTGTGCTGCTGGGCGCGGGGGGCGTCTTGCGTTCGGGAGGGGTCGACCGATGGATAGGGGAGGTGATCACGCCTATCGCTCGGTCGGTCGGCAACCCAGAGCTTGTGATTCTCCTGTTGGCTCTCTTCGTCATCGTCGTGCGACTTGTCCTCCCCATGGTTCCGGCAGGATTCCTCCTCCTGGTCGCTCTGGT
>VBHB01000155.1 GCA_005880315.1 Chloroflexota bacterium | reverse complement strand
GGCCGCCGAAAGCGAGTCGCTGGAAGCCGCGACCGCCGCTGTAAGGGGCCGGATTCCCAAAAGCCGGGTCCTCGCACTCCTCGACACGTTGCGCTACCTCGAGATGGGCGGCCGGCTCAGCCGCGCCCAGGCCATGATCGGGACGATGCTCGACCTCAAGCCGCTGCTCCTGGTCGCCGACAAGGAGATCAAGCCGGTCGACCGGGTGCGGACGCGAACGCGCGCGATCTCGCGCATGGCGGACTACTTTCGAGGCGAGCTGCCGGTAGAGCACGTCGCGGTCATGCACGCGCAGGCGCCGGACGAGGCGGAGAAAATCGCCGCCGGCCTGCGTGAACACCTTCCCGGCCAGGAGATTCCAATCGGCAAGATCGGCTGCGTCCTCGGCACCCACACGGGCCCGAAGGCGCTGGGCGTCGTCTACATCAAGAAGTAGCTTCGAGGGACACCGACCGACCTGGCAGGGGCCACACCCGGAGCACTGGCGGCGTCAGGGACACGATGCGAGGGACTGCGGCGACGGCCAGCTTGAACGCCCGCTGGTGGCGTCGCCCCCAGGTCAAGCCGTACGCCTCGCGCAAAGCGGGCGGCAGGAGCCCCGTGGTCACGATCTCGAACGGGACCATCACCGGACCCGGAACGAGTCGAAGGGGTGGCCGCAGCACCAGCCGCGCCAGCTCCTTCGCGCGAGCCGTGACGTGCACCTCGCCGCGTTCGACCATGCGCTCGACGTACTCGTGGAAATCATGCAGCTGTTCGGGAAACCGATCACCTGGAATACCTAGCAGCTCACCCAGCAGCTTCGACTCCTGGTAGAAGTCCTCACGCTCGGAGGCTGTCAACCGCTGCACGAACGCCTCGTACGTCACCAGCGCTGAGTCGACCAGGGTGGCGTGTACCCACAGCAGGAGGTCGGGGTCGAGGGCGCGATAGTCTTCGCCCCGGACGCGACCGTGCACCTGGTTGACAGCGCGGGCGGCCGCCAGGGCAGTCTCCCGCTCGCCGAAGACGATCGCCATCGTCATCAGCACTGTGCGGCGCAGACGCCGGACGGGATGGGCGCGGAAATCCGAATGTTCGTCGACGCCCGCGGCGACCTTGGGATGCGCAAGCTGCATCAGCAGGGCGCGGCCGCCACCCAGCAAGAGAATGTTCTCGCGGTTCACCCGCCGGGTTATCGAACCTTCTGAGTACAGTCCGTCGGCCACCGACCTCATTAAACCGTGCAGCGAGGCTAGGCGGTGGCTTTGTCCATCTCCTGATTGAAATCCGCGCGATAGTGCTGGTAATAGGACTTGATCTTCGCGGCCGGGGCCGCGGGATCGTAGGCCTTCAACTTCGCCGTATCAGCCGTGAGCGCCTTGTCCGCCGCGTCGTACGCGGCTTGATCGCGGTTCAGGTACGCGTTCAACAGGTTTCCAAAATCATTGGCAAACGTCTGCAGGTTCAAGAGCCGATCGTGAAGCTCGATGGGGAGCCCTGCCACGTTGGCCGACGACTGCAACGCCTTGGTGAGGTCGTCCTTCAACGAACCGACTGCGCCGGCCGAGCCGGAGACATCGTTGGCGGTGGCGTCCGTGATGAGCGCGTCGAGGTCGACCAAGGCCTGGTAGTAGTCCTGGAGGAAATGGCCCAAGAAGACATACTCCGCGCCGGCCGCTCTGACGGTTGCGATCGCCTTTCGCCCATGATCGATGCGAGCGGCCTCGGCGGTCAGGCGTCCCTGGCTCAGGGACGTGAGCCATTGCTGGTCGTTCAGATGAGTGCGCGCGGCCACCAGGCCCTGGTCGGCGCCGGCTAGTCCTGACCTCAGGCCCTCCGACTCGGTCACGATCGAGCCGGCCGTGGCCTTGCCCACGCTGCCGTCGGTTTGGGTGCCGAGCGTGGCGGCTTGCTGGTCGAGAAGGTCGAATGTCGTGTTCACGTAGCTGCGGCGCGAGTCGAGCGTGTTGATGGCGCCGGCCGCCGCTGAGATCCGGCTCGCCGCGACCAGATAGCCCGCGAACACGTAGCCCATGATCCCAAGCAGCAGCACGACGATGAGGATTCCTGCCGCGATCATGGTGCGCAGGTTGCGTGACGCGCTTGGTTGCGCCGGGGCCCCGGCATGGCCGTAAGGCGTCGGGTAACCGAATGCAGGGGCTCCGTACTCCGACGCGGGCGCTGACGCCAATGCCGGTGGTGATGGGTACGCGGGGTAAGGCGCCGGCGGCGGAGAAGTCGTGTGCTCGGGCGCGGCCGGAGCTGCCGGAGCTGGCGGAGCAGCCTGGGCCGGCTCGGCCTCGGCCGGTCGAGTTTCGGCCTCTGGAGGTAGCGGAGGAGGAGGGGGGTACGGTGGTATCTGGCTCACGTCAGTTTGAGAATCTACTCCCGCGGCCGACCGGGACCCACCTAAGTGTTGTTGGCCTTGTTGACCTCAGAGTTGAACGTGTCTATCAGCGGCTGGTAAAAGGACTGGATCTCGGAGTTGATCTTGGCGGTGTCGTAGGCCTCGAGCTTGTTGAGGTCCGCCGTCAACGCCTTCACCGCCGACTGTGCATTGGTAGCGTCGCCGGCGACGGCGGCATCGAGCAGCTTTTTCTCGTCGGCGGCGAGCGTCTGCAGATCGGTGAGGATCTGCTTCATCTCAGACGGAAGCCCGGGGGCGTCCACGAGCCCCATCGCAGTGGTGACGTCCGTCTTGAGTGTCGCCACCGCGGAGATGGCGCCGGTGAGATCCGTCGCCTCCTCCTTGACTCCGACGTTGTCGATATCGATGAACAACGTGTCGTATGCCTGGAAGAACTTCCCGAGCTTGACCATGTCGCCGGTGATCGTCTTCGCGCTCGCCAGTGCATTGCGCTCGTGCCCGATCTTGGTCGAGACCTGGTCCAGGCTCCCCTTGCTGAAGACGGTCAGCCAAGAGTTCTCCTTCAGGCTGTCCTGCGCTTTCGCCAGAGAAGCGTCGTCGTCGCTGATCGTCGGCTGGGCCGCCTGGGCCTGGGTAACAAGCTGCGCGTACGCAGCCTGGTTGGTCTTGAAGTCATCGATGGATGAGCTCTTGAGCCCGACCGCCGTGAGCTTGCCGGCGGCGGCGTTGAACTGGGTCGTCAGCGTGTTCTGGTGCGAGACCACCGTGTTGTAGGTGCTCCGGGCGCTGTCGATCCGGCTGTTCGCGAAAGCGTAGCCGGCCCCTGCATAACCGACCAGGGCCAGCACCACCACGACGATGACGGCCACGATGGTGATGATCGGGCGCATGTTCCTGGACGGCGGAGCCGCCATCTGAGTCCCGTAAGCCGGCGGCGCGGTGTAGTCGGGAGGCGGGGCGTAAGGCGTCTCAGCCGATGGTTCGGCGGGGGTCGCTGAGGATGGCTCTGACGGCGTAGCCGGCTGCTGAACTTCCCACGCCGCATGCGCCGGCTCGGCCGGCGGCGTCTCGGGGGCGGGAGTCTCTTCAGGATGCGGGCTGGCCGGCTCGTCGCTCATTGAGAACGCAATGTAGCGGGTATTTGGCCGGAATGTGAGCCTTAAGTTTTCGTCTTCACCGGCTGGGGTGGCGTCGCGGTGCGGATGGCTCTATTTTTGACCAGGTGGTCGTCCTCAATCCCCGCCTGGCTCTCGATTCGCCGGTGGCTGAGCTGCCGAAGGTCAGGCCGCAGGACCGGCGGCGCCTGGCCGCGCTGGGCATCCACACCGTCCGTGACCTGCTCCTGCACATGCCCTTCGGGTGGGAGGAGTTCGGCGATCCGAAGCCGGTCAGCGAGCTGACCGACGGAAGCCTCGCCACCGTGGTCGGCACCATCCTCCACATCGCGCCAGGCATCACCAGGTTCAAGAAGCTCAAGCTCACGAAGGCCACGCTCGTCGACCACGCCGATGGCGAGCTGACGCTGGTCTGGTTCAACCAGACGTGGGTCGCCAAACAGCTGCACAAAGGCGACCGGGTCGCCGTAGCTGGAACAGTCAAGGCCGGCCGCTATAACGCGTTCGAGATGCGCAAC
>VBHB01000071.1 GCA_005880315.1 Chloroflexota bacterium | reverse complement strand
CTTCAACTACACGGTCACGGTGACCCACGACGCCGGCGCTGACAGCGCTTGGAAGGTCAGTGGCGCGATCACGGTGACCAACCCCAACGACTGGGAGGACATCACCGTCGACGTGACCGACTCCATCAATAATGGTGGCAGCTGCGTAGTCTCAGGCGCGACCAGTGTGCTCGTCCCAAAGAGCGGCTCGGTCAGCCGCGACTATGTCTGCACCTATGCCTCGGCTCCATCTCCAGCCGCCTTCAGCAACACCGGCACTGCGACCTGGAACGCCGTGACCGCTTCAACGGTTGCTAGTTCGGCTGCCCGGATCGTCACCGGCGCCTTCGGAGACCCCACCAAGCTGGTCGACGACAGCGTGACCGTGACCGACCCGTTAGGCGGCGACCTCTTGGGCACGGTCCACTCCGCGGACTCGAGCCCCGCAGTCTTCACCTACTCGAACACGGTCACTGGTACTCCAGGCACGTGCAAGACAGTGGACAACACCGCCACCTTCAAGACGAACACGACCCTCACGACCGGATCGGCCAAGCAGAGCGTCAAGCTCTGCGTTGGCGCGGATCTGTCCGTCGCCAAGACCGCGACGCCCGGATTCACTCGAACCTACAGCTGGAACATCAGCAAGGCCGTCGACAAGACCGTGGTCAAGCAGGTCGGCGGCTCGGCCACGTTCAACTACACCGTCGTCGCGAACGAGACCGGCTTCACGGATAGTGGCTGGCAGGTGACCGGCAGCATCACCGTGACCAATCCCAACGACTGGGAGGACATCACGGCCAGTGTCGCGGACGGTGGGAGCTGCACGCTGAGCGGCGGCCCCACCATCACGGTCAAACACGCTACGCCCGTCGTGCTGACCTACGTCTGCACGTTCGGCTCGAACCCCGGGAGCGGGGTCAACACGGCGACCGCGACATGGAACGCCGGAACCTACTTCACGCCCGATGGAACGGCGTCCGGAACAGCCGGCTACACGTTTGGCGCGCCGACCAAGCTGGTCAATTCGCCAATCCACGTCACCGACACCTTCAAGGGTGCGCTCGGCTCCGTCACCGCGACTGACGACCTCGCGCACCTGGCAACGGGAACGTTCACTTACGCCCGTGTCATCGCAATTCCGCAGTTCGGCTGCACGCCCTATCCCAACACGGCCAAGATCGTTGAGACGCAACAGACGGCTGACGCTTCGGTCAAGGTCTGCGGGCCAATTCGAACAGGCGCGCTCACGATAGGGTTCTGGCAGAACAAGAACGGCCAGGCCATCATCAACGGCTGCGCATCGACGGCAGGCGTCTGCAACTCCGGTACCTGGCTGCGACAGTTCGCGTCCTTCCAGGACCTGAGCGTTACGGCGACCTGCGCACAGGTTGCCGCCTACTTCACCGGCGTGTTCAACGTGGCCAACGCCGGCGGCACCACCATGAACCCAATGCTCAAGGCGCAGATGCTGGCCACCGCACTCAACGTCTACTTCAGCAACCCTGCGCTCGGTGGCAACAAGATCGGCGCTCTCGCACCCATCGGAGGCGTGACCATCGACCTGACCAACATCGGCGGCTCTGAGAACGTCTCAGGCGCGTTCGGTGGCGCGACGAGCATGACTGTGATGCAGATGCTGACCTACGCCGCCGGGCAGTCCAATCTCGGCGGCTCGACCTGGTATGGCAACAACAAGACGACGCAGGGGCTGGCCAAGGACGCATTCGATGGCATCAACAACCAGATCGTGTTTGGGCCCTAGCGCCCACTGATTCCTCGAAGGGGTGGAAAGAGGGGCCTCATCGGAGGCCCCTCCTTTTTGTTCAGGGTGACGGCGACGTGACAGTAAGGGTGAAGGAGCAGCGCGCCCCGCTGACCTGATAGGTGTACGACCCGGCCGCGAGGCTCGAGTCGAGCACCACGACGCTGGGACCGCTCGTGCTCACCGACGAGCCGCCGGGGTTGTAGATCGCAAGAGTCAGCGAGCTGCATTTGGTGAAGGAAAGCCGCGCGTCGGCAAGGCCGGCGCCGACCGCGACCGTGAAGCTTCGGCTTGCGTTGGCGGGATTTCCGACCGGAGCCGAGATTGCTGAGATGGCGCTCGTGGAACCGAGCCCGTTCGCGACAGTCACTCGATACGGAAGCCATAGCCGGAATCCGTTGCTTGCACTGTGTATTTCGCCGCGGTCGCGGCCGCGGTGCAGACCCCGGTCGGGTCGCATCGCTGCCACTGGACACCGGAGAGGCTCATCGGCGAGGAGCCTGTCCAGCTTCCCTGCCCTCGCAGCAGTACCTGCCCGACCTGCGGCGCGGCGGCGAGCGGTTGGTAGTTCCAGTCTCCGTTCGTCTCGACCATCACCTGGGGCGCAACGGCATCGAACGGTGCGCTCGGTGGCTGCGGGTCGGCGAAGCCGAGTGAGGCCAGGGCCGCGAGCGCGTCCACGCGTCCCGAGCGGACCGAGAAGCTCGCCGGCACCGCCGTGGACACGAGCGCCTGCTCCACCTGCGTGTTGGTGAGGGCTGTGTTTGCCGAGAACAGCAACCGTGCGATGCCCGCCACGACCGGCGCTACAGAGGAGGTGCCGCCGACTGGCGCGTCCTGAGCCTGCAAGACGACATCGCGCTCGGCGTAGTCGACCTGGTCCGACCGCCGCATGACGGCGAGGGCGTTGTCAGCCGCCGCATCGGGGACCTCGAGGACGCGGACCTGCAGAGCCGAGATCTCTTTCACAAGGTGAGCACCCACCGATGCCTCGAGACCGGCGATGGCCGCCGGCGCCTTGCCCGGCTGGTAGTGGATGAGGATCCTGCTGGTCGAAGACGGGCCACCGCCACGCGAAGGATTTGTAGCGGCGTCGGTCGCAATCACAGGCGAGATGGCCGCTCCCACGACGACGATGAGAATCAGCAGCACGCGCAGTGCTGCAGGCCAGCGACGACAAAGGAGAGTTCGCTGCATCCAACAACCCCCCGAGAATCACCGAACCTCGGTGACAGAATCGCCCGGCTGTAAAAGGCCGGCATTCGAAAACTAACGGTGCGGCGGCATGGTCCTCGCGGGATTCGCCGTCTGACGGCTGCTGAAAGTCGAGGTAATGCGAACTGGGGCCAGCCCAACGTCATCACGAAGCCCTGAACGCGTTTGCGTCCCGGCTTTTTGAACGTGCCCTAGTCGACCTGGACCTCATGTCCGAGTGGAGTCTCGAACCGAAACCGTCGCTGTCTTGTTGGCCAGCGCCCGGATCGGGTGCGTGAACTCTTTGAGGATGCTGCGACCACCGCGATAACCCAGTTTCGGAATTTCGTCATAGAGCACCTCGGCGTTGCTGACTGGATCCTCGCCGACCGTGCGCGCGAGCAGGTACTCGCCATGGGGTCGAGCTTGGAGTTCGTGTGCCGAGGTCTTCAGCTGCGCCGGCGCCGGACCTGGACCAGACGACAGATCGTCTCGCGGATTGCGCCCCGGTCTGGCGCGCAATCTCGCTGATCGACTTACCTCTCACCGAGGCGCCGTGGAAGTCGATGAACGGCTCTAGCCGACCATCTCGGTCCCTCCTGCTGCGACGTGAACTGCAACACAAGGAACCTCCCACACCCGGGCTGGGTAGACAGCGAAGGAGTTGAAGTGATCGGCTTTCATCGAGCCCGGCCGGCTCCGTGCGTACCTCCCCCCGCCGCAGGATTCCCAGCGATCAGGCGTTGAGCGACTTCGAGGCAGCCTCATCGATCACATGATCAACGAGGAGGAGTCGCTTTGAAGAAACTGATCTCGTGCGTCTTCTTGAGCGCCGTGCTCATGGTGGCCACTGCTGCGCCAGGCCTCGCGAAGGGAAAGAACGATCCCGTCCATGCCGGATGTGTGGTGTCAAATGGCTGGGCTGATGCCACGAGCCTGCCGACCGACCAGGTGGTCAACTTCATGATCACCGACTCGACTGGCACATCCGGTTGGGTGCTCGGATTCACAACCGACGGAACCTGGGGCGTAAGCGTTCCGGCTCAGAACGGGCCGACAACCTACCAGTTCGTCAGCGAAACCTGGGGACCCAACGGCAGCAAGTACACGGTCTTCGCCAGCTGCTGAGCGCGTTCGATAGGAAAAAGCGAGAGGGCCGGCTGAACCCGGCCCTCTCTGTCACGCGATTTCCGACTAACGTCTGCTTTCGAACCTCCTACGGACTCGTCACCGGCCCGCCGTTGTTCAGCGAGCTGAAACCGGTGTACTCGACGCAGGAGCTGACCGGCTTGTGGGTGGCGTCCCCTGGGTACGAAACGCCCCAGTAGTAGGTGTCGCCGGATGTGCCCACAGAGCTGACCGAGAAGATCGTGTTGTTGGTGGACGCTACGCCGCTGATGTTGAGCGGTTCGACATCCGGCCCGTAGACGACCGCGCCGCTGCTAGTGCAGGTCGGGTCGTTCTTGTAGAGATTGAAGGTGACGCTGCCTGTTCCGCCACCGGTGACCGTTGCGGAGTCCTGGGGGGTCCAGAACTGGCTCGTCTGGATGGTGGAGGGCAGCTGGATGACGGTGGTCGACTCGTTCGCGTCGCCGCATGCCGTCGACACGCCTGGGTCGTTGGGGAGATCACCGCTGTAGACGGCGATCCAGTTGTAGATGCCAGGCACGATTGGGGTCAACGACCCTGTGCCGGTACTCCCGCTGCTGGCCACGTAGTCGCCATTTCCGCTGACGTTGACGACCCTAGTTGCCAGTGTCGTGGAGCAAACCGACGTCGATAGCTCCGGGCCGTAGAGCGTGAACGTGATCGTGCCCTTGGCCGGCGTGACGCCGCCGGGCTCTGGGACGGTTCCGCTGAGGTGAGCCGTGTCATCCAGCGCGGTCGTGACCACGACTGGACCGGCCGTTGCCGTTGTGCTGATGGCGGGGGTGGCTGGAGGTACCGTGCTGGTTTCGCCGGTGTCGCCACAGGCGGTGGTCGCCGACTTTGTGTTAGGCAGGTCGCCCGTGTAGCTGGCGATCCAGTAGTAGGTGCCGGCCGTCGTGGGCGTGACTGAAGTCGGCCCGTACGGGCCGTCGCCATTCACCGCAAATGGGCTCGAGGTGAAAACGAGATTGGTGTTCGTGCAACTCGGGCTCGCGCTCGGCCCGAAAAGCTTGAAGGTGATCGAGCCCTGTGCTTTGGTCACCCCATCCGGCTCGAGCGCGGTGTTGCTCAGCGTCGCGCTGTCGCTGACCGTGTTGCCGAACGTGGTGGCTGACCCCGCGGTCGTGACGATCCCGGGCTGCTTCGGTGCGATGACGCTCGACTCGTTCGCGTCGAGACACTTCGTGGTGGCCGGGGCATTGTTTGGATCATTGCCGTAGGACGCGATCCAGTAGTAGGTGCCGGCAGCCAGCGGAGTGAAGTTCCCCGATGACGCCGTGAAGTTGCCGCTGCCGTCCGGGCCCACCAGGGTCGTGGTCGAAATTGAGAAGACCGATGTCGTGCAGGCGGCGTTGCTGTAGGCGTTGAAGGTCATGGTCCCGGTTGGGCCGCTGGCGCCCGACAGCGTCGCGGTGTCGCTGATCGAGGATGAAGTCCTTCAGCTCGTCGGTGAAGGTGTTGGACGAGCGGCTCTTCAGATAGACCGAGCCGAACGCACCGCAGCTTCCGCCGCTGCCGAAGAGGGCCTTGAAGCTGATCGAGGCCTCGCCGAAGGTCAACGGGTCCTTGGTGCCAAGGCCGACGCTGTCCTTTGAGGCTATCGAGCTGAAGTTGATCGAGCCCAGTGCCTCGCCGAGGCCGCCGCTGATGACGGTCCCGTTGGCCCAGCTGCCCGACGTGCTGTTGCCGCTCCACGTGTAGATGGAGATGGTCGGCACCGTGCCGCCGTTGGCCAGGTCATAGGTGACGAGCTTGTCGCCGCTACTCCGGAGCGGTATCGAGTAGTTGGTGCCCTTAGGGGCGTTGTTCGAGCAGGTCGCCGCAGTGCCGTCGCACGCGACTTTGTTGAGCTCGAAGTCCATGTCGACCGTCCCGGATGGGCTGTTGATGCGCGACCAGAACAGGTTTAGAAACTTGCCGCTGGAGTTCGTCTCCTTATAGACGCCGAAGTCCTGAAGGTCGCTCTTGTTGGGCGGGATGGAACCCGTGGCGATGACGGGGTCGGTCGCGTTCTCGCTGGTCCCCTGCGTAAACGAGTCGTCACCCGTACCGCTCGGCAGATCAGGTTTGATAATCACGCCGGTGGTCGCGTCGGCGCTGGTACCGGTTCCGACGCCCGCGACCTTGGTGGACCAGTCGATACAGGTCGAGCCGCCGTCTAGAGTCAGGTTGGCCCCGGCGTGCGCACCGAGCTTGGTGCTGTCCGCGATTGCAGCATCGATTTCGAAGTTGCTGTGGCCGCCGCCCACGCTGCTCGCGTCGAGTGTGTTAGCCGTAGGACACCCGGTTGCAGCTACCGGGAGCGCCGGTATGACGGCGACGAGCCCGGAGCTCGCGATGAGGGCCACGAAAGCCAGGTATCCCCGGCGTCGGGCTTTCTGGATTATCTGAGTCAAAACTCCCTCCAACTTGATGGGCCGGGATCGCGTGTTACCGACTTGGCACGCATTCCGGCGCCAATTGCTTCTGGATTCAGCCGGCGACGGTGCCGGCGACGATCTGGCAGCTTGCCGGGCGCTAGTGGCGTGCACCTCCAGAGCTTTCCAGGTCGACATGTTGCGTATGAGTAGCAAGTGCCTTCTGGTCGATGACCACATCAAGACCTGTTCTGGATAGGGCAGTCGCATGTGGTCGCCGAATCGCGTTTCTAGCCGTGCGAGCACCCTCCGAGACAGGCCGTCGGAAGCGCACGCCCTTCCCTTGCGTGCTGCTTGACCTCAATCGGCAGATTAGTTACCGCCGCCGCCGATAGCTATAGGACTTAGTTCCCAATGCGTTTTTCTGATGGATAAACGCGACGCGTCTAACGCCGTCATGCGGACGCGAGCTACTCTGCGGCGGCTGCTCCCATCACTTCGGCAGATGCGACATTTCGACGATCCGTTGTCGCGCGCCGTTCGCCAATGCGACGGTCTTCGGCTCTGCGATTAACGGCACGCCGGTCGCCGGCGCCCTGCGCCGGCCGCACGCGCCTATCGGCCTGAGCCCTCCGCTCCGCAGATCTTCTGTCCACGCCTGTACGCCTACCATCCTGTCTTCTATTTTCCAATTTCGTTCCCTTCCTCTCTCGAATCGATTTACTGCGGACGCTGCACCCACGTGGGAAATGTCTGGACGAGCTCGAGCGGTATTTCCAGACCCCGGTCGGCCATCCGATCCAGGATCCGCGGCCTGATGCCCGCGGCCGCGAACCCTCCAAGCACCCTGCCCTCTGGATCCAAGCCGGTGCGCGTGAATTGGAAGATGTCCTGCATGCTGATGACGTCCTCTTCCATGCCGGTGATCTCGCTGATCTGGACCACCTTGCGGCTGCCATCACGCATCCGTTCCAGATGGACTACGACGTTGAAGGCGCTCGCGATCTGGGAGCGGATCGCTCTCGGCACCAGGTCGTAGCCGGCCATCATCACCAGCGTCTCCAGCCGCGCCAGCGCGTCCCGTGGCTTGTTGGCGTGAAGGGTGGTCATCGACCCGTCGTGGCCGGTGTTCATCGCCTGGAGCATGTCTAGCGCTTCCGGACCTCGAACCTCGCCGACGATCAGGCGGTCGGGGCGCATGCGCAGGGATGAGATGACGAGCTCGCGCAGGGTGATCTCGGGAGTGCCGTCCGAGCTCGAGGGCCGGGACTCCAGCCTCGCGACGTGGCGCTGCTGCAGCTGAAGCTCGGCCGCGTCTTCGATCGTGACAATCCGCTCATCGCTCGGTATGTAGCCCGACATGACGTTGAGCAGCGTGGTCTTGCCGCTGCTGGTGCCGCCGCTCACGAGGATGTTGGCCCTCGCCATGACGCACGCCTTCAGAAACCCGAAAGCGCTTTCGCTGCAGCTGCCAAGCTGGATCAGGTCCTGCATATGAAGTGGCCCGCGCACGAACTTTCGGATGTTGAGAAGCGGGCCGTCGATGGCTACGGGCGGAATTGCAGCATGCACCCTGGACCCATCGGCCAAGCGGGCGTCGCAGATCGGGTTTTGGGCGTCGATCTGCCGGCCGACGGATTCGACGATGAACCGGATCAGGTCGAGCACCTCTTGCTCGCTTGAGAACGTGACCGGCGTGAGCATGAGGCGTCCGTTCACCTCGACATAGACGTCGCGGCCGGCCACGACCATGACCTCGGTCACCTGCTGGTTGGCGAGCAAGGGCGCGAGCGGCCCCAGCCTGGAGGCGTATTCGGGTTCGGCTGGATCGATGGCAGGTGCGCTCATTGCGTCAGGTGCACCGAAGGCGGCCATGTACGAAGCGTGGGGTCGGCGGTGATCGCAACGTTTCCAGTGCCGATGATGCTCGCGGTCCAGGCAATCACGCCGCCCGCGATCGTTGCCTGGTATGCGCTGTTGCCGTTGATGGTGACGGACGCGGCGGGCATGTAGAAGATGCCGATGAGACTCGTGAAGCCGGCGCCGTTGACCTTGTTGCCCGCGCATGTGTTCGGCTGCGATGACTGTTCCGGCCCTGGCTCGTAGAGCACGACGCGCTGGTACTGATAGCCGCTGAACAGATACATGTCTCCGGTGCCGTGCTGGTCGATACACCCGCCGCTAGGGATGTAGATCACCACGGCGCCTGGCGTCACCGCTCCTGGACACGCGATGCCTGCGCCGGTCGAAGTGTCGACGCAGTGGCCTTCGTTGGCGAGATCGCCACGCGGAGGCGTGCCGGGGGCCGCGTTGGCGTTGGGCAGCCCGCTTGCCAGGGGCATACCCTCCTGGTCCGGTGGAGACGGTTGGCCGGCGGGCCACCCAGGCGGGAATGTGCTGCTGTTGATGTTCGCGAAGCTTCCGGCAGCGAAGTTGGTCAAATAGGCCAGGCCGGAGCATGACCCGTTTTGAGCGATGTAGACATTGAAATACTGCGCTCCGGGATCTGTCGTCACCGACACTTTGAGCACCCCGTTTCCGAGGGCCACCGTCTTGCAGACGGAGGGAGCGCTTTCGCGCAGGTAGCACGTCGGCGTCGCCGGCCCGGTGCAGCTCGAGACCCCGTTGGGCTCCCACCGCACGGCCGTGACCTCGACAGACCACGTCCCGGACAGGCTGCCGGAACCGTTGGGAATCGCCGAGAAAGAGCCGCTGCAGCTTCCGTTCAGGTCCCAGAACTGGGGCAGGGCCCGGACCGACACCAACGAGCCGCTCGCGAGGGTCCCGACCACGCTCTGTCTGCTGATGTGGATCAGCGTTGCTCCGGCGGCGGCATTCTGCGACACCGTGAAGGTCTGGCCTTCCACGAAGAGCAATGAGTTCTGCGGAACCGCGCCCGGCAGTGGGTTCACCGAGATCTGGGTCTGGTTCGTGCCCGAGAGCGAGCCGCTGAGCGAGGTGACGTCGGGCTGGCCGGCAATCACCATGTTGGGCTCGTCGGGCGGCCGCAGCTCGTTGCTCACGAAGCCGCCGTTCTCCGTGATCCCAGCCTTGAAGTTGTAAACCCCGCCGGCCAGGAAGTAGCAACCATTCGGTTTGGGGTCCGTCGCATACACACCTGGCTGCTCGACGCTCCCGCTGGTCGAGCTCCAAGACTGGGAATCGACGTTGAGCGGGGGCAGAGGATAACCGGGGTCGGGCATGGTCCACCCGTTCGCCTGGGTTCCGCTCACGGTCCATGGGGTCGGCGTGGTCAGTGCGGGAGTCGATCCGCAGATGTCGATGACATTGCCGTTGACGGATCCACCGGCGGCGGCGCTGTTGTCGAAAACGCTGCCGTTCGACCAGATGTCGCCCGTCACGTACGTCTTGGAAGAGCCCTGGAACGTGAGCGACTGGCCGCCGTTGCCACCACAACCGGCAGGGGCCAGCGTCTGGATGGCGGCACCGTTGGTGCCGGCCCTCCGAGCCACCGCAGTGGCCGCCGCCGCGACATTGATCGACGGCCCGGATCCGAGCACTTGCATGATCGCCACCGGCATCGAATGAGTCGCGGTGACCGCGAAGCTGACCCCCGCGATCGCCTTGTTGGTGACGATGATCGTCAACGTCTGCCCCCACGGGTCGCCGAACGTGCAGGTTGCCGCCAGCGTGCCCAGGCCCGTGCAGGACTCAGCGCCGTACAGGGCTTCGTTGCCGGCGTACGTCTCGGCTGCCTTCTGCTCGGACTGTGAGTAGTCCGATGTGTTCATGTACGTGTAAGCGGCGGCCAACGCCGCCGCATCCGCGGCGGCCTGAAGGTGCCGCCGGTCGAGGTAGGCCCGGCCGCTGTCGATCGCCAGGCCGACGAACCCGAAGAGCACGAGGATCATCAGGGCGACGAGCACAATGGCCTGGCCGCGCTGCAACTGTTTCGAACTACCGGCCATCTCAATATTCCGTCCGGTAGATCGCCGCGGCTTCGATGATGATGTTGTTGGCGAACTGTTTGATGAACGGTGTGATCGGCACGAAGTTGTAGCGGATCGTCACCTGGAGCGGTGCGTGGTTGTTGGCCGGGTTGGTCGCGCTGCAGGTGCCGTTGTCGAATCCCCACATCTGGCCGCCTGGAGCGTTGTCCAGGGTCGGCGACAGGGATTCCACCGTCGACGGTGGGTTCGGCTCGGTGATGTAGATCCAACCCTGGTTCGCGGGTGGGGCCGCGGCGGTAACCGGCCCGTTCGGGCATGGGTTGGCGAGGCTCACGTCCACCGCATGGATCCTCGCCGCGGTTTCCACATCGGCGTTGGTGGGAAGCAGAGGGGAATCGCGAATCGCCACGCGGACGGCCTCGTTGACCGCCTGGTTCAGGGTGATGTACACGTAGATCACCCGCCCGAAATCGACGATGCCGAAGATGAGCAGCAACAGCAGCGGCGCGACGATGGCGAACTCGACCATCGATTGAGAGCGTTGGCTTCGAACGGCGAGGCTCCCCCCTGATGGCACTTCAGAAGCCGCCGATGATCATGTGCGTATTGACCGCGAGGTGGATCGAGTTGCCCAGGACTCCCTGCATGAATCCGGTTGCGAAGCCGAAGCTCATGACCAGTATCACGTTGACGTCCCGGCCCTTGAGGCTGTTGTCGGCTGGAGCCGATGTCAGGTCCAGGCCGGGCGTGCCGTCGTAGCAGATGTAGAGCAGCGGCTGGTTGATGCTGCCCGCCCCGTAGGCGTCGTCGGTAAAGGGCGGGTTGTACAAGGTGTTGGCGTCGGAGGTGCTCGGACACGTCGTACCCCCCGGGTTCTGAAGGCTCGACGCCGGCAAGCCGGAGTTGGTCAATACGCCATCGACAGCAGCCTTGATCGCGGCGTCGTAGAGGAAGGGATTGGTGCCGGCTTTGGGATCGAACCAGGTCGCCTGTCTCGCCCCTTCCCTGGCGGCGCCGGCCAGGCCGACGTCGAAATAGAAGACGCGCCCGAGGTCGGTCAGTCCCAACGCAAGCAGCAGCAGGACGACCGCGGCCAGGCCGAATTCGACCGACGACTGACCGTGCTGCGGCTGAAGCATCAATGCACCACGCCGCTATGCAAGAGGAGGATCAAGGCCGGACCCAGCAGAATCACCCAGAGCGTCGGGAAGATGCATCCCACCATGGGGATCAGCATCTTCAGCGAAGCGCGTGCCCCACGCTCCTGCGCGGTCATCAGGCGCTTCTGCCTGATCTCGTCCGCCTGGATGCCGAGCACCTTGACCAGGCCGGAACCGAGCTGCTCGGATTGGATGACTGCCTGGACGAAGCTGTTGAGCTCCTCCACGCCGCAGCGTTGAGCCATGTCGTTGAGCGCTTCCAGGCGCGGCTTCCCGAGCCGCACCTCATGGAGCACCCGAACGAACTCTTCCGCCACCGGGTGGTCGTACTTCTGCCCCACCTTTTCCATTGCTGATTCAAAGGTCAGCCCTGCCTCACCGCACACGACGAGGACGTCGATGACATCGGGCAGCACGGCCCGGATCTCGTTTCGGCGACTTGTGACCTTGAAGCGAAGCCAGAGCGTCGGAATGTAGAGCCCGGCGACAGCCCCCACCGCCGCGCCCACCGCGATGATCACGCGCGAGCCGAACAGCAGGCCGATGCCTATTCCCAAGCAGCAGACGAGGCCTGTCGACACATAGCGCACGGCGATGAAGTCGCTCGCGCTTAGGCCTGCCGGCCGGCCGGCCATATAGAGGTCGAGAGCGATGCGCTGGCGGGCCTTCTCAGGCATGGTCTGCTCCAGGATCCGACCGAGACGCTGGATTGCTGGCCGCAAGACGCGATCGCCGAATGGCGTTTGCAGCTCCATCTCGACCAGCGACACCGGCAAGCCGGTCTCGTACGCGCGCAAGCGCCCTTCGACCACGTCCGCATTGCTCGGTTGCGCCGGCGTGAGGCTCCATGTCGCGATGAAAGCGCCGGAGGCCGCGATTGCCCCCAGGGCCAGCGCCGCATAGAGGATGGTCATCGGCTAAACCCGGAAATTGACGATGCGTCTGATGAAAAGGTTGCCGACTACGACGGAGACGCCCGCAAGGAACAGCAGCCCGATCCCGATGCGGTCGTTGAACATGATCCGGAAGTACGTGGGCGTGATGAAGTAGAGGATGGCGGCCACGGCGACCGGCAAGAGCGTGATCACCCATCCCGAGGCTCGCGCCTGCGCGGTCATGGCCGAGATCTGGCCCTTGATCTGCACGCGCTGGCGAATCGTGTGCGAGATGCTGTCGAGGATCCGAGCGAGGTTACCTCCGACCGATGCCTGGATGGTGATGGCGGTGACGATCAGGTCCAGGTCTTCGCTACCGGTTCTTCGCACCATGTTCGTCAGCGCACGCTCCGTCGGGCTTCCGATGTTCATCTCGCGGATTACGCGACCAAGCTCATCGGCGATCGGCGCGACCGTGTTGCGAGCCACGGTATCCATCGCCTGTGGCAGCGACAATCCAGCCTTGAGCGCATTCGAGAGCAGGCTCATCGTGTCGGGCAACTGCCGGTTGAGCGCCTTCAGCCGCCGGGCCTGGCGAAATTTGACGTAGCGCATCGGAAGGAGATATGCGCCCACAGCCGAGATCACGAATTGGGGCCCGAATCCAAAGCGCAGCAACGAGATGAGGGCGCCGCCGATGAGAAACGCGACCTGGATCATGACGAACTCGGATGGGCGCAGCTTCAGGTTGGCGCGAATCAGATGCTCGCCAAGCGTCAGCCCGCCGTTGAGGCGGCGGCGCTGGCTCGACCGGTCGGCCAGCGCTTGGAACGGCTGGTTGACGCGCTCACGCACCGTCGGCGGCCGCAAGCCACCCGACACGGCGACCGCATTGTGAAGTTCGTCCGATTCACGCATCCGTGAAGGAAGCGCAAGGGCAACGCACGCGATGAATACGCCAACTGCCCCCAAAGCCGAAAAGACGATCACACCGGACATCTCAGGCCGGTGCTCCCGTGGTCGACGGCTGCGGCTCGAAGATCCCGGGCGGGAAGGTCTCCCCTCGTTCGGCGAAATGCTCCATGTGCACCGAGCGATTGCCGGTCGCGGTATGGAAGCCCTGGACATTGCCCTCTTCGTCAACGCCTGTCGGCCGGAACTGGAAGAGCTCGTGCGTCTGCGTCTCGCCGTTCACGAGCCCGGTCACCTCGCAGACACTGACGATCTTCCGTGCTCCGCCGCGCACTCGCTGGGTCTGGACGATGACGTCGATCGCGGAGCCGATCTGCTTTTGGATCGCACGGGATGGGAGGTCCGTGCCGGCCATCAACACCATGGCCTCGAGGCGGCTGATGGCGTCCTGCGGGCTGTTGGCATGGACCGTGCTCATCGAGCCTTCGTGGCCGGTGTTCATCGCCTGGAGCATGTCCAGCGCCTCGCCACCCCGGCACTCGCCGACCACGATCCGATCCGGTCGCATGCGCAGCGCGTTGCGGACGAGGTCGCGGATCTCGATCGCGCCTTTGCCTTCGATGTTGGGCGGCCGGGCTTCCAGCCGGATCACATGCGTCTGCCGGAGCTGGAGCTCCGCCGCGTCTTCGATGGTGACGATGCGCTCGTCGGTCGGGATGTACCCGGAGATGATATTGAGCAGGGTTGTCTTGCCTGACGAGGTGCCGCCGGACACGAGAACGCTGAGCCTGCTGCGAACGGCGGCTTCCAGGAATCGCATCATGTCGTCCGTTGCGGACCCGATCGCCAGCAGGTCCGCCGGCTTTAACTTTTCCCGCGAGAACTTTCGGATCGTCATGCATGGACCGTCGAGGGCAAGCGGGGGTAGGACTACGTTGACGCGCGATCCATCGCGAAGTCGCGCATCGCACATCGGCGAGCTCTCGTCGACCCGGCGGCCCACGCTGCTCACCACGCGATCGATGACCTGGCGCAGCTGGACATCGCTCTCGAAGACGACGTGGCTGAGCATCACCCGCCCGGCGCGCTCGACGAACACCTGGCGCGCGTGGTTGATCATGACCTCCGAGATGGCCGCGTCCTCGAGGAGCGGCTGCAACGGCCCCAGGCCGAGCACCTCGTCGAGCAGAGCATCCAGCAGGTGCCCGTAATCGAGGCGAGTCAGCGCGACGGACGCAGTGCGCGCGTACTCGTCCGTCAGGCTCGTGATCAGCTTGCGGACCCCCTCCCTGTCGCCGGTGTCGATTTCGTCCGCGTGGCGCTCCACCAGGAGGGCATGGATCGCGGCCTTCGTGGCGGCAAACGTGTTGGCTCCTCGAGCCGGCTTTTGCGACGACTCGTCCGGCGTGGGGGTGGGTGGAACATCCGCGGCCGGTTGGCGCCCGGCGATCACGCTCAACCCCAGCTCGGAGCTGCCAGGCTGCGCAGGCTCGGGGCGCCTGAGGGCGTCAAGCCTCTCTTTGAGAGCCATCAGTCCACGCCCGCGGGCATGCTCATCGCTGGCTGACTCTGCGCATGGCGTCGCGCGCGCTGCGCCGAACGCGAGGGTTGCGATCCTCCAGGCAGCCGCGGAGCTGCGGACCTGGCCGATAGCTGGGAATTGCGCCCAGCGCCTTGGCCGCGGACATTCGAATCCACCAGTCCCGATGCTCGAGGGCCAGCGTCAGCTCGGCGACTCCGGCCGGAGCGCCCAACCAGCCAAGCGCCCGACAGCTGGCGATTCTTGCTCTGCGGCCTCCGGAGCCCAGCTGCAGAATCAGAGCGGCGGTCGCCGTGCGGTGACCGCGCAGCCCGGCGGCCATGGCGACAGACGGTTGCACGGCCCGAGGTTGGGATCCACCGAGCACCGCCTCCAGGTAGAGGTCCGGGGCCGCACGGGCCAGCGCCAAGATCAGTGATGGTTTCGGGCCCAGGTGTTGGAGCGCCATCACGAGCGCGTCTGCGCAGCGAACGCCTCCTATCCGTGCCAGCGCGCGTGCCGCTGCGTCGCGCACCGCGGACGCTTTCGACCACAAGAGCGGGGCTAGCCACGGCACCACCTCCTCCATCCGCATCGCGCCTGCGATGCGCGCACTTCGCGCACGAATGATCGATTCACGGGAAGCGAGCCCATCGATGACGGCATCCGCGGTGGCGGAGCGCCACATGGCGGAGGCGAGCCTGCGAAAGGGGTCGCTGTCGGGATCCAGTGGCGCGACCATCTCGACCAGCAGGCCGGCGCTGTCGACGTCTCCGTCATGCAGGTCGATCCGCAACCTCTGGTCGCTGCCCGCGGCCACCGCGCGCAAGTGCCGGCGGACCAGGGCGCGCCGGATGGCAATACGGGTTGGCTCGAGCGGGCGGACGCGGACAGCGCGATTCAGCAATCGCCTTCCACCGCCGCCGATGCCGGAGCATCGAGATGCAGAGGCAGAGCGCGGCTCTTCCCGTGCTTTTCTTCGAGGATGTCCGCGAGCGCCTGCGCGCCTCGCGTGATCTCGCTGCGGGTGTCGGTCAGGCTCAAGATCGTTCCAGTCAGTGCGGCTTCGTCCGGCTTCGAACCGTCGAAGGCAACTTCGACATTGACCGCGCGTTTCAAGGTTCGCTCGACCGCAGCCTTCACGACAGCCGACTTTGCGGATCGGTTGTTCAGAACTACGGTCAGCCGGTCGTCGGGCGTACCCAGCTTCCGCAGGATGTCGATGGCATCGGCGGCGCTCTTTACAGCAGACAGCTCCGGGGCGGTGACGACGATGACGTGCTGGGTTAGATCGAGCACAGCCAACGTCGAGTCGTCGATCGCGATGCCCAGGTCGACGACGACGTAGCGGAAGGTCTTGCGCAGCACGGTGATGGCGCGAGCAATGAGGTCAGCGGTGACCTCTTCGGACTCCTCGGGGCGAAGCGCGCCCGGCAGGATCATCGGTCCTCCGGAGTGGTAGAGGATCGTGCTCAGCAGCGATTCCTCGAATGTCTCCGCAGGCGCGGCCGCCATGCGTGCGAGGCAGCTCGTCGGTACCAGTCCGGCGAGCAGCGCCGCGTGGCTGTACGGAAAATCGAGATCGAGCAGAACGACCTGGCCCGGGTGACGTCGTGACAGGCTGCCGACCAGGTTGAGTGCGAGACACGTCCCGCCCGAGCCACCCTTCGGCGAATACAGCCCCACGACCGTGGCCTCATCGAGGAGCATCCCCCAGGTCGCCTGCACGGCGGTGTCCGCAAACGTTCTGAACCGCTGGTGGGCGAGCCGGCGCAGCTCGTCGAGGAAGCCGGAGTCGCGGGCGACAACCGAACTGAGGCTCTGCCGGTCCAGCGCTATCAACCTGCAGTCCGTTTGCGCTATGACCGATGCTTGCTGGTCGCGTCCAAAGACGCAGGCCGCCTCTCCGAAGAAATCGCCTGGACCCAACACCGCCACCGTGACCGCGCTCGGAGGCCGCTCGATTACGACCCGGCAGCGGCCGCTCTCAATAAAGAAGATGGTGTCGCCAGGCTCGCCCTGGTAGACGATCGCGCCGCCGGCCGAGATCATGACCTGCCGGACTCGTCTAGCCAGCTTCCGGATCGTGCTCTCAGGGAGCGTAAAGAAAACGGGAGCCCGCTCCAGGACATCGACCCGCTCGAGCATGGAGTGGAATGGCGGCCAACTGCTGTTGGCCTGCTGGTGGGTTGCGGCGAGCGGCCTCGCTTGCCTCTGGCCGTTCAGCACCGGAGGCGGGTTTTCGGGCCCGATTGCACGAGATCCGGTCATCGGCAATCCCGCTTTCATCTCCCTTCCCCGCGCATCGAAGAAAACCCTCAGCCCTTCGTGAAGGCCCAGCGGGCATCCACCTGCGCCGGTCCGACGACGGCGGGCGCGGCGGTTGGCGGGCAGGTCGGGTCGGGGGCCGGCGGCTGAACGTCGTAGTCCTTGTAGGACAGGAGGACGTATTTCAGTGTCACGTTGGTGAGCAGCCACTCGAGGTACTGGGCGTTGCACTCGGAGAGAATCACCGTGATGCTGGTGGAGACACCGATTGCCTGGCCTTCCTTGGGACTCAGCGACGGCGGCCCTACACGAATCACGTGCAGGTTGCTGAAAACCGTCCGCGTCGCCATATGGGGGCCCTGTGGTGAGAAGAGAGACGTATTGACCGTCGCGATGATGTTTATGTAGTCGCCAGGGGTGACGTATCCAGCCACACCCTGCAGCTCGCCCGAGGGCAGTGTCATGGCGACGTAGCCCTGGGGAATTGGCAAGTAGGCATTGGAGCTGCTCTGGATCTGATCGGGATCCGAGGCCACGATGTTGGCTGTCAGCGCCTGGCCCTTGTAAATCGGTACTACCGCCGAGTAACCCTTCAGGTCCTCCAGCCGCAAGAACGCATGTGGCGGCAACGAGGACGAGCTCACCTGCGCGAGCGACACCATGTCGATCGTGATCGGCTCTCGTGCCTGAATGTCGACCGCGGCGATGACCACCGGGACCTGCCGCCCCGTCAATCCGCGGTTCGCGAAGATGATCCCGAACGCGAACATGGCGATGAACGCAAGCAGCGCCATACCTACCCCGAGCAAGAACAGCGGGGTGCGGACGCCTGCGTTGGGCCGTGCAGGAGGCGGTAAGGGCAAAGGCAGCGCCATCGCTATAGCTCCGCCGGCGGGAGCGTTGCGGATGCCACCCAGCGCCTGCCATCCCAGTAATCAGCCAAACCGGCGCCCGGTACCTGCGCAGCAACCGGATAGCCCTGCCTGCTGAGCACGAGTGTGCCCGCAAACAGGTCGTGGAGCGCCTGCTTGCGCGGCGTGAAAGCGGCGAGCAGCCAACCCACCCCAAGGGTCCAGCTGGACAGCAGCTTCAACCAGTAGCGCGCGGAGGCGCGCCAGAACGCGATGGGGTCGCCGTACCGGTCGGTGACGTAAATCCCGACGGCGTACTTGCCGACGGTCCCCTGCATCGGTGAGCTCTCGAAGAGTGCGAAATAGGCCCACGACAATGCCGCCGTCACGAGAGCGAAGTTGACCAAGCCATAGAGGATGTCCACGACACCGATTACGCGAGGGCTCATCATCACGACGCCGACCGCGAGGACGCCCTCGACGATATAGATGAGCGTGAGGTCGATGAGATGCGCCGCAAGACGCAGCCAGAAACCCGCGTAATGGTGCTGGTCCGGAATGGCTCGATTCATCTGGATTTGTTCATGGTTCGACCCCGATGAGGTGTCGAGTCACAAGGCACGCGGTAACAACGCGCTCCACGCGCCTTCATCCCTTCGGATGCGACAGCACTTGCCGGCGTGCGATCACCACCCACCACAGGTACCTAAGTCGGGCTCACGTTAGTAGCGCCCACCCCCCTCCACAAGGGGGACTTTTGTCACCATGAGCTCGAAGGGGCGCCGGGTTTGCGCGCATCTTTCGAGCGTGAGCTGCGTTGGGACTAAAGACCCATTGAGTGCAGGCCCAACCACGATTAGCGTCCTAACCTGCCGACCAATCACGCGCCGCGAAGCACAAATGCTTCGCGTGGCGCAGAGAGGAAGGGGG
>VBHB01000014.1 GCA_005880315.1 Chloroflexota bacterium | reverse complement strand
CGACGACGAGCTCGACCGCTCGCATCCGCTGCGGCTGCTGGTTGGAGAGCTGCGCACCGAAACGACCGTACGCATGAAGCTCAACCGCCTTTCGGCGGCAGCGGTGAGCGAGCTCGCGATGCCGTCGGGCATGGATGGGGAGGAGCTGTACCGGCAGACGGGCGGCAATGCGTTCTTCGTGACAGAGGTGCTGGCGGCGGGCGACACGGAAATCCCGCACAGCGTCCGCGATGCGGTGCTCGCGCGGGCGGCGCGCGTCTCACCCGAAGCGAGAACCCTGCTCGACGCCGTGGCAACGGTCCCGCCGAGGGCAGAGCTCTGGTTGCTGGAGGCGCTTGCGCCCAACGAGTTCGCTCGCCTCGACGAATGCATGGCCTCGGGAATGCTCTTGGCCGACGGCTCGGGCGTCACGTTCCGCCACGAGCTAGCGAGGATTGCAGTCACCGAAACGGTGAGCCCCGACCGCGCCCTGGCGCTGAACCGTCGCGCCCTGGTGATCCTCTCGCAGCCGCCGCACGGCGCGCCGGACCTGGCCCGTCTGGCTCACCACGCCGAGGGGGCCCGTGACGCCGGGGCGGTGCTGCGTTTCGCACCTGCTGCCGGGGCACGCGCGGCAGCGCTCGGAGCCCATCGCGAGGCCGCGGCCCACTACGCGCGGGCGTTGGCCTATGCCGAAGGCCTTCCGGCGCGGAAATACGCTGAGCTCCTGCAGCAGCACTCCCACGAGTGCTTCCTGATCGACAGGTTCGACCCGGCGATCGCATCCGAGAAACGAGCGCTGGAAATCTACCGCGAGGCCGCGGATCGAATCAAGGAGGGCGATTCCCTGCAGCGCCTTTCGCACTTGCAGAGATGCGGCGGCCGCAGCCGCGAAGCCGACCAGTCGATCCGCGCGGCGATCGACATCCTGGAGGCGCAGCCGGAGAGTCGCGAGCTGTGCGTCGCATATGCCGGGATGGCGATGGTTTGCATGAATGCCGATGACATCCAGGGCACGTTCAAGTACGGCCCGATGGGGATGGCGCTCGCCGAACGATTGGGCGACACCGAAAGCCTCGTCCATCTTTTGAACACGCTCGGCACCATGGAGATGCTGACCGGCGCAATCGACTCCGGCCGCGAGAAGCTGGAGCGCAGCCTCGAGCTGGCTTTTGAGGCCGGGTTTGACGAACACGTGGGCCGGGCCTACCTGAACCTCGCCGACGTGATGGTGAGGCTTCGGATATACGCGGGTTTCGACGAAATGATCGAGCGCGGCCTCGACTACTGCACCGGTCGCGGGCTCGATCTCTGGCGGCTTTACCTGCACGACTCCCGGGCCGAGGCCCACATGCAGCAGGGCCGCTTCACCGAAGCCGTGCAGACGGCTGACCTGGTGCTTCGCAACCACGAAACCTACCTGCCGAAGTTCCTCGCCCTGGTGGTGGTCGGGCGGGTCAGGGCGCGCCGGGGCGATCCCGAGGTCTGGCGGCTCCTCGACGAAGCCAGGACGATTGCGGCTGACGCCATCGAGCTCCAGCTGACCGGCCTCGTCGCCGCGGCGCGGGCTGAGGCTGCCTGGCTGGAGGGCAGGCTCGAAGCGGTAGCCGAGGAAACCGATGAGGCCTATGCGCGCGCGCTCCGTCTGGAGTCCCGCACGTTTCTCGGCGAGCTTGCGGTATGGCGCCGGCGGGCCGGCATCCAGGACGGCGTGCTGCCCATCGAGGTGCCGGAGCAGTGGGCGGCCGAGCTCGACGGCGACCACGTGCGCGCGGGTCAGATCTGGACCCGGCTTGGCTGCCCATACGATGCGGCGCTCGCACTCGGCGGATCGGACGACGAGGCACCTCTTCGCGAGGCGCTCGCCGAGCTGCAGAGGCTTGGCGCCCGTGCGGCCGCCGCGGTGGTGGCCCGGCGGCTCCGGGAGCTTGGCGCACGGGGCCTTCCGCGGGGTCCAAGGGAGTCCACTCGTGAAAGCCGGTTCCAGCTCACCCAGCGCGAGGCCGAGGTGCTGGAGCTGGTCGCGCAGGGCATGCGCGATGCCGACATCGCCGAGCGGCTCTTCCTTTCGGAGAAAACCGTCAATCACCACGTCTCGGCCATCCTTCGCAAGCTCGGGGTGAGCACGCGAACGCAAGCGGCCGCACAACTTAGGTAGTCGCCCAGGGCAATCTGGGTAGCGCTGCCGATTCGGCGCCATGGGTCCTCCCCATAACCTCGGGGCATCCGCTTCCGAGCCAATGACAGGAGGAGCCGCAAATGCCGCGATACATCGTTGAGCGAACCTTTGGGGACGGGCTTCACATACCCGTCGACGCAGCCGGCGCCCAGATCTGCCTGACGGTCGTCGATCGCAACGCCGATGAAGGTGTGACCTGGGTGCACTCGTACGTAAGCGACGACAAGAGCAAGACGTTCTGCGTCTACGACGCCCCGAGCCCGGAAGCGATCCGGAAGACTGCGGGCAAGAACTCGCTGCCCGTCGACACGATCACGCAGGTCAGCGTCCTCGATCCCTACTTCTACCGCTGATCGAGCGCCGCTGACGGAAGGAGGGCCGCGGCGGGCTTGCCTCCCCGCCACGCGGGGAGGTCGGCCTGGCCGCGTAGCGGCCACGCCGGGTGGGGTGATGAACCGCCATGAGCGACGATATGGATACCGCGATGCCCGATTTCCCCAGCGACGTGCTCGACGCCGCCGCGCACCAGCGTGAGGTGCGGCTGACCACCTACGGCCGGAATTCGGGCAAGCCGCGTGACGTGACGATCTGGGCCGGCACCGACGGCAAGCGCCTCTACATACGATCCGGCGAGGGGATGCGCCGGCACTGGCCGCAAAACCTGGTCGCCCGCGGTGAAGGCGTCCTCCACCTCGGCAACCTGGCGGTCGAGGTAAAGCCCCGGCTGGTCACCGACGCGACCGAGGCCCGCATGGTGTCGGCCCTGTACCGGAAGAAGTACGGCCCCTTCGTCAAGGCATCGAAACCCGACCAGCCCCTCACGGAGGGCGAGAAGACGACCTTCGAGCTGCTCGCGGCCTGATGTATGCCCCTCCGCCTCCTCCGCCGTCCGGTCCCTTGCGGGCCGGCAACCAGAACGAGGGGCTCATCGTCATCGCCGTGCTCGCCGCGCTTCTCATCGTTGCGGTGGGATCGCTCGGAGTCCTCCTTCTTTTGATCACACACCGCGTCCCCGCACCAACCGCCTCCGCGAGCCCGAAGGCGTCGCCCGGCCCGGTTACGAGGACGACTCAGCTGACCCCATCCAGCGGAGACGTCGTCTTCATGGACGATTTTCACAATCCCGCCACGGGTTGGAACACGGTGAGCGGCGCAGCCGACGTCACCTACGCCTACTCGAATGGCACCTACGTCGTGGTCGCCAAGGGCAACTACAACTACTACTCGCCGGCGCCGTACTACCTGAGGCCGCAGCAGATCAGCGCTTCGACGACCGCCACCCTCGATGCGCATGCGCCTTCGGACGCGGGCTTCGGCATTGATTGCGATCGGGGCGCAGCGGAATCGCTGGTGACCTACGAGTTCACAGCGGATGCGGACGGGAGGTGGTTTGTAGACAAGGCGATCGGCGACACCGCCTCGACAATTCCCACGACGCTGGTTAGCGGTTCGCTAGGGTTGGCGCCGGCGCCCGGAACGATTCCGGTGACGCTGGCCGGGATCTGCGCGACCCAATCCGACGGCCAGACCGCGCGCCTGGTCTTTTTCATCGACGGCAAGAGGGTTACTGACATCGTCGACTACACCGCGACGAGCTCGGGACGAGGCTGGGCCGCCGACCTGGTTACGTCAGCCA
>VBHB01000013.1 GCA_005880315.1 Chloroflexota bacterium | reverse complement strand
GGCGAGGTCGGCGCCGAAGGCCTCCAGGGCAGCAGGGTAGAACTCGCGCAGAGCGCTGCGGAGCTGGTTGATCGAGCGCTGCCGGTTCCACACCAGAGTCTGGTGGGCACGAGCGAGGATCTTGATCGCCTCGACCCGATCGCTGTCGCCCGCCACCGGCCGGTGGTTGTGGGCGTCGGTCCGGACCAGATCGGCGAGCAGCTTGGCATCGCCCGGGTCCGATTTGGCCCCGGAGATGGTGTGGCGGTCGCGGTAGCGGCTGACCGCCAGGGGATTGATGGCGTAAACGCGGTAGCCAGCTGCCAGGAGCCCATGCACCAACAACCCACGGTCCGTCTCGATGCCGACGACGACCGTGTCGGGATCCTCCGTGTGCTCGGCGACGAGTTCGTGGATCCGGCTCAGCCCTTCCAGCCCCTCTGGCACGCGCGCCTTGCCGAGCGCGCTTCCCGCTTCATCGAGGAGACACACGTCGTGATGAGCTTCCGCCCAGTCGATGCCCAAGAAGATCAACCGCCGCCCTCCACTCCGCTGGCCACGACGAACCGGAGGAGATCCGCGGCGCCCTAATGGATCAGTGCTCATGGCACGACATCCCACCGGCCGTTCCGTCTCCTCACCAGCCGGCAGGGGCACGCTCTACCCCTAGAGCTCAAGACTCCGGGGGGCCTGGAGTGCTCACCTGCCGGTGGTTCGGGCTCAGCCTGCCAGGTCTGGAGGCTGATCCACACCCATTAGGGGCGCCTCCATACGCCGCGCGACGCGGCGTCCCCCATCCGTCCGCTGCGCCGGGCGATATGCCGCGGCGCCATCCCGCCGAGACGTCGCCGAGGGGTCGGTCGGCTTAAAAGAGAAAGCGGGCCGCCCTGGGGGGCGGCCCGCTCTGTGAGTCCGAGGGTTAGAGGCTGCGCCGCCGCCGCAGGGTGGCGAACAGGAGGCTGCCGCCGCCGAGGAGGAGGAGGAGGCCGCCGAGGCCGAAGGCTGCGCCGGTGTTCGGGGCCTTGAGGCCGCCGTTGCCGGCCGCGGCCGCCGCGGGGGCGCCGGTGGCGGGCGGGGTGCCCGCGTTCGGGGTGGCCTGAAGGCCGGTGAGGCCGACCGCGGAGGCGGTCAGGACGCCCGCCTGCTGGCCGGTCTGGCCGAGGAGGTCCGAGACGGTCCCGACCGCCGCAGCGGAGCCCTGGGCCCCGCCGTTGCCGGGCTGGCCCTGGCCGCCGGCCGCGCCCACCTGGAGGAGGACGATGCCGACCACGCCGGGCACCGCGATCGGGATCCCGCCGTTGCCGGTCTGGTCGGAGCTGAGGATCTGGGTGCCGTTGATCCCGAGCACGTACGCCGAGCCCTTGTTCGAGCTCGAGGCGTCGGAGTGCAGCAGGATGATGACCAGGGCGCCGTTGCCGATGTTCAGGTCGACGCCGTTGTTCTGGCCCATGGCGGTCGACGACAGGCCCTGATAGCCGGCGTCGCTGCTCGCCTCGAGCACGGCCAGGCTGATCATGCCGCCGCTGGCCTTCTGGCCGGGCAGCAGGTCGAGACAGACCGCGCAGGCGTACGAGTGGGCGGTGGAGGTGGCGCCGGCGGCGGTGGCCTCCTCCCAGTGGAAGACGGCGAGGTTGAGGAGCGGGCTCGCCGGGATGGCGAGGAACTCACCGCTCTTCTTGCTGTCGCCGGAGCCCTCGCCGAGGGCCACGTCGTTGCCGAGCAGGCGCAGCGCGGTCGACTTGGCGCGGGCCTTGTGGTCGCCGGCGCCGGCGCTGGTGCAGCTGATGCAGGTGTTGATGATGGCGGCATTGATGACATCAGCGGTCGCGAAGCTCGGCGGCGCCGGGGTGAACCCGCTGGTCGTGTCCGCGGGCGTGCTGTGCCGCGTCGACTTGGGAGTGCTCTCATGCCTCTGGGGCGTCGACGGCCCGTAGCCGGAGTCCCGCGCGTCGGTCCCCGGCGCGTTCTGCGCCTGGGAGGGGACGGGCGCGTAGCCGCTCGGTGCCGGCGCCTGCTGCTGCGCCTGACTGCCGTCGACGCCGGGTGCGCCGGGAGCTCCCAGATCGGCCCGTGCCGCCGATCCGGCCCCGAAGAGCAGGATCCCTGCCGTCGAGACAGCCGCTACGCCCTTGAGATATGCAGTGAGCATTACCCCTACCCTCTGGTGGTGGGTCCGTTCGTTCGGTCGCGGGCGCGAGGGCGCCCTTACAAGAAAGACAAGAAGCCGGCGCCGGGTGTATCGCGGAGTCCGCGCGTGCCGGAATCGGGCGGCTGGGCTACCCTACGGAAGTTCAGACCCCCCCGGCCCCCGGTGAGACGGCATGCCCGAGCCCTACGTCGACGGCGAACGCCCCATCTGCGTCGCACGCCAGCACCCCGCGATCTTCATCCCCTATGCGCTGGTCTGCGTCGCGGCGCTCGGGGTGGGGCTGGGGGTGCTCCAGACGATCGATGCCGCGCTCTTCCTCCTCTTCGCGGTGCTCGTCCGCCTGGCCCTCCACTGGATGAGCTACCAGAGGGACCCGAGCGCGCCGTGGCACCACTTCGGCCGCCATGCGGTCTTCTGGGTGCTCGTCCTCGGCGCCGGCGAGGGCCTGGTGCGCCTCCTCCACCTCCCCACCTGGGTGGTGATGGTGCTGATCGTCGCGGTGCTCCTCGCCTTCCGCCTCCTGGAGTGGCACTACCAGACCTACACGCTGACCAATCAGCGGGTGATCACGAGCTACGGCGTGCTGAACCGGGTCTCGGAGTCGCTGGGCCTCGAGAAGGTGCAGCACACCACCCTCAGCCGCGGGGTCACCGCCCGATTCTTCGGCTACGGCGACATCATCATCCGGTCGGCGGGCAAGGGCGAGGAGGTGATGAAGCACATCGCCGACGCCGACAGCTTCAGCCTCGCCCTGGTCACCGCGATCTCGGGGGACCGGGACAGGCAGGGTATCGTCGAGCGCTTCGTCGGCCCCTCCTACGAGCCCGGCTCCGGCTTTTCGCCGCCGCTCGGCTGGGGGGGCACCGAGCCGGCGCGGGCGGGGCCGCACGGAGGCTGACTCCGGGCCCCCGAACCCCTGTTCGCCATGGCAGACTCCACCCATGCGGGTGGCGAGGGGTCAGCGGCGCCTGGTCGGGGTGATCTCCCCCTGCCCCCACTGCGGCTCGCAGCACACCCACCTCGAGCTCCCCCTCGCCGACGACCGGGTCATCTCCGCGGACCGGCACCGCTGCGACGACTGCGGCGGCCACTGGTGGCAGCTCCACGACCTGGGTCCGCACCGCTACGTGAGCTGAGGGGGTCGCCGCCGGCGGCCGACTCGTGGGATGCTGTCGGGCCCGGGCGAATCCCGCGCCACCTCGACGCTCCCCACATCGCAACCATGTCCGGCCCTCTCCGCCGTCCCCCCTCCGGCCCCCTCCCGCCCCACCGACGCCTCGGCGCGGGGGTGCATCCCGCGGTGCTCACCCGCCGGGTGGCCGCCGGTGCCCGGCGGCGCTCCCGCCTCCACCTCGCCGCGCTGGTCGCCGCCGCGCTCGGGGTCGCCGGGGTGCTGCTCTGGGGCGGTGGCCAGGCGGTGCTGGCGCTGATGGACGATCAGCTCGGCGCCGTCCCCGACTCGCGCCGGCTCCCCGCCGACACCGTCGTGCTCGACCGCCACGGCGGGCTCATCGCCGTGCTCCACCCGCCGGGCGAGCGCCGCATCCCCGTCGCCCTGGCGCAGATCGCCCCGGAGCTCCGCCGTGCCACGGTCGCGGTCGAGGACCGCAACTTCTGGAACGAGGGCGCCGTCGACGCCACCCGGCTGGTCGCCGCCGCCTGGACCGACCTGGTGCGGGGCGGCGCGGTGCAGGGTGCGAGCACCATCACCGAGCAGCTCGCCAAGGTGCTCTACGTCGGGACCTCGCCGCGGACGGTCGAGCGCAAGCTCCGGGAGATCTTCATCGCCCGCCACCTCGCCCGCACCCTGAGCCGCGCGCAGATCCTCGAGGAGTACCTCAACGACATCAACTACGGCCACGGCGCCTACGGGGCCGAGGCGGCGGCACGGACCTACTTCGGGATCCCCGCAGCCCGGCTCGACCTCGCCCGGGCGTCGCTGCTCGCCGGGCTGCCGAACAGCCCGGCGCTCCTCGACCCGTACCTGCACCCGGGGGCGGCGCGGGCCCGGCAACGGGCGGTCCTCGCCGCGATGGTCGACACCGGCGCCGCCTCCCCGGACGCGGCGGCCGCCGCCGTCGGCGGCGGACTGCGGATCACCACCACCGTGGATTCGGGGCTGCAGCGCTTCTCCCAGGACGCGGTCACCGCCCAGGTGGACTCGATGGCCGCCGAGCACGCCGGCGACGGCGCCCTCGTCGCCGTCGACCCGCGCAGCGGCGAGGTGCTCGCCGACGTCGGCGGCGCCGGGCCGGGGCACGCCGGGTCGCAGATCGACATGGCGTCCCGGCCGCGCTCGCCGGGGTCGATCTTCAAGCTCTTCACCTACTCCGCGGCGCTCGAGGCGCGCCGGCTGTCGATGCTCAGTCCGCTCCGCGACGTGCCCTTCAGCCTCCCCCACGGCGGCGGCGACGACGGCGGCGGGCGCTACCAGGTGCACGACTACGAGCCGCGCTACCGCGGCACGGTGACCGTCAAGGAGGCGCTCGCGGGCTCGCTCAACGTCCCCGCGGTGAAGGCGGAGCTGCTGACCGGGATCCCCGACGTGCTGCGGATGGCGCGGGGGCTCGGGGTCACCACCCTGAGCCGCCCCGACTCGGCGTACGGCGCCAGCCTGACCCTCGGCACCTATCCCGTCCCCCTCGAGGAGATCGCCCAGGCGGCGACGGTCCTCGCCGCCCAGGGATGGTTCCGCCCCGAGCACGTGCTCCTCTCGGTGCGCGACCGGGGCGGCGGCGAGCTGCTGGGACGGCGGCCCGGCCACCGTGCCCTCGACCCCGGCGTCGCCTTCGTGATGAACGCGATCCTCGCCGACGACGCGAACCGGGCGGCCTCCTTCGGCGCCCGCTCGGCGCTCACCATCCCCGGCCACCTGGTCGCGGCGAAGACCGGCACGACCAGCGGCTTCCGCGACAACCTGACGGTCGGCTGGACGCCGCGGCTGGCGGTGGCGACCTGGGTGGGCAACGCCGACGACCGGCCGATGCGCAACACCACCGGCCTGAGCGGCGCGGCACCGATCTGGAACGCGGTCGGGGGCTGGCTGCTCGACGGAACCGACGCGCAGACCGGCGCCGAGCCCGGTGCGCTGGACGAGCTGGCGCCGCAGGCGGCGTGCCGGCAGTGGACCCGCGGCGGCGGGCTGCTCTGGTCGTGCTCGCCGGCGCCGTCGGGCCTCGACGGGGACCCCGGCCCGCCTCCCCCGGCCTCTCCCGGCGCCGGCCCAGCGGGGGGCGGCCCCGGTCTGTCGCTCTCCTTCACACTGGGGGGATGAACCTCGACATCCTCGCGATCCACGCTGCGCAGTCCCCGGAGACGACGGCGCTCGTCGACGACGCCGGGAGGCGTCGCAGCTACCCCGAGCTGAACGCGCGGGCGGACGCGGTCGCAGGCGCCCTCGCCGGCCTCGGTCTCGCCGCCGGCGACCGCTGCGCCCACATCCACTACAACTGCATCGAGGGCTTCGAGACCGGCCACGCGCTGCGCAAGCTGGGCGCGGTGTCGGTGCCGATGAACACCCGGCTGCGCGGCGCCGAGATCGCCTACCTCATCAACGACAGCGGCGCCCGGGTCGTGGTCGCGGGGCCGGAGTTCCTCGACGCCGTCGACGAGGCGCGGCCGAACGTGGAGGACGAGGGCGGCCGTCAGTGGGTCGCGCTCGGGGACGGGGCTCCGCCCCCCGGCTGGCGGAGCTACGAGGCGCTGCTCGCGGCCCCCGCCGTCGCCGAGCTCCCGGACTCCGGGGTGATGGGGGCGCCGACGATGATCTACACCGCCGGCACCACCGGGAACCCCAAGGGCGCGTTCCGGGGCGGTGGCGTCGACGTCGGGGCGGTGTCCGAGTGGATGGCCGCCTTCCAGTTCTCGAGCGAGGACGTGCACCTGCTCGCGGGGCCGAGCTACCACAGCGCCCCCGGGGTCTTCAGCGGGCTGCAGCAGCTGTTCGGCGCCACCACCGTGGTGCTGCGCCGCTTCGACCCGGAGCGCGCGCTGCAGCTCATCGCCGAGCACCGGGTCACCACCACCTTCATGGCGCCGATCCTGGTGAAGCGCATCCTCGATCTCCCGCCCGAGGTGCGTGAGGCGCACGACGTCTCCAGCATGCGCTGCGTCATCGTCGCCGCCGCACCCTTCCCCGGCGACCTCAAGCGCCGCGCCGTCGACTTCTTCGGCCCCCACGTCTTCGAGTTCTACGGCGCCACCGAGACCGGGCTCGTCACCCTCATCACCCCCGAGGACCTGCTGCGCAAGCCGTCCTCCTGCGGCCGCGCGCTGGCCTCGGTGGAGATCCGCCTCCTCGACGACGACGGCAACGAGGTCCCCGACGGCCAGCCCGGCGAGCTCTGGACGCGCTCGCCCGGGGTGTTCACGGCGTACCACAACAAGCCCGAGGCGACCGCCCGCAACCTGCGCGACGGCTTCTTCACCGTGGGCGACGTCGCCTGGCGCGACCAGGAGGGGTTCATCCACATCTGCGACCGCAAGGTCGACATGGTGATCAGCGGGGGCGTGAACATCTATCCCGCGGAGATCGAGGCGGTGCTCCACGCCCATCCGGCGATCGAGGACTGCGCGGTGATCGGCGTGCCCGACAGCGAGTGGGGGGAGTCGCTCAAGGCGGTGGTGAAGCTCCACCACGGCGCCACCACCGGCGCCGACGAGCTGATCGAGTTCGTCGGCGCGCGGCTGGCCGCGTACAAGCGCCCGCGCAGCGTGGACTTCGTCGACGAGTTCCCGCGCGACTCCGCAGGCAAGCTGCTCAAGCGGCTGCTCCGCGACCGCTACTGGACCGAGGCGGGCCGACAGGTCTG
>VBHB01000070.1 GCA_005880315.1 Chloroflexota bacterium | reverse complement strand
GTTGGCCGCGGGCGTGTCAGAGCAACAGATCAAAGACGCCCTCGCGGTCGCGTTCGCGTTCAATGTGACCGACCGATTGGCCGACGTCTTCGATTTCGCGGTTGACGACTCTGCGGCTATCAAGGCTGGCGCAAAATACCTGCTCGCGCGGGGCTACCGATAACTTGTGACCTGGGCCGTTGAGCGAACTGAGCCGTCGCCTAAAACGCCAATCCGCCATCGACCAGGCGGGAGTGGTTGATATCGCCGAAGTCCGGGCCCGAATCCATTATTGAACTGCTGTCTGAATGTGCCGTTCCAGCAGATTCTCTGTACCGCTGACAAGCTCCGCGACGATCTCGCCGGCCGGTTGCACGCCGTGAATGGCAGCAACTGACTGCCCGGCATAGCAGGCCATCGCCGTAATCCTCCCCGTCATTTGACGAGCAGGTGGGAAACCAAAGAACCGTGGGATTGGATAGCGCGACCCCGAAACTTCCATCTCGCCTAGCGGCCCGTCGGGAAGATCTTCGGCGAGCTCGAGCGCAGAGCGAACAACGCGATGTGTCGCGGGACACATTGGGCAGTCGACCTCAGTGTCCAATCATTTCAGCGCCGGCGACCACGAGCATCCCTTCCAGTACCCGGGGGCGATGCCCGTCTATCTGAATTAGCGCCTCACGCAGCTCGTCCACAGTCCACCGAGGTTCAGCGCGCCATGCAAGTGCGGCTTCAGCTCCTTGGTCGGGTACGCGGGATTTCCCGCGGCTCACGAGGCGCTCAACGTGCTTAGCGAGATCAGCAAGAAAGTGGCAGCCGAGCCGCGAGCACAGAGGAGGTGGCGGCCTAGCGCCGCCACTCCCCTCTTTAACGTCGCCGCGCTTCAGCTCGATGCTGATCTGGTCTGACTTCGACCGGCTTACCTGCGTCCGGCTTCGCTGCGTACGCGGTCTAGCTGGGTGATCTGGATCAGGTTGCCGCAGGTGTCATTCGCCTGGGCGATGGTCGAGCCTGTCACCTTTGTGGGCGGCATCTTGAATTCGGCGGCGTCTTTCATCCTTTCGTAGTCGCGCTTGACGTCATCCGTGTAGAACATGGCCGCCGGCTGGCCCTGCTCGAAGAGCGCCTGCTGGTAGGCCTTGGCCGCGGGGTTGTCGTTGCGCTCGAGATGCAGCTCGGTGCCATCCGGCTCTTCAGGCGACGCGACTGTGAGCCAGCGATACCCCCCTTGCGAAACGTCCGTCTTCTTCACAAAGCCGGCCACTTCTGTGTAGAAGCGCAGGGCCTTGTCGAGGTCGTCGACGTAAATGGTCGCCAGCTTGATCTTCATTGAGTTCCTCCTGTGACAGTCGCGGCGTTCGCCGCGTCAATGGTTTTCAGCCTAGGCCCGCCGGCCCGCGATTGCTTCTTCATTTCTGACGGGTTCAAGCGGCCTAGAGAGACACTCAAGCTCGTCCGGGCTCAACGTAGTCCAAGAGCAGTCGTAAAGGCCGAGGCAGCCGGGAAACATCGATCGTCTCGACGATTGCCCGGATATAGCGGCTGTTGCGCTCCGACACGCTCCGGATGAAGCGGCGGAATTGCTGATCCACGGGGCGGCTGTGCCACGCGCGCTGGTTCCGAAACGTGTGCCAAGGCTGCACGTCGCCCTCGAGCTCGATGAGCCTTGATAGGTTGGCTTCACCGGCGGCCCGAATCAGTTCGTCCTCCAGGTCGGCGATGCAGGCGAAGAACCCGACCCCTTCCAGCTGGCTGCGATCAAGGTTTGGACCGTAGCCCGCCCGCTCCAGCGCCGCTCGGATGACTTCCTCTTCGCCCTCGTCATATAGACCGGCGAGCTTGGCAAGAGGTTCGTCGGCCGCCAGCTGCCGCAAGAACCGGCTGATGGCGTGGGCGCCGTTGATCGGAACGACAGACACGCCTTCGGCCTCGAGGTCGCGTCCCGATCGCCGGGCCGCGAGCGTAAAGGCGAGCTCGTCGGTCACCCCCTCAACCAAGACGATCGTGCGCACAGCCGAATACTGCTCGTCGCTTCGGCCGGCTGAGCCACCGATGTTCCCTATCCCGTTAGCCGTGTTCGACTTTGGAGGCTGATCCGGACTCGCACCGAACGGCCCGGTGTCGAGACCAGTCCTCAGCTCGCCGCTTTCTTCACGAGCGCGCCGATCCTTGCTTCGTCGTCGGAGGTCAACTTCGTCAGCGCGAAGGCGACCGGCCACATCGCGCCTTCGTCGAGCTTCGCCTTGTCGCTGAAGCCGAACGTCGCGTACCTGGTCTTGAACTTCTGTGCGGGCTGGTAGAAGCAGACGACCTTACCGCCCTTGGTATAGGCAGGCATCCCGTACCAGGTTGTCGGCGACAGGGCTGGGGCGCTGGCTTTGATGATGGCGTGGAGCCGCTTGCCCAAGGCGCGATCCGGTTCCTGCATCTCGGCGATCTTCGCGAGCAGATCGCTTTCCCCCTCCGCCTTGCGAGCGGCGATCTTCTGCTCCTGGACGCGGTCCATCATCGCGGCTTTTTCCTCGTCCGTGAATCCCTCGTACCTCTTTTTGGTCGCGGTGCTGCTCTTGTTGGTCGCGGTGCTGCTCTTGGCGGACTTCTGCTTGGCCTTCATTGGCGCTTTCCTCCCCCTGTGAGTATTGATTGGAACGACCCTCATGCTAGGGTGCCTGCCGCGGCGTTGGCTTCTCGAAATCTGCTCGGTTGCACCTCATTTCGCACTCTGCCGACTCCTACTATTTGTGGAGCTTTGATGGACATCCGCGACCTCGTGAGGCTGCGCAAGGCGAAAGACCGGATGGATCGGGAGTTCGACCAGCCGCTCGACGTGCCGGCCCTTGCGCGCTCCGCCGCGATGTCGACGGGCCACTTCTCGCGGAGCTTCAAGGTTGCGTTCGGCGAAGGCCCCTACAGCTACCTCATGACCCGTAGGATCGAACGGGCCAAAGCGCTGCTCAGGCGCGGCGACATGTCTGTGACTGATGCGTGCTTCGCGGTCGGGTGTACGTCGCTGGGCTCTTTCAGCTCGCGCTTCACAGAGCTGGTCGGCGAGACGCCGAGCGCCTACCGCGCGCGAAGCCACTCGCCGGTCGAATTCATCCCTCCCTGCATCATCATGGTGATGACAAAACCAATCAGAAATGAAGAAGCGATTGCGTCGCAGCGCTCCTAAGGTGGTGGCATGAACAACCTGAAACTCCACAACTGCTTCATCGCCGTCCACGACCACGACGAGGCACTCGCCTTCTACCGAGACCTACTCGGGCTCGAGGTTCGCGCCGACGTCAAGTACGAGGGCATGCGCTGGACCACCGTCGGGCCCCCTGGCCAGCCGGACGTCAACATCGTCCTCGAGCCGCCACTTGCCGACCCGAACGCATCACCGGCCGACCGCCAGGTCATGAAGGAGATGCTCGCCAAGGGATTCCTGCGCGGCGTCAACTTCACCACCGACGATGTCGATGCGACCTTCGAGCACATCCGGGCCGGTGGTGGCGAGGTGCTGCAGGAGCCTATGAATCAGGCTTACGGCGTGAGGGACTGCTCATTCCGCGACCCCTCAGGCAACATGATTCGGTTCAACCAGCCCAAGACCTGACCGCAGCCGCGGTCGGTCGCGAGGGGTCGTATCGCGTGGCTTACCGCGCAGGAGCAGCCCAGTCCTGCAGCCGAAGGCCTCGCACCCTTCCGAACTCTGAGGAGTTAGCCGTGACCAGCGTCGCCTTGTGTCGAATGGCTTGGCCGGCGACTAGAAGGTCGTACGCGCCGATCGGGTTAACGGCACCCTCGAGCGCAGCTCGAATGCGCCCAGCATGCTCTGCATCCTCGGTGCTGAAGTCGAGGATTTCGAGAGGGCCTGCCAGAAGGGTCGCGACGCGCTCGGCGTTGACTTTGGGCCGCTGGCTCTTGGCGACCTCATACCAAAGTTCGAACAGGACGATTGACGAGGTAGCAATCAGTTCGCCGGCCCTGTTGACGCCCTCGAAACGTCGCCGAACCGTTTCGGGGCGGCCGTTGATAATCGCGATGCATGCGTTGGTATCGAGGAGGTATGTCACTTGAAGATGTCGCGCGAAGGGGTGTTCGGTTGGCGTCGCCCTTTCTCTAGCAAGGCTTCATCGCCAAACCCGTCCAACCGCGCGAACCAGTCTTTGACCTCCAAGACCGGCTCAAGCAAGACACCATCTTTGACACGCCGAACATGGACTTTGTCGCCCCGGAACCGGAATTCCTTTGGCAACCTAACTGCCTGGCTCCGGCCATTGAGAAAGAGTTTCGCTACTGCGCGCTCTGACATACCACCTCCCATCGGGCCAAGGACCGGGAACCCGGACCGAGGCCCAAATGGTCTATACCACTAGTATATCCCACTTCTTAGCAATTCATGTAGTAATCGGGCCGCGCTGGCTGGACGAAGCCTGCTAAGGGCCGACTCGGGACGGCTCGAATCAAGCTCAAACCATCGAGGAGGCCGACATGGACGAACCCGCCCAGATTTCGAGACCGTGAGGCCCCGACCATCGACCCTTGCTTGTACCGGCCAAGATGAAAGGCCGATGGCGAAAGAGCTCCATGCGCCTCAGCTCATCGGTATCGTGCGTGTCAGAGGTTCCACGATCAAGGGCGGGCGGCTTCCCCGTCCATGGGGTTGCCGCCCACTCAAGTCAGTTCTCAGACCCCGGGACAGGTCCCCGGGTCATCCTGATCGATTCTTGGCGAACCGCCCACCGGCACGCCCGGGAATATTCCGTAGACGATCGCTGTGTCCGAGCCGGTGCTGATAGCCAGCACCACCTCACCTGGACGTTCGACGAACGACTGCCCATTCGTGTACGTGTTGATGACACAGTGGCCCCCGACTGACCTGTAAATGGTGATCGCGCTATGACATCCAGCCCCCGCGCATCCGACAACACCGATCGCGCCCCCGGGATGCGAGTGCCAGCCTGAAGAGCCGCCGACGGGGCTGGTGATCTGTGTGACGACCACGTCCGATCCCTCTTTGATGGGAAGGGTTCCGTGGTCCATGTAGGTCCCGCGAGCGACGAGTGTACTCGTGAATCCGCCACCTGGGCTTGTCGCCATGCCCGGAACGGCGTTGAGGGCTACGGCCAGCCCGGCAAATCCGAGCGTCATGACCGCCAGGCGCATACCGCGGCTCCAAAGTCGTCTCATGTGCGACTCCTTTATTGGGTTCGCCTCATTGAGGCCCCGATGACCAGGCGAGCCTGGTGGTCAGCGAGGCTGGCTCCCGCCTCTTACGAACGGGCGCCATGGCGGACGTTACTCGCCTTCTGAGCTTTGTGCCATGGATTGCCTCTAGCCAAGATGACCCACGTTCCGTCATTGCCGCCAGTCTGCATCGCTAATTCGAAGACGACAAGATCGCCGGCCCCAAACGGGTGTGACGGCTTCAAGGACGCCATTAAGCATGGATGACCTAAATTTCGGGACCGTGAGTCCCCCGGTCAAATCGCAAGCCCCGACCAGTAGTTCTGCATATCGCATTGGTTCTCGAGCGTGGCGAAGGGAGCGCTTTGGTTGCCTCAATGATCTCGCAGGCGGTCCAGAGAGGCCTGTTCGAGACCGTTTACGTCGATGAGCTTGTCACGTGACCGCTCGCCGGCGACCAGGCTCACGGCCGAACGACGCACGCCGAGTGCGTTCGCCACTACCTGGATCAGTGCGCGATTGGCCGCACCCTCCGCGGCTCGCGCCGTAACACGTACGTGGAGAACCGTGCCATCCCACTTAGCGTCGGTGCGAGAGGCGCCTGGATGAGCCCGAACCACCAACCGCACACGTGAGCTTTAGCAGATCGCGACGGATGACTTCGAGGCAAGCAAGGGCTGCACCATGTTCTCGAGCGACGGGTAACGGGGATCAAATCCAGTTCCGCTCCCGCATGATTGACGGCCGTGAGGCCCCTACGCCTGATCCAGGTGGGACTCGGTCCGCATGGTCGCGCGTGGGCCCACCGGGTGATTCCTGACATCAAGGAAGTGGAGCTGGTCGCATTCGTCGACTCCGACCCGTACTCGCTTGATGCCCTGCGTAAAGAGCTCAACGTGCCGGCAGACCAGTGTTTCGAATCGCTCAAGGAAGCGGTTGTGGCGACACAACCGCAAGCAGTGCTCAACACCACAGCTCTTGCGGGTCACGTACCGGTGACCAGGGCGGCACTCGATCTTGGCCTCCATGTGCTGGTCGAGAAGCCGTTTGCGCCGAACCTCAGGTCGGCGCAAGAGCTCGTTGACATGGCGGCCGCCAGCCGCCTGGTGCTCATGGTGAGTCAGAACTACCGGTTCTTTCCTGCCCCTCGCGCGGTTGCCTCACTCGTACATGACGCGGCACTTGGAAGGCTGTACGAGGTTGCAATTGACTTTCGGCGCTTCTCGCCGGCAGGACCGATAGGCGGAAGCCGGCATCATCTCGAAGAACAGCCCTTGCTCGTCGACATGTCGATCCACCATTTCGACCTGCTGCGAATGATCCTCAACCGTGAGCCCGAGCGCATCTACTGCGAAGCCTGGAACCCGGAGTGGAGTGGATTCAACGGCCCCTCGGTAGCCGTGGCATCGATCGTCTTCGACGATGTGGTGGCCAGCTATCGAGGCAGTTGGGTCAGCGCCGGCCCAGCCACCCCGTGGGCCGGTGATTGGAGAATGGAGTTCGAACGCGGCGAGATCGTCTGGACGAGCGCCGCCGACAGCGACATGACGCAGGACAAAGTCGAAATTCGGCCGCGGCAGGGCGAAGCACATACCGCGACACTGCCAATCGTGCCCCGCCCGGGGACATGGGGAACGCTGACCGAGTTTGCGAGCGCAATCCAAGCTGGACGCCAACCGGAGTCCTCGGGCCGCGACAACCTTGGCAGCATCGCCCTGATGACCGCCGCCGTCGAATCCGCCACGCGGCGCGCTTCTGTGGTCATCTCTGGGACCGAGGAAGCGATGGCGATCTAATGCCAGGCGGCAGTCAGCTTCGTGTGACGATCTGGAACGAGAACGTTCATGAGCGCACGGACAAGTCAGTCATGCGCATCTATCCGGAGGGCATGCACGGGGCGATCGCGGCAGGCCTCCGTCGCGAGCTGGGCGCAACGGCGAGCATCCGTTTCGCGACCCTGGAGGAACCCGAGCACGGCCTCACCGAGGAGGTGCTCTCAGAAACAGACGTCCTCACATGGTGGGGACACAAGGCTCACGATCAAGTGACCGACGAGGTCGTGGGCCGGGTCCATGCCCGTGTCCTCGAAGGAATGGGAATCGTCGCATTGCACTCTGCCCATTACTCCAAGATTTTTCGACGGCTGATGGGAACCACCTGCGCACTCAGGTGGCGGTCTGCGGAAGGCGGCGAGCGTGAGCTGGTCTGGACGGTGAATCCTGCCCATCCGATCGCCGAAGGTGTGCCGCAGCCGATCGTCATCCCCCACCACGAGATGTACGGCGAGTTCTTCGACATCCCTGTGCCGGATGACCTGGTTTTCATCAGCTCATTCGAGGGCGGGGAAGTATTTCGCAGTGGCTGTTGCTACTACCGCGGGGCAGGACGCGCCGTGTACTTCAGCCCTGGCGACCAGGAATTTCCCGTGTACCACCAGCCGGAGATCCAGCGTGTGATCGCCAACTGCGTGCGTTGGTGCGCCAGTGGTGCGATGGCGAACGATGCGCCCTCGAGCCGGACGGGCGGCGTCCGGCGGGATTGGTTCTTGGAAGGATCGTGAAGCCAAGGATGATCGCGGTCAGGACAGCGACAGATCGCGACACCCGTCCAGTGCCAATATAGCGAGCAGACTCTGATGAGCCGGGACGGAAGGATCGGAGTAGGCATCATCGGCGCCGGCGAGATCGCGGGTGCGCACATGCGTGGTTACTTGCAAGCTGCGGAGCACGCACGCGTAGTCGCAATCGCGGACGTCGACCCTGCCCGTGCCCAACGTTTCACCGAGCGGGCGGGCCGGCCCGACATCTTCGTCGATTACCGGCAGATGATCGCGTCGCCATCTGTGGATGCCGTCGACATCTGCTTACCGCATCACCTGCACAAAGATGCGATTGTGGCGGCGGCCGAGGCAGGTAAGCACATCCTGTGCGAAAAACCTCTGTGCCTCACCATTGAGGAGGCCGACGCGGTGACACGCGCGGTCACCAACGCGGGGGTCACCTTGATGTGCGCGCACAACCAGCTGTTTCTACCGACTGTGGCAGCGGCAAGGCAGATGGTTCGCGACGGCAGGTTGGGCAAGGTGTATGGCGCCCGCACCACCGACATTTTCGCGCTGTCGATCGATCCCGACCGCCTGGGCTGGCGGGCAAGACGGGCGACGAGCGGGGGCGGCGAGCTCATCGACACCGGGTACCATCCGACGTATCTCCTGCTCCACCTGATCGATAGCGCGCCGGTAAAGGTCGCGGCTGTCCTCAGCCGGCATCGCCTGGAGATTCTCGAAGGCGAAGACTCCGCCACCGTGCTCGTCGAGTTCGCGAACGGCAGTGTCGGGACGATAGTAACGAGCTGGGCGTATGAGCCTGCCGGCTGCACCGAGAGGTTCTCCATCGTTGGCGAAGCCGGAAGCCTTTGGAGTGATGGCCGTGCCCTGCATCACAAGCCGCGCGGCGGCGAGCAGGTGGTTGTCCAGGAATCCGGCGGTGAGACAGACACATATGCCGCCGAGGTTGTCGACTTCATCGCGTGTCTTGTCGAGGGGAGGCGGCCGATCAACACCGAGGTCGAGGGCGTCAAGGTCCTCAAGGTCATCCTCGGAGCGTATGCGTCCGCAGAGCGTGGAGAGATCGTGGAGCTGAAGAATCCGTAGGCGGTTGTGGGCCTTGTTTGGGCTCGCGATCGTGCTCGTCGCCCTCGCCCTCGATGTTTTGAATCGCTACGAGCCGATCGGGATCGACTTTCACACCTACCTTGCCGCGGCGAGGGTTGGGGCGGAACAGGGGTGGTCGCTGATTTACGACCAGCGCCTCGTGGGGATCGAGCAGAAGTCGCTTGTCCCAGACCAGATCGCTCAGCCATTCCTCAGCCCTCCGACCGACGCCTGGTTGACGGCGCCCCTGGTACCGCTCCCGTACTGGGTGGCGTACTGGGTCTGGGCGGCCCTCACCCTGGCGGCCCTGGTGGCGGCCCTGGTGTGGGCGTCGCTGAGCCATGGCCTCGAGCGGTGGGTCGTTGCCGGAGCGGCCATCGCGCCATGGTGGGTTTTGCATGCGGTCAACCTCGGGCAGGTGGCGCCACTGGTTGCTGCCGGAGCGGTGTTGGCGACCCGCCTCGCGCGCGAACGGAGAGATCTCACCGCAGGACTTGCCCTGTCCCTCCTGTACTTGAAGCCGAACACCGCACTGGTGATCCCGTTCGCCCTTCTGGTTGCGGGCCGATACCGGATTTTTGTTTCGTGGGCAGCGGTGGGAATCGTGATCGCGGTGGCGGCTTTCGGTTTGATGGGCAGCCAGGGCGTGTCCGCTTATCTGAGCCAGCTTCGCGGGCCGCTGCCGGAAGGCGCCAACTACCTGACGCTGGAAGGGGCGTTCGGGGTGGGAGGCTGGGTTGCCACTGCGATTCGGGCAGTCATCGTGATCGTGAGCATCGCAGCCGCGTTTCGACTTCGGCACACACCTGGGCTGGTCATCGCCGTAGGCGCGATTGCCTCGCTCCTCGTCGTGCCATATCTGCACGGTTCGGACTTGTGCCTTTTCGGCGTGGCGGCTTGGATTGTCTGGGAGGAACGTACGGCCATGCGATGGCGAGTGCCGATCGCAGCGGGGTGGCTGGTGAGCACTCCCTATGTAAACAGCACGGGTTTCGCCTTGCGTCTGAACCGCTGGACTCTATTCGAAGTCGCCTTGCTGGTCGCTCTGGCTGTCGTGGCGTTCCGGCCACGTCGCGAAGGCCCTAGACGATCAGCTTCAGCGTCAGAATCTTGAACGGCGTGAGGTCGAGCTCGAGCTGACCGTCGCGCACCTCGATCTCGTCGCGGTCTCGTTCGAGCAGGTCGCACAGGAATGCTCGCGACCCCGGCAGCGACGTGCGCACGCGCGCTCGGCAGCGTCCGCCCCACGCTTCATAGAGCCTGATGATCACGGCGTCCGAATCCTCTGCTCGCTTGATCGCCTCGACCACCACTTGGGGCGTGTCGACCTCGATCAATGAACGCCGCTCGCCTGCGCTGAGGCCGCCGCGAACCACTCGCAGCGGATTGTTGAGATCCTCGGCGGCTGCGATAACTCCCGCCTCGCGGAAGTCTCCCGGATGGGGCATCAGCGCATAGGTGAAACGATGCTTGCCGCGGTCCGCGGCGGGGTCGGGATGAGTCGGGGCGCGCAGCAGCGACAGTCGCATGACCGAGCCCTGGATGTCGTAGCCGTACTTGCAGTCGTTGAGCAATGCGACGCCGTAGCCTGGCTCGCCCAGGTCAGCCCACCGGTGGGCGCAAACCTCAAAGCGCGCCTGGTCCCAGCTGGTGTTGGCATGCGTGCTTCGCTCGACGTGACCGAACTGGATCTCGTACGTTGCCCGCGACGATCGCACCGCGACAGGAAACGCGACCTTGAGGAACTTGTGCTCCTCCTGCCAGTCGACTTCGGTTTCGAATCGAAGCACCCGCGAACCGGCGTCGAGGAGCATCCGCTGTTGCAGCTTCGATGAGCCGAAGTTGCGGGTGAACTGCACCGCGGCCCGCAGCGGCCCCTCGACTTCGACGTTGGCGCTCGCGAGTTCGGTCACCGGCACGAAGGTCGCGCGGTAGTCAGCATCAACATCCCATGCGTCCCAGTTCTTCGGGTTGTCGTCGTGAAGCAAAAGAGCGTTGCCGAGCGCGCCCGGAGCGAGCGCCTCGCGCCTCGCCTCCTTGTCCCAGATCGATGTCAGCAGCCCGCGGTCATCCCAGGTCACGCGGAGCAGCCCGTTTTCCATCACCTGGCCCGAAACTGAGACCGGCTCCACCTGCGTCGCTGCCGAGTCGGTAAACGACGCCCAGCCGCACGCCGGTGCGTCGACCAAGATGTATCGCCCGTCGACACCAACCACCTCGCGCCTCGGGTGGGAGTTGACGTTGAATACGGTCAGGTTGTCGCCGCTGCCCGCCAGAGAGGATTGGGCGGACGTCGTGATGCCACCCGCGATCTCGACCACGGCCTCGAGCTCGCGCTCGGCATCCTCATAAACCCAGTCGATGCTCGAGCCCGGAAGGATGTCGTGGAACTGATTGATGAGCAGCCGCTTCCAGCTGGAATCGAAAACGGCGGCCGGATAATCGTGGTCAACCGCAATCGACCAGATCTCAGCCTCACGGAGGGCCTGTTCGGCGCGCCGGTTCAACCGCTTGGTCCGCGCTTGCGACGTGTAGGTCCCGCGATGCAGCTCGAAATACAGCTCGCCCACCCACGTTGTGAGATTGCGCGCCTCTTGTTTCGCTCGGGCGAAGAAATCCGCCGCGCGGCCGAGCTCGACCTGCGGCGCACCGTCGATGCTTCGCAGACGGTGAGCGGACTCGATCATGTCCGGCTCCGGTCCCCCACCCCCATCTCCCCAGCCGTAGAGATAAAGCGAATCTGAGGAGCGGGCCTGGTCCTTGAAGTCGGCCACGCTGCGCACGATCTCCCTCGCGGTGAAGTCGCCGTTGTAGGTATCCGCCGGCGGAAAGTGCGTGAATACGGCCGTCCCGTCTATGCCTTCCCACATAAAGGTGTGGTGCGCCGGCTTGTTGGTGTCGTTCCACGAAAGCTTCTGGGTCAGGAAGTATTCGCCGCCTGACTCCGCGATCAGCTGTGGCAGGGATGCGGGATAGCCAAACACGTCGGGCAGCCAGAGTTCGCGCGTATCGACGCCGAGCTCCTGCATGAAAAAGCGCTTGCCGTGCACGAACTGCCGAACCAGTGCCTCACCCGAAGGAAGGTTGCAGTCCGCCTCGACCCACATCGAGCCCACCGGCTCCCATTGCCCGGCGGCGACTTTTTGGCGGATGCCTTCGAAAATCGTCGGATACGACTCCTTCATCCAGGCGTACTGGGCAGGCTGCGAGCAGGCGAATCGATAGTCGGGGTATTCGTCCATCAGCGCCAGCGCGGTGGAAAAGGTCCGCGCGCACTTTCGGCGCGTCTCGCGCAGCGGCCAGAGCCACGCGGTGTCGATGTGCGCGTGCCCGACCGCCGTGATCCGATGGGCCGAAGTGCTCCGGGCAGCGAGAGCTCCTTCCAGATCATGGGGATCGTTGCTGTGAGCGAATCGATTCAGGAACTCGAATATCTGGGCGCGCCGGTCTCCCTCGGGAAGGGCCAGCGCGAGCTCGTAGAGAACTTTGAAATCAAGCGCCTGCTTCCGAGCCGATTGGTCCTGGACCTGCAGCTCGGCCTGTCGAAAAACAAAGGCGGGGTCCCCAGACTCGCGGAGCGCGATCATCGACGGAGCAATGGCCGGCCCGGCTACGACGGCCGTTGGGATCGCGGAGGCTTCCAGGTAAAAGTCGACGTCGCTTGAGGCGACGGGCAGCCACCGGTGATTGGGATCGACCCCGCGCCAGGGCTTGCCGTCTCGCCACGCGAGCGCCTCGCACGTGAAGCCGGTGTGGCCCTGGAATCCGATGTCGAAAACGGCCACCACTCTCTTTCCAGTCCAGTCCACCGGAACCTGTCCACGCACGTGAAACCAGGTTGTGCTCCAGGGTGGTCCCCACTTCTCGCCAACAGGGAAAGGCCGATAGTCACCGCGGACCGCCTCCGCAAAGGTGACCGGCTCTCCCCGCACACTGTGTGCGGTCAGATCCAGCGGCGCGTGTTCCCGCTCGACGGCGGCCAGAAGCGAGCCCAACTTGGTCTCCAGGTTCGTTTCACGAGCCGTCCTCACGCCGTGGAGAACGTTAGCCTGTCTCTCCGGTGGCACGCCAGTGACAGTTCCCATGCGCGTCGGTGTCGTCGGCTGCGGAACCATCAGCGCGGCGTACCTGAGGAACATGACCGCGTCGCCACACCTGATGGTCGTGGCTTGCGCGGATCAGGTCTTGGAGAGGGCCCAAGACCGAGCGAACGAATTCGGAGTGCCCCGCGCGTGCACGACCGACGAGCTGCTCCACGCCGACGACGTTGATTTGGTGGTCAACCTGACAATCCCGCTTGCGCATGCTGAGATCAGCGTGGCGGCCCTTCGCGCCGGCAAGCACGTGTTCTCGGAAAAGCCGTTTGCTACGACCCGCGACGACGGGCGGCGCATCCTGGATGCGGCCGCGTCCAGCGGCCTGACTGTCGCGTGCGCGCCTGACACCTTTCTGGGCGCGGGCGTTCAGACCTGTCTTCGCCTGCTGGAGCAGGGAGAACTTGGCGAACCGCTGGCCGCCTCCGCATTCATGCTCAATCGCGGCCCAGAGAACTGGCATCCGAATCCTGGTTTTTTCTATGAGCCCGGCGGAGGCCCGCTGCTCGATGTCGGGCCCTACTACCTCACCGCCCTCGTTTGCTTGTTGGGCCCGGTGCGGCGGGTTGCCGGAATGGCGCGAATCCTGTATCCCACACGTACAGCGTTCCGCGGCCCGAGGGCGGGCGAGACCTTCCAGGTGAGCACCCCCACGTTCGTGGCGGCTTTGATCGAATTCGAAGGCGGAACCCAGGCGACTCTCGTCAACAGCTTCGGAATCTGGGGCCACGACCTCCCCAACATGCAGCTCTACTGCACGAAAGGGATTTTGAGTGTTCCTGATCCCAACTATTTCGGAGGTCCGGTGAGGATGCGACCCGATGAGGACGAGTCGGTTTGGCGAGAGGTCCCACTTCTGTACCACCACACTGAAGGTTCCGGCAATTTTCGTGGGCTGGGTGTAATTGAGATGGCGCTTGGTTTGGGCAGAGGCGACAAGCCTCGCGCGACCGGCGAGCTCGCGTACCACGTGCTCGATGTCATGGAGTCCATCCGCGACTCGTACACCACGGGCCGACACGTCGATGTACGCAGCAGCTGTACCCCTCCATCCCTGCTCCCCATGGATGACCGCCTCGTGCTCGCGACGTGATCGCGGTCCAGCTCTACACGCTGCGGACAGAGCTCCAGGACCCAACGCGCCTCGGCGCTGTCCTGCAGCGTTTGCGCGAGATCGGCTACAGGTCGGTGGAGGTCGCTGGGCTCGGCTCGAAGGCTGTCGGTCGTTTTGCCGAGGAGCTGAGGAGAGCGGACCTGGTCGCCTGCGCCGCACACGTCGCGCTCGATCGCCTGGCGAGTGACCTCGACAGTGTGGCCGGCGAGTGCAGCGAGTGGGGCTGCGAGTACGTGGTCATACCGAGCCTCCCCGAAGACTATCGGTCGGAGCACGGCTACTTGAGATTCGCAGCTGAAGCCGCTGAGCTGGCGAGCCGGCTGCGCCCGTCGGGGCTGCACCTCGTTTATCACAACCACAGCCACGAGCTGGAGCGGTTCGGTCAAAGAACCGGGCTGGAGACGCTCTTTGCCACCGCTTCCCCCGACGCGCTCCAAGCAGAGTTGGACACGTACTGGCTGCAGTACGGAGGCGCGAATCCGGCCGACTGGATACGCAGCTACAAGCACAGAGTTCCCCTCGTACATGTCAAGGACATGGCGATCGATCGTGGCCGACCGGTGGACGTGGAGGTTGGAGAAGGCAACCTGAACTGGGTCGAAATCTTGAGCGCCTGCCGCGATGCAGGAACCAGGTGGTTGGTGGTGGAACAAGACAACCCACGGCTCGACCCGATGCAAAGTGTCGCGATCAGCTATGCGAACCTGGTCAAGCTGGTGGAAAGAGTCGAATTGGAGGGCTGAGTATGCGCAAGCGCTTGCTTGGTCGGACCGGTGTGGTGGTATCGGAGTTTGCGTTGGGGACGATGACGTTCGGCCAGGAGGCCGACGAGCGTTCAGCGTTCAGGATCCTTGACCTCTACACGGAAAGCGACGGGAACCTGATCGACACCGCCGACGTCTATCCGCCCGCGGGTCCGCGGGGCGCCTCAGAAGAAATCATCGGCCGGTGGCTGAATCAGCGCCCGCAGATTCGCGACCGAATCGTCCTCGCGACCAAGTGCCGGGGCCGCATGGATGACTCTGGCAACTCTGAGGGCCTGTCGCGGCGATGGATCGTTCGCGCCTGCGAAGACAGCCTGCGGCGCCTCAACACGGACTACATCGACCTCTATCAGGCGCATCAGTGGGACCCGGCGACCCCCATCGAGGAGACGCTGATGGCGTTCGACAGCCTCGTGCGCTCCGGAAAGGTTCGCTATGTCGGAGTGTCCAACTTCACAGGGTGGCAGCTCGAGCGGACCATTTTGACCGCACGCCACCTGGGCGTCTCCGCCCCGGTCTCCTTGCAGCCGCAGTACAACCTGCTGGCACGCGAAATTGAATGGGAGCTGGTCCCGGTTTGCCTCGAGGAGAAGATCGGGATCGTGCCGTGGGGGCCGCTCGGCCAGGGTTGGCTGTCCGGGAAGTACAGTCGAGACTCAGCGCCCACCGGCGCCACGCGCCTCGGCGAGGATCCGAACCGGGGCCTCGAAGCCTACGAGAAGCGCAACATCGATCGAACCTGGAAAGTGGTCGATGCCCTGCAGGCCCTTGCCACTGAGCTCGGCGTCCCGGCGGCGCGCGTTGCGCTGCGTTGGCTTACCGACCGCCCAGGGGTTGCGGCACCACTACTCGGGGCTCGAAATGTTGAACAGCTGCGCGACAACCTCCTCGCTGTAGACGTCTCGCTCGACGAGGGACAGCGTGCAAGGCTGGACGCGGTCAGCGAGCCGGCGACTCCGGATTATCCGTACCGGCTGCTCGCTGCAAACGCAGCCGGCCGGCAAAGTCTGCTTTAACTACCCGGGGACCATCACCAGCTCGTAAGGCACGATGGATTGGCTTGGCGTTTGCCGGCCCTCGAGCTGTGCGAGCAGCAGGTCCACGGCCTGGCGTCCCATTTCGCGCTCGTTTTGCTGAACATGCGTAAAGCGTGGCTCGACGAATTGCCCTCGCGGAGAGTCGAAACAGGTGATCAACGTCCCCTCGAGGCGATCCAGCTCGCGGAGGACGTCTCTGACGATGAGCGCGATCGGATGCTCTGAAGCGACAAAGCCGGTGATCGACTCGTGTTTCTGGAGGAACTCGCGAATTGCGTCGTGGTCAGCGGGAATCCCGCTCTCCGGATTGGGGAAGCCACTGGTGAGGTCGGTCAACAAATGCTGTCCCTCCAGCCCGAGGCCGCGCTGGCTGAACGCGGCGCGATAGCCATGCAAGCGATCTTCGATGCTTGATGTATTCGCTGGCGGGGACGAGACGAAGGCGACGTGTTTGTGGCCTTTGTCAAGAACGTATCCCGTCAGCTCTTTGGCGGCCGCGAGGTTGTCCGTGTAGACGGAGCTGGCTGCGATGCCCTTGAGGTATCGGTCGACAAACACCAAGGGGCTTTTAGAGAGCGCGAGCCGAAGCAGGCTCGCGTTGTAGAACTCGCCATTCACAGGAAAGACGATCAGCCCGTCCACGGAGCTGGAGCCGATCAGTGCGTCAACGGCACGCTCTTCTTCACCCTGCTCACCGCGACTGCGCTTCAAGACCAGGCTCAATCCGTTTTCGCCGGCTCTCTCTTCGATCGCATTCAACAGCTCGAGGCCGTAGGCGGGCGAAGCGTCGGGCAGCAAGAATGCGATTCGCGACGTCTGCCGGCGGGAGCGAGGCGAGCGCTCTCCATCACTGGTTTCCGGCAGGCGACCCAGGTCTTGGGCGACGAAGGTCCCCTTGCCCCGGATCCGCTCCACCAGCCCAGCCCGTTCGAGGTTCTGCAGCGCTCGCATCGAAGTGATGCGGCTGACGCCGTGCTTGCGAGCCAACTCCTTTTCAGACGGAACGCGGTCGCCGCTGCGGAGGCTGCCCTTTCGAATGTCGTCGAGGACGTAGTTGTACAGCCGCTCATACAGAAGGTGGCGCTGAGGGTTCATGAAGTTGCGCTTGCCTTAAGACATCTTAATACAACCAATCACACCCAGATCGACCGTATACAGCCGACTCGACCACCCTCCGCTTCCTCAATCAAAGGCTTTCTTGACATGTCATATCTGCAATGTTAGTGAAGGCGCGGGGTTACGGTCATTGCGACGGAGGAGAACGCTATGACATTACTTCCGCGGCGAGGTGTGAAAGCCTCGCTGATTTCCCTGGCGATCGTCGCCACGGCCTGCAGCTGCGGCGGCGGCCCGTCAGCTGCGCCGCTGGCGGGGTGCAATGCGGGGACGACGCAGGTTCTCTTCTGGACCTCGCATACGCCCCCCGACACCGACAGCATGAAGCACATGGTCGACGCCTTCAACAAACAGAGCACTACATCGTGCGTGAAGATGGTCGCCGTCCCGGGGTCGGAGACCGACATCGCGAAGCTGACGACCGCCGTGCGCGGCGGTACAGGTCCGGACGTTTACGAGCTGGACCGCTTCACCGTCGCCGAGCGGGCGGCCGCCGGCGTTCTCACAGACCTGAGCTCTTTCGGGGCGGCCAACGAGTCCAGCAACTACCTGGATTTCGCATGGAAAGAGGCCCTCTTCAAGGGCAAGCCCTACGCACTTCCATTCGACACCGACGCCCGCGCCCTCTTCTACAACAAGGACATGCTCCAGGCAGCGGGGATTGACGCCGGCGCGCTGGACATCTCGAAAGGTGCGCCAACGATTGACACGATTCGCACCATGGCGAACAAGCTCAACAAGAAGGATGCCTCTGGCAAGTACTCGGTGGTTGGGTTTGTGCCCGCCCTCAGCCAGGGTTGGCACTACACCTGGGGCTTCGCATATGGGGGGAGCTTCTTCGACTCCAACTCCTGCAAAGTGACGCCGGATGACCCGAAGATCGTGCAGGCGTTCAAGGACATGTTCTGGAACTGGTCAGGAGCACTCGGGGTCGACGCGCTCCAGACCTTCCTCAGCACCTACGCCCCGACCACCCCACCGTTGCCAACCGAGCAGGACGCCTTCCTGACCGGGCACATCGGCTTTGTGGTTACGGGCCCCTGGGTGCTTAGCTGGTTCCCGCAGTACAAGCCGAACCTCCACTACGGAATCACCTACATACCCGTGCCTCACGAGGGCGACCAGCCCGCGACATGGGCGGGTGGTTGGTCAGTCGTGATCCCCAAGGGCGCCAAGAACTCCAAGGGGGGATACGAGTTCATGAAGTACTTCGCCGGCGAAGCGGGTCAGCGGGTCTATACCAAGGAGACCCAGCACATGCCGACCTGGAAGACCCTGCTCACCGACACCAGCCTCTTTCAGGGAGACCTGAGCCTTTTCGTCAAGCTGTTGCCGTCGGCTCACAGCCGGCCTGCGCTTCCGGTGGGCAGTCTCTACTGGGACCAGCTCAGCACAGCACAGGACGCGGCGCTGCGGCACAGCAAGGATCCCGCGGTAGCACTGAAGGATGTCGCCACCGCCACAAACGACAAGCTCCAGCAGTACTGCCCACTCAGCTCATGAGCCCTCGTTGAGGAGATCTGCAATAGAGGAGCGGCGTTGATCGCCGCTCCTCGCTTCCGCCGCTTTCGTCTCACCCCTGACGATTGGCGGAATCTACGCACGGCGCTGCCTTTCGTTGGGCCGTGGGTCATCGGATTCCTGGCCTTCACCGTGTATCCGATCTTCTACTCGCTCTATCTCAGCTTCACGAACTACTCCGGTTTCGGAGACGCGACCGCGGCAGGGTTCACCAACTACCAGCACTTGGTGAAAGATCCGCTTTTCTGGCAATCGCTCACCAACACCCTCTACTACACAGGGCTCGCGGTGCCCATTGGCGTGGTCGTGGCGATCGTGCTGGCTCTGATGATGAACCAGAACGTTCGCGAGGTCGCCATCTACAGGGCAGCGTTCTATCTGCCGACGATCATTCCCCTGTTCGCGCTGACCTTCATCTTCATCGTGCTGCTGAACCCCGGCTTCGGGCTCGTGGACTACCTGCTTGGGCTGTTCCACATACCAGCGGTCAACTGGCTGGGCGATGCACGCTGGACGAAGATCTCGATCGTTCTTCTGGCTCAGTTGGGCGCAGGTGGACCGGCTCTGATATTTCTGGCCGGCCTGCGGGCGGTTCCGACCGACCTCTACGAGTCGGCGATAGTGGATGGAGCGGGCCCACTTCGGCGTTTCTACAGAATCACTCTTCCCTTGATCACCCCGGTCATCCTCTTCGACCTGATCTACGGGACCATCCTCGGGATCCAGATATTCACGCCGGCCTTCGTGCTGACCGGGGGAACCAGCGGTGGAGGTGCGTACACCGCCGGTCCAGAGAACTCGCTTCTCTTCTACGTCTATTACCTGTACAAGAATGCTTTCCAGTACAGCGACATGGGGTACGCCTCGGCCATGGCGTGGGTGCTCTTTGTGATCAGCGTCGTGCTCGCCCTCGCCATCATGCGCTGGTCCAAGTACTGGGTTCATTACGAGGTGACCTGATGGCACTCGCCCCACCGGTCACAGAGGCCCCGCCAATTGCGATAGCGCGGCAGCCTACCCCGCGCCCATGGCGCGGCCTGCGGCCCCCAAAAAGTCTTGGGGTGCGCATCGGGTTGATCGTGGCGAGCGTGCTCTTCTTGCTGCCCTTGTACTGGATGGCCAACTCCGCGCTGAAGAACATCGACGAGCTTTCAGCCTTCCCGCCGACGTTATATCCACACGCGCCGGCCTTCGAGAACTTCGTGAGGGCGGTGACGTATATCCCCTTCGGTACGTTCCTGCTCAACTCGGTGATCCTGACGACCGGGGTCGCACTCGGTGCCGCGATTTCCAACCCTCTGATCGCCTATGGCTTCTCTCGCATCAAGTGGCCTGGACGTGATTTCGTCTTCGGGATCGTGCTGGCGACCATCTTCCTTCCCTTTCCGGTCCTGATCGTCGCCCTGTTCGACATATTTGCGAAGCTGCACTGGATCGACACCTTCCTGCCGATCATCGTGCCTGCCTTCTTCGGCAACCCATTTTTCATATTTCTGATGCGCCAGTTCTTCCTGGGTTTGCCAAACGAGGTCTCGGAGCAGGCTCGGATCGATGGCGCCAACGAGTTCCAGGTCTTCATCCGCATCATCATGCCGCTGGCAAAGCCGGCCGTCGCTGTGGTCATCATCTTCGCGGCCGTGCAGGCATGGGGCGAGTTCCTCACCCCGCTGTTGTTCCTACAGGACGAGTCCAAATACCCGCTCTCGATAGGCCTGCAGTTCTACCGGCAGGAGCACGACGTGGCCTACAACCTGCTGATGGCGGCGTCCACCCTCATCGTCCTGCCGGTGGTGGCTCTGTTTCTTGCCTTCCAGCGCTTCTTCATCGAGGGCATCACCGTGGGAGCCGTCAAGGGATAGGAGAGGCCCCGGCGACGCCGACGATCGTGCCCGTCGCCGTGTCGATGCCCCACCGATGGCGATCACAGGACGGCCCGGCCGGTCTGGCCGTCGAACAGGTGAATGCTCTGCATGTCGACGCCGAGCTGCACGCGCTCGCCATAGCTGATCCTCAGATGGGGGTCGACCCGAGCGACGATCGAGTCGTCGCCCACGGTGCCGTAGAGGAGCTGGTCGCGGCCAAGCCTCTCGGCCAGGTCCACCTGCATGTCAATCGTCGGCTCGCCTATGGACGCGTGTTCGTGCAGAGCTTCGGGACGGATCCCAAGGACACCGGTGGTCAAGCGCGGATCGCGGGGCAGCTCGATCTGAAGCGCCGACCCTTTCGCGGTTCTACCGCTGACGGCCACCGGGATGAGATTCATCGGCGGGGTACCAATAAAGCCCGCGACAAACATGTTCGTGGGATGGTCGTAGATGACTCTTGGAGGAGCGACCTGCTGCAGGGCGCCATCCTTCATGACCGCGACGCGATCACCGAGGGTCATCGCTTCGACCTGGTCGTGCGTGACATAGAGAAACGTCGCGCCCAGAGCGCGGTGGATCTTCTGCAGCTCGACACGCATGTGCCCGCGAAGTCTTGCGTCCAGGCTGGAGAGTGGCTCGTCGAAGAGAAATAGTTGGGGGTCCCTGACTATGGCTCGACCGAGCGCGACCCGCTGCTGCTCGCCGCCTGAGAGGTGGCGAGGCAGGCGCTTCAGCAATGGCGCGAGCCCGACGGTTTCCGCCGCCGTATTGACCCGCCGCGCGATGTCCGCCTGGTCAACCCCTTGCAATCGAAGACTGAAGGCCATGTTGTCGAACACGGACATGTGCGGGTAGAGCGCATATGTCTGGAACACCATCGCCAAATCGCGATTGCGAGGGGGCACGTTGGTGACGATCGTCTCGCCGATCTTGATGACGCCCTCAGTCACGTCCTCGACTCCCGCGAGCATCCGTAGGGCGGTTGACTTCCCGCAACCGGACGGGCCGAGAATGACCAGGAATTCGCCGTCCTTCACCTCGAGGCACATGTCGTTCACGGCGATTTCGCCTTCGGCAAATCGTTTCGTGACGTGCTGGAAACTCGCGGAGGCCATCGACTACAGCCCGCCGCTCCGATCTCCAGGTGGGCGCGGCGAAGGGACACACTTCACCGTTTGGCCAACTCCTCTCGACCGGACCACATATGCTGCCTTCAGCCTCATGATCGCCTCTCGACAAGGAAGCTGCTTGCTGCCACCAGCCTGGCGATCCTCTTATCCCGATCGAGCATGAGTCTTGGCTCGGCCGACGCCGTGATCGTCGGCGGTGGGGTGGTTGGCTGCTCCATCGCGTATCACCTTGCAAGGCGCGGAGCGAAGGTTGTCCTGGTGGAGAGAGACACGCTCGGATCGCAATCGACCGGTAAATGTGCGGGCGGCGTGAGGCGTCAGTTCTCGTCCGAAACCAACGTCCTCATGCAACAGCTGTCGGTTCAGCTGCTGGCAGGCCTCGAAGCGGAGACGGGCGTCGATCCGGAGTTCAGGCAGATCGGCTATCTGTTCTTGGTCACCAACAACGACCAGGTCGACGACTTCAAGCGGCTTCTGTCGATGTGGCTGAGGCTTGGAGTCTCAGACGCACGCTGGGTCGAGCCTTCGGAGATTCGAGAGCTGGCTCCTGTCGTACGGGGCGACGACATCCTGGGCGGCACCTTCTGCCCCACCGACGGCATCGCCAGCCCGCACGCGGTCACCTCGGGATATGTCAGCGCCGCCAGGCGGTTGGGCGTCAAGATCCTCGAAGGCGTCGCGGTCACGGGCATCGATGTGCGCGAGGCGCGCATCTCGGCGGTGACGACTTCTGCCGGCGACATCGTGACGCCGGCGGTCTTCAACTGCGCCGGAGCCTGGGCGGGCGAGGTCGGCAAGATGGCCGGACTCTCCGTTCCGGTCGAGCCCTATCCGCGCAACATCTTCGTCACCGACCGGATGCCTGCTGTCACACGTGATCACCCCATGACGATCGACATGACAACTTCGTTCTACTTCAACCCTGAGGGTGAGGGCCTCCTGTTTGGCATGGGGCGGTCCAACGAGACCCCG
>VBHB01000012.1 GCA_005880315.1 Chloroflexota bacterium | reverse complement strand
GCGGGGTGATGAGGAAATCGGCGCCCGCCTCGACCTTCAGCTGCAGGTACCGAAACTCGTGCTCGAGGTCGGGGCTCTCGGGATGCTTTTCCGTGCTGCATGCCGCACCGATTCCCAGGCGATAGCCGTTGCGGCGCACGAACGCCACCAGGTCGCTTCCATGCGCGAGCTCCGGGTCCACGGGTTGAAATGGCTCTCCCGGCCCCGGCGGGTCGCCGCGCAGCGCCAGCACGTTGGCGACCCCCTCGCGCTCCATCCAGTTCAGGATTCGCCGCGTCTCGTCGCGTGTGTTGGCGCACGTCAGGTGGGCCATCGATTCGATGTGGTAGTGGCGCTTGATGCGGGTGACGAGCTCGAGCGTTTTTTCGCCCGTGCGAACGCGATATGTCACCGACACCCAGTCGGGCGCGTGGCCGGCCAGAGCGGCGACCGTACGTTCGAGAATCCCCACCTCGTCTTCGTCGCGAGGCGCCATGAACTCGAAGGAGACGGTCGGCCGACCGCGGTTCAGCAGGTCTGCGATTCGCACGGCTGGAAGCCTACCGCAGTACCCGCGCGTCACCGACGCGGCGCGTCAGCTTGGCCCCGTCCAGGTACTCGAGCAGCGCGAGCATCGGCCGCCTGCTGGCGCCCAATCGATCCCGAAGCTGTGCGACGCTCACCGACCCAGCACCCGCGATCAACTCCTTGACGGCGCCGACGCCTTGCTCGTAGGCATCGCGCGTGAACGCGACGTCGTCATTGAGCCGCACGATCTCGCCACGCTGTGCGAGCGCGCGAACCATTTCAGAGGTTGCGCCCGCCGTCCTCATCGCCTCCGCAAGCGACGGCGGCGAGAAGGGCTGCGCCGCCAGCAGCTCGACCAGGCGCGTCGCGGGGCCGTCAGACGGCTCGGCCTCGACACGGTGCGTGGGCACGGCCGCCTCGCCCTGGCGGTCCTCGATCCTCCCCTCCTCGACCAGGCCCTGGAGCACGGGCTGGAAGGCCGCGGGCTGAATGCCCAATCGACTCCTCAGCTCCTCGCGCGGCATGCCGCTGCGCAGCGGATGTGCGCGGTGATAAGCGGCGAGCTCAGCCCCGGCGCGGTCCGCGACGGCCGCCCATGCCTCCTCGGCGAAGATCCAGTCGCCGGCGCGGCGCGCACGCAACCGCGAGACATCGGCATCCGTCGCCATCGTGGCTTTGAGCAGCGCTTTCACGGCAACGCCGCGCGGGTACTTGCGTAGCTCCTCCTGCAGGACATCCCCTGACGCACGCCTTTCGAGCGAGGCGCGGACGGCGGCATCGTGGCGCGGATGCTTGCGCGGCGCGACGTCGTTGAGCTGGCCGCCGGCAATCGTCATCGAAGGGCTCGGAATGCGGAGGATGAAGCGATCGTTGTTGGCGGCGGCGATCGGGCGGTCGAGGTAGAGCTGAACCCATCCCTGCGCGCCTGGCTCGATCGTGTCCCCCTCGAGGAGGATGGCCCGGCAGCCGACCTCGACCGTGCCTGTGTGAAGAAGCAGCTCCGCGCCATGGCGCAACCCTCTCGACGCCGATGCCAGCACGTGCACGTGTGCGTCTACGCGCCGAGTAACCGCCAGGACGTCGGGCTGCGCCAGCACGTCGCCCCGATTCAGGTCGTCCTTCTCGACGCCGATGAGATTCGCGGCGACACGATTGCCCGGCGCCGCCACGTCCACTTTCTCGTTGTGCTGCTGGAGGCCGCGGACGCGAGCGGTGGCGCCGCCCGGCAGGACCTGCAGCTCGTCGCCCGCCGAGATCGCACCGTCGACCAGCGTGCCGGTCACGACGGTGCCGAACCCGCTCATGGTGAAGACGCGATCGATTGGCAGCCGCGGCCGTCCGTTATCCGCTCGTGGCTGGAGCCCGTCGAAGACCGCGTCAAGGCTGGCGGTCAGCTCACCCATCCCTTTTCCGTCGACCGCCGACACTCCGATGATCTGTACACCCTGCAACGTGGTGTGCTCGAGCGCATCGCGCACCTCACCCTCGACGAGCTCGTACCAGACCTCATCGACCAGGTCGACCTTCGTCAACGCGACCACGCCTTTGCGAACGCCGAGGAGATCGATGATGTCCAGGTGCTCGCGGGTCTGGGGCATGACACCCTCGTCCGCGGCGACGACCAGCATCACCGCATCGATCCCGTGCGCGCCGGCCAACATGTTGCGAATGAAGCGCGCGTGGCCCGGAACGTCGACGATGCCGATCTGCCGTCCGCTCGGCAGGCGCATGTGGGCGAAGCCGAGGTCGATCGTCATTCCGCGCCGCTTCTCCTCGGCGAGCCGGTCCGGGTCGATGCCGCTCAGCGCGGTGACGAGCGTTGATTTGCCGTGGTCGATGTGCCCCGCGGTGCCAAGGATCACCTGATAACGCTCTTTACGGCCGCCTCCACCGCATCGAGGAGCGCCTCGTCCTCACCCTTCAAAACGGTGCGTGGGTCAAGGCAGCACGCGTCTTTCTCGATGCGGGCGATGACCGGTGGGTCGCCGCGCCTCAGCGCGGTCGCAAGCCGGGACGCGGGACCGGCCAGGGCCAGGAGCATGGTCGGCAGGGCGTGTCCTGGAAGCGATCCGCCGCCGGCCGCCGACTCGCCGGGCGCAAGCGTGTTCTGAACCCCGCGTTCTTCGAGCTTCACCGACCACAAGCCGGCTCGCCTCCGGATCTCTGTGATCTGCGTGCGCAGCATGCGCTCGACGGGGATGTCTTCCAGGTGCCCGGCCAGGCGCTGGCGGAGCGTGGCCTCGAGGGCTGCCAGGGTCAGCTTGTCGATGCGGACAGCACGCGCGAGCGGGTGCCGCGCGAGCTTGCTTATAGCTGCCACTCCCCTGGGACTTCGCGCCAGGATGACCCCTGCTTGGGGGCCGCCCAGAAGCTTGTCTCCGGAAAAGGTGACGACGTCCGACAGACGCAGCGAGTCGTCCACCGTCGGCTCGTCGGCGACCGGCTCCGCAGCGCCGCTGCCGAGGTCGTCGATGAGGAGCACGTCGTGCCGGCGCGCGACGGCTTCCATCTCCGTCAGCGAGGCGGACTCAGTGAAGCCGGACACCCGGTAGTTGGAGGTGTGCACGCGCAGCAGGGCGGCCGTGCGCGGCGTGATCGCCTCTTCGTAGTCGGCCGCCCGCGTGCGGTTGGTGGTGCCGACCTCGACCATGCGCGCGCCCGACAACCGCATGACGTCCGGCATCCGGAACGAACCGCCGATCTCCACCAGTTGGCCGCGAGAGACGATCACTTCGCGGCCTTTGCAGAGGGCGGTCAGTGCAAGCAGGATCGCGGCCGCATTGTTGTTCACCACGAGCGCCGCCTCGCAGACAAAGAGCCTCCTCAGGAGGCCGCTGAGATGGTCTGCGCGTTCGCCTCGCTTACCGGTCACGAGGTCGAGCTCGACGTTGCTGTAGCCACCCGCCACCGCGAGCGCGTCGGTCGCCGATCTCGACAGCGGCGCACGGCCAAGGTTCGTGTGCAGGATCACACCGCTGGCGTTGATGACCCGCAGCAGCCGCGGCGCGACGCTCGCGCGCAGCCGCGCCGAGACCCGGCGGCTGCGCTCTTCATCGTCAACGACCTCATCAACGCGCTCCTCCGCGACCTGCTCACGGATCGCCTCGACGACCTGTACGCGGCCGAACTCCTCCACCATGGCCGCGTACTGCGGCTGGTTGATCAGCTTGCCTACAGCAGGCAGGGATAGAGGGCGTTGAACCTGGGAACCCCGTAACCGATGCATTGCCCTACAGAGATTAGGCTCGCCGGCTGGTAGAAGGGCGTCATCACGATGCTGAGAACCGGAATCCCGATGAACTGGCCTATGAAGTAGACGGCGAACGCTCCCGCCCAGATCTCTCGCCGTCGGACGGAGGCATTGAAGAAAAAGCGCGGATTCCGCGAGCGAAAGATGGTGTCGACGACGTCCCAGCCATCCAGGCCGGGGATCGGCAGCAGCTGGAACGCGAACAAAGACAGGTTGAGAAAGACGATCGCGTAGACGAGATATGCGAGCAGGCCGGCCGACGCGGTCGGCGATTCATAGATGCCGATCGCGTGCAGGCC
>VBHB01000011.1 GCA_005880315.1 Chloroflexota bacterium | reverse complement strand
CGAGACCGCCGCGTTCACAATTCATGAGGCATTCGTGCCTCCTCATCGCATTCCTCGTGACCGTCTTGGCGGCCTGCGTGCCAGGCGCATCACCATCGGCCGCCGCCCGCACGCCAAGCCCCGCGAGCCAAGCGCTCGCATCTCCAGGCGCCTCCCCGGCAGACAGTCCATCGCTTGTTGCCTCCGCCAGCCCTTCTCCGCTTGCCATCCCGCCGCCGACGGTGCCATTCGTCAGGTGCGACACGGTCGACCTTGAGATGCGGTTGATCAAGGTTGCTGCCGCGGCCGGAAATATCGGCGCGATCATCGAGGTCCGTAACAAGTCCAACCGGAGCTGCGATCTGTACGGCTACGCAGGCCTGCAGCTGCTAGACGCTGCCGGGCGTCCGTTGCCAACGAAGGTCCGGTGGTCGAGAGAATCGTTCTTTCTGCAGTCGCCTGCAGCGGAGGAGGTGGTCGGCCTGCCCGCACACACCCCGCCGATAACACCGGATCGACCCGTACCCGGCCACGCTTATATCCCGATGAGCTGGAACGATGTGATCGACCCTTGCTCGAATGCCGCACAGTTGAGGGTGACGCCACCCGATGCGTCCACGTCGCTAGCGATCAGCGCGACTCCGCCTGGCGGCAGCGGCGGCATGGTGTATGTCTGTTCTGGCGGAACCGTAGACATCAACCCGACGCGGGCGGCTGAAGCCGGCTGAACGGTTAGCGGGCGATCGACTCCATGTAGGAGCGGTAGTTCCGTTCCAGCTCGGCCATCGAGTCGCCGCCGAACTTCTCGAGGAAAGCATCCGCGAGCGTCAGGGCCACCACGGCCTCGCCGATCACGCCGGCGGCCGGCACCACACAGACATCGCTGCGCTCGTAGTGCGCCTCGACCTTCTCCTTGGTCTTCAGGTCGATCGACTGCATCGGTTTCTTCATCGTCGAGATCGGCTTGATGGCAACACGCAGGTCGATCGGCTCGCCGTTCGTGACGCCGCCCGTGAGGCCGCCGGCGCGGTTGGTGAGGTGGCGGAATCTCCCGTCCTCGAAATCGATCTGGTCGTGAAACTCGGAGCCGGGCCGAGCCGAGCCCTCGAAGCCGGCGCCGAACTCCACTCCTTTGATGGCATTGATCGACAGCACCGCCTGCGCGAGGCGGCCGTCCAGCTTGCGGTCCCAGTGGACGTAGCTCCCCAGCCCGAGGGGAACGCCGCGCGCGATGATGCGGAACGTCCCGCCCAGCGTGTCGCCCCTCTCGCCCACCTCGTCGATGTCGGCGACCATGCGCCGAGATGCTTCGGGGTCAGGGCACCGCACCGGCGAAGCCTCGATCTCCTCGACGGTGACGGTGTCGAGATCGACCCCCGAGAACCCGATGTCCGTGCGGCCGATCGACTGGGTGAAGCTCAGGATCTCGACCCCGAACTGCCCGAGCAGCTTGCGCGCCACGCCACCGGCGGCCACGCGCGTGGCTGTCTCCCGGGCGGAGGATCGCTCGAGGACGTTGCGCACGTCGGTGTGGCCGTACTTGAGCGCGCCGGCCAGGTCGGCGTGGCCGGGGCGTAGGCGCGTGACCGGCTTGGGCGCAAAACCGTCTGTCGAGGCGGTCATCTCCGCGGTCCAGTTGACGTGGTCCTTGTTCTCCAGCACCAGGGTGACCGGGCTGCCGATGGTGAAGCCACCCCGCACGCCGCTGACGATGCGCGCGAAGTCGGTTTCGATTTTCTGCCGCCCTCCGCGGCCGTGGCCGCCCTGGCGGCGGGCGAGGTCCTTGCGCAGGTCGTCCTCGGAGATCGCCAAACCCGAGGGCAGGCCCTCGATCACGACCGTGAGCTGCGGGCCGTGCGATTCCCCCGACGTAAGCCACCTGAGCATTTGAGGCGATGACCGACGCACTCGGCCGCCGGGAAAGAATCGCCGCCGCCATGCCCGGGCTGGAGCACGCCGCCGCGGAAGCGCTGGCGGACGACCTGATCCGCAGCAGCCGTCCGGGCGACGAGGCCCGGAGCATCTCGACCGAGATGGAGATCGTGGTCGGGGCCGAGGTCTTGATCGCCAATTCGCTGGCCCGCCAGGGCTTGCCTGCAGACCCGCAGACCGTGGTGCGTCTCCGGCGTGCGATGGCGATCCCGATCTCGGATCGAATGAAGCCCCTGCCTGGAGCTCAGGAGCTGCTGGCGGAGATACACGCGCTCGGCATGCGCACGGCAATCGCAAGCAACACATACTGGCGCGACGCCGACAGCTACTGGGATGATTTCCGGCTCCTCGGGCTGGCTGGGGACATCGACGCCATCTTCACGTCGGTTGACGCCGGGCATCTGAAGCCCCATCCGGCGGTCTTCGAGATGGCCATCCGGTGGGCCGGCTGCACGCCTGATCGGTGTGTCGTCATCGGCAACCGCGAGGAGAACGACATCGCGCCTGCGGTGGCGCTCGGGATGCGAACCATCCTCGTCCACCCCGACGACCCCCCGCCCGAGTCGAGTCGAGCCGACGTGATCGCACCCGACCTCTGGGCGTGCGCCAAAGCGCTCAGGGCTATGCTCGACTCGGATTGAAGAATGAGGTCGAGCGACCAGTCGACCGTCACGTCCTCGCCCTGGACGTCAATGGCGAGCCGACCGAGCTGCTCCTCCCCGTGCACAAGACGCTGCTCGAGGTCCTGCGTGAAGACATGCAGCTGACCGGGACGAAGCATGGGTGCGAGCTGGGTGAGTGCGGGACGTGCACCGTTCTCGTCGACGGCAAGCCCCAGCTCAGCTGCTTGCTACTCCCGATCCAGCTCGAAGGGCGCGCGATCACGACCATCGAAGGCCTGGCGCGCGGATCGGAGCTGCATCCCCTGCAGCAAGCATTCGCAGAGCTCGGCGCCGCCCAGTGCGGTTACTGCACGCCTGGGATGCTGCTCGCGGCCAGCTCGCTGCTCGAGTCCAACAAGCGGCCTTCGGGCGATGACATTCGCGAGGCCCTGGCCGGAAACCTTTGCCGCTGCACGGGCTACGCCAAGATCCTGGAGGCGGTCCAGCTTGCGGCAGGCCGCATGACATGACCGAAACCAAGACTTTCAGCGTCATCGGCAAACCGCTGCCCAAAGTCGACGCGGCCTCGCGCGTGACGGGCCAGGCCGTCTACGCCGACGACATGCTCCTCCCCCGCACCCTTCACTGCCGCATCCTCCGCAGCCCGCACCCGCACGCCCGAATTCGATCGATCGATACGTCGGCGGCCCGGCGCATCCCCGGCGTGCAGGCCGTGATCACGGGTGCAGACCTGCCGGTGAAGTTCGGCATCCTTCCGGTCACGCAGGACGAACGCGCGCTGGAGCACGAGAAGGTGCGCTACGTCGGTGACCCCATCGCCGCGGTCGCCGCCACCGAAGAAGAGGTCGCGGCCGCCGCCTGCGACGCCATCGTCGTCGACTACGAGGTCCTCGAACCGGTGATGTCCATCGATGCGGCGCTCGCGAATCCGAAGGACGAGCGGATCCAGGACTACGGCGGCCCCAACAACATTCACAAGCTCGTCGCTCTCGAGTTCGGTGACGTCGACGGAGGTTTCGCACGCGCCGAACACGTACGCGAGGACGTCTTCTTCTTCCAGGGCAGCACCCACCTGCCGATGGAACAGCACAGTGCGGTCGCGACCTACGTGGACGGCAAGGTGACGCTGTGGTCGTCGACGCAGGTGGTGCATTACGTGCACCGCGCGCTCGCTAAAGTTCTCGAGCTTCCGATGAGCCGCATCCGTGTCATCGGCGCCGCTCACGGCGGTGGCTTCGGGGGCAAGACGGATCCGTTTGCGCACGAGATAGTCGTGGCCAAGCTGGCGATGATCACAGGCCGCCCGGTGAAGTGCACGCTAACGCGCGAAGAGGTTTTCTACGCGCATCGCGGCCGGCACCCGGTGCTGATGTGGGTGCGAACGGGCGTAACCAAGGATGGGCGCATCACCGCCATGCATTTCAAGAGCGCGCTCGACGGTGGCGCGTATGGCTCGTACGGGGTCGCGTCCACTTTCTATACAGGCGCCCTGCAAACGGTGACGTACGACATCCCCGCATATCGATTCGAGGGGTGCCGCGTCTTCACGAACAAACCACCTTGCGGGCCGAAGCGCGGACACGGCACGCCCCAACCGCGATTCGCGATCGAGCTGCACCTCGAGAAGATCGCCCACGAGCTGGGCATCGACGCGGTGGAGATGAAACGGCGCAACTTCGTCAAGCCGATGACGCGAACCGTCAACTGGCTCCGGGTCACCTCGTGCGGCCTGGAGGAATGCACGCGGCGCGTCATGGACGCTTCGGGCTTTCGCAGGCGAGAGCGGCGGCCCGGGCACGGGATGGGGTTTGCGATCTCGTCGTATCTCTCCGGCGCCGGCACCGCGATCTACTGGAACGACATGCCGCACTCCGAAGTCCAGATCAAGGTCGACCGAGGCGGCGTGACGACCTATTGCGGCGCCATGGACATCGGCCAGGGGTCGGATTCGGTGCTGGCGGCGGTTGTCGCCGAGGAGCTCGGCCTTCAACCGAGAGATATCCGGCTGGTCACCGCCGACACCGATACCACCCCGATCGACCTCGGCTCGTACTCGTCGCGGGTCACCTTCATGGCGGGCAATGCGGCCCTCGAGGCGGCTCGCAAGATGCGCGCGCTCCTGGTCGAGGCGGCGGCGGCGAAGGTGCAGAGCGCTCCCGACTCCGTAATGGTCGGTGGCGGGCGGATCGGCGATTTCAGCTTCGAGGAGGCGAGCATCCTGGCCGAAGCGCGGTTCGGCACGCTCGCCACGGCCGGCAGCTACACGCCACCCAAGATCGCCGGGCCCTACAAAGGCTCGGGCGTCGGACCGAGCCCGGCCTACAGCTACTCCGCGTGCGTGGTCGACCTCGACGCCGACCACCGCAGCGGTCTCGTGCACATGAACAAGGTGTGGATCGCGCACGACGTCGGCCGCGCCATCAACCCGCTGCTCGTCGAGGGCCAGGTCGAAGGCAGTGTGTACATGGGACTGGGCGAGGCGCTCATGGAGGAGCAGACGTTCCGCAAAGGGCTCCACAAGTGGCCTTCGATGCTCGAGTACAAGTCGCCGACTTTCCTCGACATGCCCGACGTGAAGACCTTCATCGTCGAAACCGACGACCCCGAAGGGCCATACGGAGCGAAGGAGGCGGGCCAGGGTCCCCTGTTGCCGGTCATCCCCGCGGTCAGCGCCGCGGTGTTCGACGCGTTGGGCGTGTGGATCGACGAAGTGCCGGTCACGCCCGAGAAGATCGTCGAGGCGCTGCGACGAAAAGAGAAGGGCGAGCCACCGCGCTACGGCCCGCCCGGCTTTCCCGACATTCCCTATCCCACGACGATCAAAGTCGAACCGCCTCCCAAGGAGCTGGATCGTGCTGCGCCTGCCTCGATTTAGATATCTGCGCCCGAAGAGCGCGCGAGAGGCTGCGCGCATGGCGTCCGAACTCGGCCCGCGCGCGATGTTCGTCGCGGGTGGCACCGACCTGTTTCCGAAGCTCAAGCGAAGGCAGTTCGACGTCGAGGCCTTGATCGGTCTCGACTTTCTTGCACACGCAGTTCGCCGCAGCGATGATGAAACGGTCGTAGACGCGGGCATGACGCTCGCCGCCGCATCGACCGATCAAGAGCTGCTCGCCACCTATCCGGGTTACGCAGAAGCCGCGGGCCTGGTCTCCTCGCCGCCGCTGCGCAATGTGGGCACGATCGGCGGCAACCTCTGCGTCGACACGCGCTGCAATTACTACGACATGACGTATGAATGGCGTAAGGCCGCCGGCTTCTGCATCAAGAAGGACGGAGACATCTGCCTGGTCGCTCCGAGCAGCCCACGATGCT
>VBHB01000010.1 GCA_005880315.1 Chloroflexota bacterium | reverse complement strand
AAGTGCTCGGCGTGAAGAATCCCGAAGTGATCTCGGGGTAAGCGGGCGGAAAGGAGCCCGACCCGACGTCGAACTCATATGGAGGAAGGGACGGATCGTGGGGGACGTTGGGGTTGGAGTTGTATGGAGGAGGAGTCGGGGTCGGGTACGAGCTGCTCGCCGGCGGCTCAAACGGCGATGGCGACGGGAACTGACCCGATGTGGGGACGGCGGTGAAAGTGGCGCCGCCTGTTGGCGTCGTCGCGGGGAACCCGGCGAGAGGAGACTGCGCCTGGCACTTCGTGCCCGCCAGCTGCAATCCGGCCCGGCAGCCCGCCGGCGTTGCGACCAGGATGATCGTGCCCGCGGTGCCCAGCGTGATCACGGTCACCATCACCGCAGCGGGCCATGGTGAGCTGAAAAGGCGCTTGAGCTGCCTGTTCAAAGCCGACCCACCATAGTCCATGCCAGTGAAATGTCAGCCGCACCAAACAGTTACGGGCTGGGGCTCGACATCTGGGCCAAAAGCGCCTGGTTGGCCGGGTCGAACCGGTCCAGGTACACCGCCTGCTGCGCCGCCGCCAGGGCCTCGTTTTGCAAACCCAGGTCGCTGTCGACGACGGCCAGGTCGCGAAACAGCCTTGGGCTGAACGTGCCGAGCCTCGCCGCGTCCAGGTAAGCGGCCCGGGCGGCGGCAAGGTCCTGGTTGCCGAAGGCCACGTTGCCGGCCTCGGCTGCGTACACGCTCTCCTGGGGATTGAGGTCGCGGGCGCGCGCCGCCGCCGCCGCGGCATCCCCCGGCCGGAACGTCTGCTCGGCGATCACCGCGTCGCGCAGGCTCGCATCGGCGAGGTAGGGCAGCACGACCGCGGAGAACGCGAGCGCGACCAGCCCCGCGGCCGCGACCACGCCACCGGCAACCGCGGGCACGCGCGACCGCGAGGGGACCATCCGGGCCTCGGTGGTGGACCTCATCAGCACCATCGAGGCCGCGGCGAAGATCCAGAATGGAAAAGCCGAGCCGAGGGCGGTGAAGTTGACCATCAGGACCACCTGGTAGGCGACCCATCCCGCGAGCAGGGGCCACATCACGGGAAGGCGGCGCTGCCGCCACAAGGTCATCACGAAGACCGCCATGATCCACAGCAAGATCGCCAGCCCGACCAGGCCCTGGGTCGCGGCGACCTGGAGCAGCTCGGCGTGGGCCTTGTCGATCTGCGCGTAACCCAGGACCCACTCCGCGCTCTGGAACCGTGGATATACGAGGCCGAAAGTGTCCGGCCCGTACCCGACGAGGGGACGGCTCGCGATGAGCCGCAGCGTGTCGCCCCAGATGCCGATGCGCTGCGCGATGTCGGTGCTGCGGCTCCCGATGATTGGTGCGGCAGCCGCCAGGACCGCGACCACTGCAGCCACGGATCCGATCTGCCACCTGCGCGGCAGGGCACGGAACTGCCCGCCGGCGACGAGGACTACGGCGGCCGCGGCCAGGCCCAGCCATGCGCTCTGGCTCACGGTCAGCAGCAATGCGAGTCCCAAGAGGCACAGCGCGTTGGCCGCGATCAAGCGGCTGCCGGCCTGTCTGGGGCGGCTGAGCTCGTAGTAGGCGTAGCCCATGAGCATCACGAGGTATGCGCCCAGCACGTTCGCGTTGCCGATGGTTCCGTAAGCGCGAGGAATCGCAACCCCATGGAGCTTGTCGAGCATCCACTGGCCGATGGCGAGGAGCGCCACCAGGTAGGCCCCGACGAGCATCGCGCGCAGCAGGCCGCGGGCGTCTTCGCCGTCTTTCAAGGCTTGCACCGCGAGCCAGAACAGCGCCGCGTACGTGATCAATGTCAAGAGCCCGTCGTAGCGCGTGTAGTTGCCGAAAAGCCCGACGTTGACGTTGACGCCGGCGATCGTGGAAAGCAGCGCCGACGCGATGAACGCGAGCAGCGGGAGGTCGAGCGGAGTCCTCTTGACGGTGATCGCGCCCGCCGCCATCCACCGGATCACCAGCAGCGCGGCCAGGACCAGGACCAGCGTTCGCGCCAGCAGGAGCTTCGGCAGGACGTAGCTGTCGTACGTCCACGGCCAGTAGACCAGGGGCAGCAGCGCCGCCCCGAACTGCAGCACCCGCAGCTGCACGGCCGCCGCCGACGCCGCCAGCTCCACGCGCCTATGCGGTGCCAAAGGCTGCACGCCCGCCGCCGCCTCCATCACGCCCGCCTCACGACACGAGGAACGTTAGCGTCGAGGCCTGGGTTCCGGGCCCGGGAATTCCTACTCGATATGATCCCTCGCGACGTGGCATCGCCTGCGGAGGGATCGCGCGAGACGACACTGCTGAGGTTGTCGCGATGGGCCCTCCTCGCGACCATCGCCGGCCTGCCGACGTACGTCGTCAGGTGGCACTACGGCCCGCTGCCGACGACGCTGCTCGAGACCCTGATCCTGGTGACGGTCGCGCTCTATGCCGTCGCGCGCTGGCGCGAGGGGCGGCGCCGGCCGGTCGCGACGCCGCTCGACATCCCCATCGTGCTCCTCCTGCTGGCGGGCGCCATCGCGGTGGTCGTCGCCAAAGACCACCGCACCGCGCTCGGGCTGTATCGCGCCTACTTCGTGGAGGCTGCCGCCGTCTTCTACGTCGCCGTCGACCTGATCCGTCGCACCGAGGACACCAAGCGCCTCGTGCTCGCCTTCGCCATCGGGTCATCGCTGTTCGCGGCGCTGAACCTGATCGTTTTCGCACGCGCCGCGATCACTCACGACATCCACGTCGGCATCGCGCCCAACGCTTTGTACGGCGACTCCAACTACGTGGCGATGTACCTCGACCCACCCATCGCGCTGGCCGCGGGCCTGGCCTTGTTCGCCGGCACACCTCGATGGAGATGGATCGGGGTGGCGTGGCTTGCCATCGTCGGTGCGGCGATGCTCGCGACTCTTTCCAAAGGCGGCTATCTCGCCATCGGCGGGCTGGCGCTGGTCGCCGTGTTGAGCGTGAGGCGGTGGGGCGCGCTCATCCTGGTGGGCGCGGTGGCGGCTGCGCTGCTGCTCGTCCGGGTGCCGATCGTGGCCCAGCGCCTGTCCAGCACGGACATCTCCATCGGCGGCAGGCTCGAGATCTACCGGGCGACGCTGCAGATGATTCGCGCCAACCCGATCTTCGGTGTCGGCCTCGGCGGCTACAGCTTTCAGTTCCGCGGCTCCATACCCGAGGTGTATCCGCACGACATCTGGCTCACGTTTTGGGTCGAGGTCGGCCTGCTGGGCGTGATCGCGTTCGCGGCGACGCTCGCCATCCTGCTGTGGCGCGGCGCCCGAGCGTGGCGGCGGGTGCAGGGCTTCGAGCGGTCGGTGCTGTGGGGCGCCCTCGCCGCGCTCGTGATGTGGATCGTGCACGGCGTCGTCGACTCGCCGTACTGGAAGAACGACATGAGCGTCGAGTTCTGGATGCTGGCGGCCCTGATCATCGTCTGCATCCGAATGGCGACACCCGCGGCGGTGCCACGTGCCTGAGTACGCCCCCCGGATCCGGCAGGCGGCCGTCTGGCTGCTGGCCGTGACGGCGGCCTGCCTCCCCCTCTACGTGGTCCGCTACCGCGTCGGCCCGCTGCCGACGACGCTGCTCGAGGACCTCATCGGTGTCACGGTCGCCGCCTACGCGCTGACGTTGTGGAGCGAGCGACGCCTGCCCGGGGCGCGCACCACATACGACATCCCCATCCTTCTATTGCTGGTCGCCGGGGTCATGGGGATCGTGGCGTCTCCCGACCACACTCGGGCGCTGGGCATCTACCGCGCCTACTTCGTCGAGGCGGTCCTCGTCTTTTATATGGCGGTCGATTTGATCCGCAGCAAGAAGGAGCTGCGGACCGTGCTGCTGGGCGGTGCCGCCGGGGCCGCGGTGCTCGCCATCGGCCAGGTCGCCGTCTTCGTCGTGGCGCTCGCGCACCATTCCGTCCAGATCGACAACGCTCCAGCGTTCCTGAACACGAGCGCCAACGCGGTCGCCCTGTATCTCGAGCCGCCGCTGGCTTTCGCGATCGGCTTCGCGCTCTTTCCGAGCAGCTCGAGAGAGCGGTGGCCGGCCGTTGCCCTACTCGCCCTGCTGCTCGTCGCGATGGTGCTCACCCTGTCGCGCGCCGGCTACGGGGCGCTCGCGGTGCTCGCCGCCGTGATGATCCTCAGCGTGACCAACCGCCGCGTGCGGCTGGGCATCGTCGGCGGCCTTACCGTCGCGCTTCTGGCCGCGCTCGAGCTGCCTTTCATCAACCAGCGGCTGAGCACCCTCAACCATTCCGTGCAGCTGCGACTGTCGATCTACCACCAGGCCCTGACGATGCTTTCGCAGCGCCCGATCTTCGGCGCCGGCATCAGCG
>VBHB01000009.1 GCA_005880315.1 Chloroflexota bacterium | reverse complement strand
GCAGTGTAGCACGCGTGCGACGGCTGTCAAAAAACCGACCAGTGTGCAGGAAACGGGGTATCGCGAGCCGACGACTCCTTGAACCGAAGGCCATTGATTGCCCTCGTCGTGCACACTCGTCCTGGCGAAACTACGGCCCACCGGAAGACGCTTGGGCCCGGACCGCCGCGGCCCGCCGCTCGATCTCTCTGGGGTCGCCCAGGTACCGACTCGAGCGCGGTTTGAAATCTGGCCCCAGCTTATAGACCCGTGGCACACCGGTGGGAATGTCGAGGTCGACGACCTGCTGGTCGGTCAGCCCCTCCAGGTGCTTGACGAGCGCGCGCAGGCTGTTGCCATGCGCCGAGACGAGAACGCATGCCTCGCGCAGCAGGTCGGGCACGATGGCGTCATACCAGTACGGAAGCATCCGCTCGACCACGTCCTTCAGGCACTCAGCGCTGGGCAAGAGCTCCGGCGGCAGCGCCGCATATCGGGGATCTCGTGACGCGTGCC
>VBHB01000008.1 GCA_005880315.1 Chloroflexota bacterium | reverse complement strand
GTCGTAGCTGCGGCGCCACACCTTCACCTTCTCCTCGCCGTACTTGTCGGACGTCTGCTTTTTGTTCAACCCCTGGAGGGCGCCGTAGTGGCGCTCGTTCAGCCGCCAGCTCCGGCGCACCGGGATCCAGGTGCGTTTCATCTCAGCGAGCGCGATGTCGGCGGTCTGGATGGCGCGGACCAGCACCGAGGTGTGCACCACGCTAGGGGCGAGGTCCGCATCCCGCATCAGCCGGCCCGCTTCTTTGGCCTCGGTCACGCCCAGCTCGCTCAGCGGAACGTCGTGCCAGCCCGTGAACAGGTTCTCGAGATTCCAGGTGCTCTGGCCGTGCCGGAGCAGGACCAGAGTGCCGACATTCCTAGAGGTGGGCATATACCGCCGCCGTCACCTCGACGATCTTCGAGAACTCCTCTGCGTTCAGGCTGGCGCCCCCGACCAGGCAGCCGTCGCAGAGCGGTAGCTCCACATACGCTTCGACGTTGCTCGCATTGACACTGCCTCCATAGAGGACTCGCACCTTTCGCGCCGCGCCGGCGCCGATGAGCTCTCCAACGGTCTTCCTGATCATCCTCATCGTCTTGTATGCGTGCTCCGGGTCGGCGCTCTTGCCGGAACCGATCGCCCACACCGGCTCATATGCGATGACCAGGCGCGCGGAGTCGTCGGCCGAACAGTTCGCGAGCCCGGCCCTGACCTGACCAGTGACTATGTCGGCCGTCTTCCCGGCCTCGTAGTGCTCGTCGAGCTCGCCGACGCACATGATCACGCTCAGGTCGCTGGCCAGCGCGGCGGCGGTCTTGCGGGCGACCATGTCGTCGGTCTCGCCGAGGTAGGCTCGGCGCTCCGAGTGGCCGGTGATGACCCACTGGCACCAGCCCTTGAGCATCGCCGGCGAGACCTCACCCGTGTATGCACCCGAGATTTCCCAGAAGCAGTCTTGCGCGCCGAGCTTGACGGTGGTCCCCTCCAGCACCTCGGCGATCCCGAGCAACCATGGGAACGGCGGGAAGATGGACACCTCGACCAGGTCGGGTTTCGCCGTCGACGCCGGCAGCACGCCTTTGACCAGGTCGAGGGCGTCGCCGGCATTGACCGGGTTCATCTTCCAGTTGGCGGCGAGCAGAGCCTTGGGGCTGACACGTGCCGGCAAGGTATCTCTCTACGCCTCCTTCAGAATTGCGACTCCCGGCAGCTCCCTCCCCTCGAGGTATTCCAGTGTGGCGCCGCCGCCCGTTGACACCCAAGAGAAGCGGCCCGCCAGCCCGAGCTGTTCGACTGCGGCGGCGGTGTCGCCGCCACCGACCAGAGTGTAAGCGCCGGAACTGGCGATCGCCTCCCCTACGGCGCGAGTTCCGTGGCTGAAGTCAGGGATCTCGAACACGCCCATCGGCCCGTTCCATACCACCGTGCCCGAACCGCGGACGCGCTCCGCGAACATCGAGACCGACTCCGGGCCGATGTCGAGCGCCATCCACGACGGCTCGACGCTGTGCGCCGGCAAGATGCGGGTGGGCGCTCCTGTCTGGTACTGCTCCGAGCAAACCAGGTCTGTCGGAAGCACGAGACGGCTGCCGAAGATCTTCCAGACCTCGTTGGCGGCTTCGAGCGCGCTGTCTTCGACCAGGCTGCGCCCGGTCGGATAACCCTGGGCGCGCAGGAATGTGTTCGCCATCGCCCCACCGATCAGCATCGCGTCGACCTTGGTGACCAGGTTGTTGAACAGGTTGATCTTCGTGGAAACCTTGGCCCCTCCGATCACGGCGATCAGCGGCCGCGCGGGGTTGTCGACAGCCTGGTGCAGCGCATTCAGCTCGGCGATCATCAGCTGGCCCGCGTAGGCGGGCAGGTAGTTGGCGACCCCGACCACAGATGCATGCGCGCGGTGGGATGCGGCAAACGCATCGTTGACGAAGATCTCGCCAAGCGAGGCGAGCTGGCGCGCAAATTCGGGGTCGTTCTTCTCCTCCTCTGGATGGAACCTCACGTTCTCCAGCAACATCGCCTTGCCCGGCTGCAGCCGCGAGGCCGCACCCTGGGCCAGCGGCCCGACGCAATCGGAGACGAAAGGCACATCACCCCAGAGATGGGTCGACAGCTCGCGCGCCACCGGTCGAAGTGAAAGCGTCGGGTCGGGACCGGCGGGACGCCCGAGGTGAGACATGACGACGACCGCGGCTCCGCGATGCATGAGGTCGCGCAGCGTGGGTATCGCGGCCCTGATGCGGGTGTCGTCCGAGATCTTGCCGTCGGCCATCGGCACGTTGAAGTCTTCGCGGATGAGAACCCTCTTGCCCGCGACGTCGACCGATGTGATCGGGAGCTTCAGAGTCGCGCCGCCATGTAGCTGATGAGGTCCACCATCCGGCAGCTGAAGCCCCACTCGTTGTCGTACCAGCTGACGACCTTCGCCCACTCGGGGCCGAGCATCAGCGTCAGCGGTGCATCGACGATCGACGAATGCGGGTCGCCCTTGAAGTCGGAAGAGACCAGCGGCTCTTTGCTCACCGCCAGGATTCCCTTCAGCTCGCCGCCCGCTGCCTCGTCAAAGGCGGCATTGATGTCTTCGGCGGTGGCGGGCTTGCTCAGCTGTACCGTGAGGTCGACGACCGAGACGTCCAGCACCGGGACGCGGAACGCCATGCCCGCGAACCTGCCCGCCAGCTCGGGCAGCACCTCGGCCACCGCGCGGTTGGCCCCGGTGGAGGTCGGGATGATGTTGTCGGCGGCGGCTCGAGCCCGCCGGAGGTCCTTGTGCGGCAGGTCCTGCAAGCGCTGGTCGGACGTGTACGCGTGAATCGTCGTCATCATGCCGCGCTCGATCCCATACGTCTGGTGAAGGACGTGCGCGAGAGGCACAAAGCAGTTGGTGGTGCAGCTCGCGTTGGAGATGACATTGTGTTTCTTCGCGTCGTAGCCCTTGTGGTTCACTCCCATGACCACCGTGTAGTCCTGGTTGGTCGCGGGGGCGGAGATGATGACTTTCTTGGCGCCGCCCTTGTCGATGTGGACGCGCGCCTTGACTCCGTCTGTAAACAGGCCGGTGGACTCGACCACGATGTCGACGTCGAGCTCCTTCCAGGGCAGCTCGGCCGGGTCCCTGTGGCTCATGAACTTCAGGTGATGCCCGTCGACGACGATGTCATCGCCCTCGGTCGAAACCGGGGGTTCGAACGTGCCGAGCGCGGTGTCGTGCTTGAGCAGGTGGGCGAAGGTGTGGGCGTCGCCGATGTCGTTGACGGCCACGATTTCGAACGACGGCTTCAGCGCATGGGCCGCGCGATAGATGTTGCGGCCGATGCGGCCAAAACCGTTGATCCCAACCCTGGTCATATAGACACCCCTTTGAACAAGTGCCGGGCGGAAGCCACCCGTCGTGCTGGAACCGTGCGGATCCGGGCCTAAATGTTAGGCGGAGCGGCGTGCACGCTTTGACGATTGCTCCGGCTTCATGCGATCGGATATCTCCTGGAGGCGCCGAAGCCGATGGTTGACCGCCGACTTGGACAGCTTCATCCGCTTCGCCAGCTCGCCGAGATTGAGCTCTGGGTTGGCGCTGCGCCAGTGTGCCATCTCCCTCAGCGCGGGAGGCAGCGCGTCCAGCTTGCCAATCGTCTCCAGGCGCTCGATGGCGGCGGCCTGGCGCAGCCCGGAACCGATGGTCTTGCCGATGTTGGCGGTCTCGAAGTTGAGCCGGCGGTTCACCTCGCCGCTGACCTCGCGCACCACCCTCACGCTTTCAAACTCCATGACCGCGCGGCTCGCGCCCATCCAGGAGAGCAAGCGCACGATGCCGTCGCCCTCCTTGACGTAGACGACGTGCTGGCCGCCTCGCTCCATCACCCCGACTTTCGCG
>VBHB01000132.1 GCA_005880315.1 Chloroflexota bacterium | reverse complement strand
TAGCGACCGAAGGTTGTTCGCCCTCCCTGGTGAGGCGATCTCGATCCAGCCCTGACACGCGAAGGGCTTCGCGATCGAATCGGTCTGAGATCGGTCGTAGTTCGGCGTAGAAAGTATCGGCGCTCGGATCGCCCAATTCGAGGCGAGAGCCGTCAAAACGACCCGCTAGCGCCAGGCCAATGGCGAGCATCGAGAATGGCCCGGGGATAGGTCCGTCAGCCTCGATGTCGCAGGAGATATACACGTCAACTTTGGCCACCTCGACCCCACTATTGTCGGCGCATCGGCTGCCACATCCGGTCGCCAGCTTGGTCGAAGCGTATGGATGGGCCAGTAATCGGAGCAGCGACAGGCCGCAGACGCCATGGATCGGGCGCTGGGCAATTCAGGCAAGGACCGGTAAGAGCGGCGTTATGAGGAACGCGGGCACCCTCAGGTCAGCGCTTGCCGCCGGTACCCAAGTTTCTCTTGAACTCGGTGAGAGGCAGGGAGTAAGACCCGTCGGCTTCTAGAAGGCCCTCAATGGTCGCCTTGTCCGCGTCGAAGTCCAATACGACGTTGAACAGGTTGAACGTGAAGCGACGAATGCCGCTCGTGCGGGTAGCAAACTCACGCAGTAGCGTGCTGCGCTCGTAGTCGTCAATGTTCGCGGCTAAGGACCGAAGAAGAGAATCATCCATTCTGACACCAAAGGATTGGCCCAAGTACTGTCAACATGGCTGTCACCAGACAACGCCATTGTCACAAAGGATCTGCCCCAAGTGGAGCGCTCGGATTCTCGCAGGTGGTGCCGATGTCGAGGGTTGGTGCCGAGGGCCGGATTTGAACCGGCGACACCTTGATTTTCAGTCAAGTGCTCTACCAAGCTGAGCTACCTCGGCACGCGGCCCGTAATTCTATCTGCGACCGGTATGCGACCCTCAGCACGACCTGAGACTCAATCACCTGATCGCGACATGACGGCAGGCTCCAGCAAGCCTATAGCCCAGGGTATTGCCCGCCGCGTCTTCTGGGCGCTCCTGGCCCTTGGCCTGCTGCTGCTCTTCTTCGTGCTGCCGCATGACATCGAAGGAGACGGCCGGCTGCGATTCGATGCGCTGCAAGCAATGCTCGCGGGCCATGGAATCCCGAACACCAAATATCCCCTCATCGGTTCGCTTCCTGCCATCGCGTTGATGCTGCTCGGCCACGTCGTCGCCTCGCCCGAGTGGTGGGCGTCGCGCTACAACGTCATCGTCTACGCCGCGGGCGTTGGCCTCTTGTACCGCCTGCTGCGTGACCGGCTGGACCACGACGTGCTCGCCACGTTCCTGCTGCTTCTCGGCACCACAGCCATGATCCCCGCCTCGCTGACCGGCTTCGGCGCCGAGACCTTCACCGTGATGGCGACCGGAACCGGCCTCGCCGCCTGGTCGTCCGGACGCTGGAAAACGGGGACCGTGCTGCTCGGTCTCGGAGCGGCCAACGTGCCTGCAACCATCTTCGGAGTCGCAATCGCCATGGGCTTGTGGGCGTGGCGAATGAAGCGGGTGCGGGCGGCGGCGCCCATCGTCCTGGGCGCCGGCCTGTGGTTGCTCGAGAATGCCGTACGCCGCAAGTCGGCGTTCTCGACCGGGTATGAGGGCGACCATGGATTCCAGACCCTCCTCCCCTATTCAGGCCTGACAGGCTTCAGCTACCCCACGTTCTTCGGCGTGCTGTCGCTGCTGGTCTCATTTGGGAAGGGGGTGCTCTTTTTCGCCTCCGGGCTGCTGCTGTGGTTCAGCCGCGGCCTGCAAGCGCTGCGATCGGTCAGCGAAACCCTGGTCCTCTGGCTGCTCTACCTCGCCAGCCTGATCCTCGTGTATGGCTCCTGGTGGGCGTGGTACGGCGGATTCACCTGGGGGCCACGCTTTCTCGTCTTCGCCTCACTGCCCGCATCACTGCTGCTGGCCGCCCAAATCCGGCGTCCACCTCGGCGCCTTGTGGCTCTCACCGTTGTGATGGCGGCGGTGGTTCTGTCGGTGTGGGTCGGAATCGACGGCCAGGTGTTCGGCCGCTTCGGACAGGACGTGTGCTCTGCGAATCACTACTCACAGGAATCTCTCTGCTGGTACGTACCCGAGTTCAGCGTTCTGTGGACTCCGTTCGTCTTCAAGGCGACGGTGCCCTGGTGGGGATTCATCCTCATCGCCTACGACCTTGGGGTTGCGATTTACGTCGCGATGCCACTGCTTGGAGAGTGGGCTGGGGTCCTCAAACGTGACGGCGGACTGGCGTGGGCCGCTTATCGACGGCGACCGGGATGGAGGCTCTAATCAGACCGGCTGGGGCGTGAACGAACCCCACAGTTGCTGCGCCCGCACGCCGAGCCCGTGCACGACGGCCGTGAACGCATCGCGCTGCTCCAGGCGATCTTCGCCAAAGGTCGCAGCCAAGTCGGCCCGAAACGCGGGGATATAAGCCGAACCGCCCGTGAGGAGAACGCGGTCCACGTCTCCCGCCTCGACGCCTCCCCCGTCGAGCGCTCTCTGGATCGCCCCCCGAACCAGGTCCAGCTCCGGGCGGATCATCGCCTCGAACGCCGAGCGCCGCAGAGTCACCGTCAGGCCGAGCGGAGCGAACTGCAGCTCAGTATCCTCGGAGCTCGACAGCGCGATCTTCGCTGCCTCGATCGCTCTGTAGAAGTCATACGCGTGCCCCTCGTACAGGAGCGCGTGCACGAGCTCGCCGGCACGGCCCCCGACTCTTGCGAGGATCGCGGGAATCCCAGGATCGGCCATCAGCAGCCGTACCGAGCTCGCAGTGCGCAGCTCATTGAAAAGCCAGCTGGGCAGGACCTCGAGCCCGAGCGCGGGCCCGACGGAGGTCTCGAACAGGACGCCGTCCAACACTTCACCCCCGACCGCCACGCCGGACGTGGCCGCGATTCGCGGCTCGCCGCCACGGGAATCCATCACGGCCACATCGAAGGTGCCGCCGCCAAAGTCGACAGCGATCTCGACGCCGTGATGCACGGGCTCGCCGATGACTGCCGCGGTCGGTTCAGGAAGGAACGCAACCTCGTCGAATCCAGACTCCATGGCGGCCAGCTCCAGGCGGCTGAACGCCTCAGCATCTGAACCTGCGCGATCGCTCGGATCGGCCCCGGCGAACACGACCGGATGGCCGACGACAACCCGTCGTACGCCTTGCGAGACGAAGGTGTCGGCCTCGGCCTTCAGCCGCTTGATCACAACCGCCACAAGAGAGCCAACGGTGAAGTCCGTCGCCCACGAGTTGGTGCCGGCGAAGCCAACCTTCGCCAGCTCATGCTTCACTCCGGAGAGGAGGCGGGCGTCGTTGCAACCGCCGCCCTTGCGGTACTGCCGGCAATCGGTGTCCCAGCCGTAGGGCGCCAGCGAGCAGTTCCAGCAGTCCGTCTTCTCGTGCCCGGACTTCAGGAACGTCCGGACCGCCTGGTCGCCCGCGGCCCTACGTCCGCTGCGGTGGAGGTATACGAACGAGGGCAGCGTCATCGCTGATGGTGACGGCCCAAGCGGGACGACGTCGACCCGATCCGGAAAGGCGACAGCGATGGCGCTGTTGCTGGTGCCGAAATCGATGCCGTAGCCCACCGGAGCCTGGCTCGGAATCACCGCGGCACTATACACGCGACTGCGACGATCGTCGTACCGTATCGCGATCGAATCCACTGACTACGACCCGTTCGCTGCAGGCAAATATGCAGTCGACGTGCGCACCATCGAAGCACACGACGCGGCGCGCGACCGGCTCTTCCCTGTCGAGATCTGGTCTCCCACCGACCACCCGGGACCGCATCCATTGATCGTCTTCTCACATTTCAGCGGCGGGCCTGGCGCGGCGTGAGGGCGAGTCCAAAGCCGAACGGGCGGCGCGAATCGAAGCCATCATCGCCAGCCGAGTGCCGGACGTCAGGTTTCTCATCGACCACCTGATTGGCAATGAGAACGTCGCCATCGATGCCGAACGGATCGGGCTCGTCGGCCACAGCTTCGGCGGCTGGACAGTGCTGGCAACGCCCGAGTTCGATCTACGAGTGCGATCGGTGGCAGCCATGGCGCCCGGTGGAGCCTCGAACCCGAAACCGGGCATCCTGCCGCTCACCCTCACATTCGTATGGGGCCGGGACGTTCCCACGCTCTACTTGGCCGGTGACCTCGACGTTTCGATCCCGCTGGCAGGCCTTTTCGAGCTGTTCGAGCGCACGCCAGGATCAAAGAGGATGTTCGTGCTGCGGCGCGCAGACCAC
>VBHB01000069.1 GCA_005880315.1 Chloroflexota bacterium | reverse complement strand
TCGCACCGTGATGGTGCCGTCGCGCCGTCGCGTCGAGCGATTGATGGAAGACGCGCGCGCGACGCTTGCACGCTGGGACTGACTTAACGAGACTTCAGGTCGCACCAGGCCTTGGCGATTCGCGTCAGCTCGGGCGCCCGCGCGTCGATGGTCGCCATGTCGTCGAACCGCATGAAGCGCGCATTGGGCCCACTGCCTTCCAGATGCGGAAAGCGGCCGGGGATCTTGGCCCCGTTGTTGAACATCAGGTTGACGTTCTTCTTCTGCACCTGCACGAAGCTGACCAGGTCGCCTTCAAACCCCAAAATCAGGGACCCGTACTTGATGTAGTCCGAGATTCGAGGATCTGCCGACAGCAAGATCTCACGGACGCGCCGCACGAGCTTCTCGGTAGGCAGCTTCTTCGCGGCGAACCAGGCTTCGACCTCGGGGTTTCTCTTCATGCGCAGCGAGTGTAATCAGAC
>VBHB01000068.1:14870-23344 GCA_005880315.1 Chloroflexota bacterium | reverse complement strand
GCCGACCGGTTCGTGCGCTTCCTTCACATCGTTTTCGAGCCCCGCTCGTACGGGACCGCCCTCTACCTTCTGCTCTCGTTCCCCCTCGGCCTGATGTACTTCATCGTCCTGGTGGGCGGCGCCGTGTTCGGCGCACTCTCCGCCGCCGTGCTGATCGGCGTGCTGATCCTCGTGGCGGTCATGATCCTGGCCTGGGGGTTCGCGCTCCTCGAGCGCGACCTGGCGATCTGGCTGCTCGGCGCCCAGGTCGCTCCCCTTTCGCTCCCCAACGCGGACGTCGTGTCGACCTGGACGATGCTGGGCCGGCACCTGCGCCAGAAAACGACCTGGCGATCCTTTGCCTACCTCCTTGTCAAGATGCCGTTCGGGTTCTTCGCCACGACACTCACCGTGGCGCTGGCGGGACCACCGACCTTCGGGATCCTGTACCCGGTGCTCCGCGTCCTCAACCAGGGGCCGACCCCGGACAACATCGGCCCGCTGATCGTGCTGGGGCCGATCTCGGTGCTCGGCCTGGCGCTGGCGCTGCACGTGCTCGGGTTCATCGGGCGGGCGTGGGGTCGATTCGCCGCCGACATGTTGGGCGTCAGCGTCGAGGAGCGTCAGGTCTGGGAGGCGCGACGCCACGCCGAGGAAGCCGATCGCAGCCGGCGAGAGCTCATAGTCAACGTCTCGCACGAGCTGCGGACCCCGATTGCCAGCATCCAGGCGCATGTGGACTCCCTGCTCCTCCCAGAGGCGGACCGGCCCGGCCAGGAGGAGATCGACCGCCGGCTGAGGGTGACCGCGGCCGAGACACGGCGGCTGGCCGACCTGATCGAGGACCTCCTGATGCTCGCCAGCGCGGATTCGCAGGAGCTGAAGGTCTCGAACCGCCCCGTCGAGGTCGGGCCTATCGTCGAGCAGGTCGTGCAGGCCCTGGCGCCGCTGGCCCGCAACGAACGGCAGGTCACGGTGAGCCTCGAAGACATGCCGGCCGGCCTGTGGGCGGTCGGTGACCCCGACCGACTCGCGCAGGTGCTGACCAACCTCGTGCGCAACGCGATCAACTACACGCCCGAAGGCGGCGTCGTCTCGATCCGGGTGGGCAGCACGGGCGACCACGTCCAGGTCGCCGTCGCCGACACGGGCGTGGGAATCTCGGCCGACGACCTCGCCCACATCTTCGAGCGGTTCTATCGGGCCGACAGCTCGCGCGCTCGCGACACCGGCGGCTTCGGCCTCGGATTGTCGATCGCCCGCGACTTCCTCGAAGCCATGGGCGGCAGCCTCTCGGCGACGTCCCAGCCCGGCCTCGGCAGCACCTTCTGGATCAGCCTGCGCCGCGCGCAACAGTCCTGAACGAGGTGGCGAGGATCCTCATCGTCGAAGATGAGGCGGCGCTGTCCGGCCTCGTCCGGTCGCACCTGGAAAAGGAAGGGCACACCGTCGAGCAGGCCTTCGACGGCAGGCAGGCGCTCGCCGCCGCCGACCACGCCCGCCCCGACCTCGTCATCCTCGACTGGATGCTCCCGGGCCTGGATGGTCTCGCCGTCTGCCGGGAGCTGCGGCGGAAGCACCTGATGCCGATCCTCATGCTCACGGCCCGCGGCGAGGTCGCCGACCGCGTCACCGGGTTGCAAGTCGGGGCCGACGACTACCTCGGCAAGCCGTTCTCGATCGTCGAGCTGGCCGCCCGCGTGGCTTCGCTGTTGCGGCGCGTGGCCCTCGACAGTGCCGCCGCCACCTCTGACTCCTCGCAGCCGCTCGCATTCGGCCCGCTGGTGCTCGACCTCATCGGGCATCGCGCCACGCTCGCGGGGTCGGCGCTCGATCTCAGCAAGCGCGAGATGGACCTTCTCGAATTGCTGCTGCAGCATCCCGGCCGCACGTTCTCGCGCGAGTTCCTGCTCGAGCGGTTGTGGGGCTCGGATTTCGACGGCCTGGATCGGGCGGTGGACACGCAGATGGTCAGGCTCCGCCGCAAGCTCGGTGATGTCGGCGCGTGCATCGAGACCGTGTGGGGGGTCGGGTACCGATTCCGACCGGAGCTGGCGCAGCAGCCGTAGCCAGCGGGGATACGACCAACTGGGTTCGGATGGCGCTATGCGGTGCCTTGAGTTGAACCAAATTTGCACGAAACCGGAAGAAGAGGGGTGCGCAGCTCGCCATAAGGTTGTACAACGCGTACAATTTGTACATGATTCCCGTGAGCGAGGCTCGTGAGCAACTGGCCGACCTGGTCAACCGTGTGGCCTATCGGCGTGAGCGCATCACTCTTGGCCGGCACGGCAAGAAGATCGCCGCCATTGTGTCGGCCGAGGATCTCGACCTTCTCGAGGCCCTCGAAGACGCTGCCGACCTGCGGCTTATCGCAGAAGCCTTGGCCGACCCGGCCAACAAGCGGCCGCCAATCCCGTGGAGCGTCGTGGAGGCCGAGCTAGCAAAGCGTGGCTGAACGCCGGACTTATGAAGTCCGGCTGCTGGTCACGGCGCGGCGACAGCTGCTGCGCGTCCCCGCACGAATCAGGTCGCGAATCGGGGACGCGATCCGAGCGCTGGCGACCGACCCGCGACCACCGGACTGTAAGAAGCTCGCCGGCAATACTGACTATTTCCGAATCCGAGTCGGCGACTACCGCGTGCTGTACGAGGTCCGTGATCGCGACATTCTGGTCCTCGTTATCAAGATCGGGCACCGTCGCGAGGTGTATCGCTGACGCTCGAAGGTTCCAGGGTCCGGTTTCTGCTGCGTTCCGCCCCATCATCTGTGCAGGATCGGCTGCATCTCCGAGCCGGGACGCGAGCATCTGTGCCCAAATAGCTGAATCTCGGTGGTCTGGGTCGAATGACCTAGGCCGCGGGATCTGTTGACACCACAGAATTTCAAGGATGAGGGAGACGGGTCACGCCGGCCCGGAGGTGGGAACCCTCTCTGCCGACGGGTCCCGGATGTGGGATGGAAGCTTCTGGGTCCTGACCCGCAATGGCTATCAGGTCAACGAATTGCCGCCTCTTGCGGCACGGCGGCAGGCGGCGAAATTCGCGCCAGAGCGGCCCGACTACCGACTGGGGCGAGTTGTGCTGGCGGCCACTGTCGGCTTGACGTTGAGCTTCATTCCAATACCAGCGCCAAGGCCCGGGTCCGTGGATGCGGCACTGACCGAACTGGCGGTCGTCACCTTGCTTCGGGTCGTGTTCACGTTCGTCGCGGTGGTCGTGATCCTCAGCCTGGGGCGCCAAGGGATAGACGTCCTCGTGTTGCGCGCGATGCTTACCACTTTCCTCATGGGCGCAGCCTTCATGGGATTTATCTTCGGAACTGTCTTTTTTGCAACAATTCCATTTCCCGTCACGCCCCGCATCCCCGTGCCCTTGGTTGTGGTGTTGGGTGGGCTCATTTTCGCGGTGTCCTTAGGACCAGTCGTGGCAGTAGTTTCTGCGCTGGCCAATCTTCTCTGGTACCGGAGCCTTTTGTCCTTGACGGCTCAGCTCGGCATCTTCAGCCGGCTGGTGCTTGCGCTGGCCCTTGCGACAAACATCGTTTTCTCAATTTGGGCCTCAGTGTCCGGACACAACTTCGGTTCATTGGTGCTTGGCGGAGGTCCCCCTGTGGCACTGCTGGTGATGCTGTTTCTGTTACGGAAACGCGTGACCGGGACCGCGTCGCCCGCCGCCTAAGCCCGCGCAGAGCTGGACATAGTTTCGGCACAACCCCCGGTTAGGGTTCCTTGCGTATAAGGTCGCGTCACAAAACGCCGGTCGGCGGTGCATAGATCCGTGGACCCCCGGCGCGTCGCAGCCATGCAAATCCACACGTTTTAGGAGACTAAATTGAGCGATCCCATCCCCCCACCGGGCAGCGCGCTTCGCGCGGAGCCCACCTCCCCACGGGGTGGGGAGGTGAATACACCTCAGACCATCATCGATGCCAAAGGGGTCTGGAAGCGGTACGACGCCGGCAAGCACAAGGTCGATGCCTTGCGCGGCCTGGATCTCCTGGTCCGCCCCGGCGAGGTCGTCGCCATCATGGGACCGAGCGGCTGCGGCAAGACCACGCTGCTCAACTGCCTCAGCGGCCTCGACGTCATCGACAGCGGCACCATCAAGATCGCCGGCCGCGACCTCAAGGACCTCACGGACAACCAGCGCACCGACTTTCGCGCCCGTGAGATGGGCTTCGTCTTCCAGACCTACAACCTGCTGCCGGTGCTCACCGGTGTCGAGAACGTGGAGCTGCCGATGCTCGTCGGCGGAGTCCGGCCATCGGTGGCCCGCAAGCGCGCGCAGGAAGCGATCGACATGGTGGGCGTCGGCGAATGGGCGCGCCACCGGCCCGCGGAGATGAGTGGAGGCCAGCGCCAGCGGTTCACGATCGCGCGAGCCCTGGCGACCAAGCCCGCGATCGTGTGGGCGGATGAGCCGACCGGGGCGCTCGACACCGAGACGAGCTCCGGAATCATGGACCTCATGGTCCAGCTCAACCGCCAGAACGCCCAGACCTTCGTGTGGGTCACGCACTCCGAAGAGGTCGGCGCGCTGGCGCAGCGGCTGATCCGCATGCGCGACGGGCTGATCGTCTCCGACACCAAAGACGCGCCGGTGCACCTCGACGGCGCGCCCCTCGTCCCGGCGGCGGCGAGCGGGGATTGAGCCCCTTCTTCGGAATCCCGTCCCTCACGGTGGCGGGCTGGATGGCCGCGGCCGTCGCCGTGCTGCTGGTCGGCCTGCTCCTCTTCGCCGCGGTCAATCGCGTCCTGTTGAAGATGGCGCTGCGGAACATTCCGCGACGGCGCGCGCAGACCGTTCTGATCCTGTTCGGGCTCATGCTCGCGACCCTGATCATCACCGCGTCGCTGTCGGTGGGCGACACGCTGAACTATTCATTGCAATCGATCCAGCTCCGCCAGATCGGCGGCGTCGACGAAGCCATCACAAAGCAGCCTGGCGGCCAGTTCGTGCAGGGCGCGTCTACCGCCGACTCCTATTTCTTCAGCGACGCACAGGCCGCCGACGTGATTCAGCGCAGCAAGGCGGATCCGAACATCGCCGCGGCCGCGGGAGTGATCACCGCACCCGGGTCGATGATCGACACCACCACCAGCCAGTCCTCGTCCGAGAACGTTGCCGTGTTCGGAGTCCCGGCCGGCTTCGGCGACATCTGGGGCACGCTGCGCAGCCGCGGCGGGTCGAGCCTCGACGCCGGCGCGCTCGGTTCCGGCGAGGTGTACATCGGCAACCAGCTTGCGGACACGCTCAACGCGCACGCCGGCGACGGCATCCAGCTGTACGTCGACGGTCACGTCACCAACGTCACCGTTCGGGACGTGCTCGACACGGAGGTCAACCCCAGCATCTCCGGCCACGGGCCGATCGTCAACTCGGTGCTGATGCCCATCGCCACCATGCGGACGGTGATCGGGCACGCGACCGGCTACAACCTCATCTTTCTTCGCAACCGGGGCGCCGGCGGCTTCGACGATCTAGGTCCGAACGGAGCCACGGGCGACGAGGTGACCAGGCACTTTCGCGTCGAGTTCACCGACCCGCAGGCCGCGGCCGCCCTCTGGACCTACCTCAGCACGCCGTCGATCAAGGCCCAGGTCAAGAAGATCCACGACCAGGCATCATTCCTCGACCCGACGCAGGACTTCAGCCGCCGCCTCCTGGTCGAGCTGAACCAGCCCGCGGTCACCGACGAGTTCAAGTCGCTGGCCGGCAACCGCCTGGTCGAACGCGTCATGGGCGACGCGGTGGCGGCGTCGGTAGGCACCTCAGGCGAGGACAACCTGTTGAAGCTCGTCGGCGTCCTGCAGGTCGACACCCCCGCCGCAGGTGAGCTCAAAGCGCTGCTGGCGCAGCCCGAAGTAGCAGGGCCATTGACCTCGCTCGCTTTGAGCCTTCCAGACGGCGATCCGGTTCGCGGACTGTTCGAAACGCTGTACGTGGAAATCCAGAAGCCGGACGTTTCCCTTGACTTCAAGGCCCTCGTCGGCAACCCGGACCTGCAGAACGCGCTCGGCCGCGGCATCGCGGCGATCGCGCCCAAACAGATGGCGCGGTACGAGGACATCGCCGGCCGCCTCGACCTCTACTCCTACTCCGCCTACAAAGCCGACGCCATAGTCTTCGCGCAAACCGGCGGCCTGTTCATCACCGCCGCGCTGCTCGGAGTGAGCTTCTTTTCGATCGCGGTGGGCGTGCTGCTCATCTTCCTGATCTTCGTGATGCTGGCCGCCGAGCGGCGCGCCGAGATGGGCATGAGCCGCGCCGTCGGCCTCAAGCGCAGGCACCTGACCCAGATGTTCCTGTTCGAGGGCACCGCCTACACGCTCGCGTCGAGCGTGGTCGGGGCGTTCCTCGGCGTCGGCGTCGCCGCCTTGATGATCCGCGTGCTGTCGAGCGTGTTCAGCGGCTTCTACAAGGGCATCTCGCTCACGTTCCACGTCGAGTGGACGAGCGTGGTCATCTCCATCTGCCTGGGCATCCTGCTGACGTTCATCGTGGTGGCGTTCTCGGCTTATCGCGTGAGCCGACTCAACATCGTGGCCGCGATTCGCGACCTCGACGAGAGCGAGCAGCGCGATGTGGGAATGCTCACTCTTTTCGTCGCCCCTTTCAAAGTTGCCTGGGTCGCTCTCAAGCAGCTGTGGCACCGCCACCCGCTCGTTTTCCTCGGTCGGATCACGCTCGGCACGCTGGGAGCGATCCGCTCCTTCTGGTGGGCGCTGTTCCGGCGCGGGCCGCTGACCATCCTTGCCGGCGCCGGCCTGGTCGCGATCACCCTGATCGACAACAGCCCGCTCCAGCACGTCGAGATCTTCTATTCGGCGGGCGTCTCGCTCGTTGTGATCGGCACCGGCCTGCTCCTGAAGTGGATCCTCACCATCGCCCGTGTGCGACGTCTGGTCGCAGCGCGCGCCGGCTTCACGATTGCCGCGCTCGGCCTGCTCCTGTACTGGGCTCGTCCATTCGGCAGGGTCGAGAAGCTCCTGCACATCGACGGCACGCTGCAGGTCAGCCAGCTGCTCGGCGGGCCGGAGGTGTTCATCCTGTCCGCGCTCATGACACTTCTGGGGGCGATCTGGCTCGTCATGTACAACAGCGACCTGCTCATCCACGGCGTGATGTTCTTCACCGGCCGCATCAGCGGGCTGGCCGCCGTCACGCGGACCAGCATGGCCTACCCGATGTCGACCAAGTTCCGCACCGGGATGGCGGTCGCGATGTTCGCGATCGTCACTTTCATCATCGTGTACATGTCGGTGTTCAAGGACGTCCTGGTCCAGAACTTCGCCCAGGTCGACAGCGTCTCCGGCGGCTGGCAGATCGTCGCCGGGTCGCCCGACAACAACTTCAACCAGAACAGGAATACGGCCTTCCCAGCTGACGTGGCCGCACTGGTGCAGTCCAATCCGCAGGCGGCCGCGGACGTGCGCGGCATCGGTTGGGAGAACAACTCGCTCGGCGTGCAGGTCCAGCAGGTCAAGGCGGACGGCTCGCTGTCAACGCTGCAGCAGGACAGCGGCTACAACCTGCACGTGGTCGACTCCGGTTATCTCTCGACCACGGGGTACGCGCTGCAGCCCCGTGCCGCCGGCTACTCGTCAGACCGCGCGGCGTGGGATGCGGTCAGGGACAACACCGGGTACGCGATCCTCAACGCGTCGAGCCTTGATGCGAGGACCAACGGCGCCGCGGACATCACCGGCATCAAGCCTGGGGACGCGACCTTCAGGCCGTTCCAGGTGCGCGTGACCTTCTTCCGTCAAGGCTCCGTCAAAACCACGTGGACCGTGACCGTGGTCGGGTTCATGAAGACGAACGCCGCCTGGGGAGGCATGTACGTGTCGACCAGCACGGCGATGGCGAGCGGGATGTTCGTCGCGCCTGACGCGCCATCGGCCGCGACTGTCGGGTCATTGCAGCCTCTCACCCCCACCGGCTACTACTTCGCGATCAAGCCCGGCGTCGACGTCAACAAGGCGCGCCTCGACCTGGGCCGCATGCTCGTGAAGAACCAGGTCGAGCCGGTGATCGTCGCCGACCAGCTCGCCCAGCAGCTGAGCGGCACGTTGACGCTGCTGAACCTCGTCACCGGCTTCCTCGCCCTCGGGTTGATCGTCGGCATCGCCGGCCTGGGCGTGATCAGCACTCGAGCCGTGGTGGAGCGGTTCCAGCAGATCGGCATGCTCCGCGCCCTGGGCTACCGGCGATCGCTCGTGCAGACATCTTTTCTCATGGAGTCGAGCCTCATCGCGATCGTCGGCCTGATCATCGGCGCGATCGTGGGGCTATGGCAGTCGTACCGGTTCTTCGTCATCGACAAGACCTTCGGCACGGTGATGTTCCACGTGCCGGTGACCGAGCTGGCGCTCATCCTTGGCGGCGCATATCTCGCCACGCTGGTCACCACGTACATGCCGGCGAGGTCGGCATCGCGGATCGCCCCGGCCGAAGCCCTCCGCTATGAGTGATGCTTGGGCAGCTCTTAG
>VBHB01000068.1:0-14698 GCA_005880315.1 Chloroflexota bacterium | reverse complement strand
GTCGCCGGAAACCTCCGGCCCCATCTGGAGCGCCGAGCTGGTCACGATCACGGCCATGAATTCGGGGAGCGGTCCGTCGGGCGGCGGCGTGCTGTTGCCGGGCTCGGACGTCCAGCTTTGTCCGCACGCCGGTGTGACCGGCTGGTCGGAGAAGCCCTTGAAGCTGCGTGGCGCAGGGCCCGCGGTCAACGAGTTGTGCTGCGCCCATTGGGAACCCCAGAAGTAGACCGCACTGCCAAGGGCAGCGTTCTTATTCCCAATGACAAAGCTCCCACCGCCCGGCGCGAATTCGACCGTCCACGTCACCGTCGCAGTATTCGAGGTCCTCGTGAAATCAACCGCGTTCGTCACGGCCGCCTGCACCGAATCCATTCCGACGACCAGGCTCGAGTAGGTGAACGCAGCAATGCCGAGTGAGTTGGTCACGCCTTGGCCCGTCGCGCCAGCGTTGGGTCCCGCTGCAACCTTGAACCCGACGACCACATCTGACGACGGACTGCCACAAGCGTCAGTCAAATTGGCCAGCAACGTCGCGGTCGTGCCAACGGGATCGGTCTGGGTTGGCGGATTCAGCGTGAGCGTCTGACCCGGGCAGGAATTGCTGCCGATCCTTACCCATTGCGTCGACTCGTCACCGTTCGAGCAGGCGCCAGGATCAATGCCACCCGTGTTCAGGACCTGTCCCGAGTCGGTGTAGCTGGACGTTGTTCCGTCGATGGTCACGTCGACCGTCGGCTGAATCCCGTCGTTCGTGCAAGTTCCCACGTTAGGAATGTCAGAGCTGTCAAACGTCGATGGATCGGGCCCGGTGCATCCCGCAGCGACCCCGCTCGCCCTTTGGGTTGCGACCAACGTGGCTCCCGGCAGGAGCGAGAGTGGATATCTGGCGCCGCTCCAGGTGTAAAGGCAATCCCCAATGTGGACGCTGACTTGATCGATCGATACTGGCGTCGAGTTGTCGTTTCGAATTCGGATAGCGCCTCCATCGAAGGTGCAAGCCGCCTGCGGCGAGCACCCATCGAACGTGGTGTTCGGCGCTCCGTTCCAGGGATTTGGGAACTCACCGCCGGCACGCAGGCTATCGGCATAACCGACGAACACGCTGATCGAGGATGCGGCCGCGACCTGTGTCAACGACATGCAGACCGCCGTCGCTGCTGTTCCGACGAGCATCGCGGCTGCGCCCCACGATGCCAGGCTTGTGCCGCGCCGGATTGCCTTTCGACCCATGGTCGCGCTCAAGTCGATACCCCCTGGCGGGACCGGCACACCACCCGCCGATCCATGTGTTCATCCCGACAAGCCGAGATAGAAGTGCTAAACGGGAGCGGCGTCGAATTCCTGTGCCGTGAAGCCGATGACTTCGAGGTCTCTGGACCGACCATCAGCCTCGGCGGCCTCGTCGATATATGTCTGCGCGGTGGTCGATCGTGATGATCTCGACCACGTGCCTTTCCTCGTCGATCCGATAAAGGACGCGGTACTGACCGCGCCTAGCGGTCCATAGGCCCTCGACTTCGAGTCGGAGGGGCTTGCCCATCCGTTGCGGTGCTATGAGTGATGCTTGAGCAGCAGTTTGAGGACGGCTGCCTCCACCGACGGAGCGCCCTCGAGCTCGTGGCCCACGTATGCGTCGATGACAGCCGGGTGGACGTAGCTGCGGCGCGCGACCGCACGCGTGTTGCCGAGGCGCCGCGCGACCTTGTCGATCGCGGCCACGACGTTGTGCTTCGCCTCGGCCTCCGACTCGAAGCCTTCGAGACCACGCAGCGCCACCGCCGCCAGCACCGTCCCGCCCCAGGTGCGGAAGTCCTTCGCCGTGTAGTCGGCTCCGGTGGTCTCACGGAGATAGCGGTTCACATCTTCTGAGGAGACCGTCCGGCGCTCGCCGTTTTCGTCCACGTACCCGAACAGGACCTGGCCCGGCAGCTCCTGGCACCTCCGGACCACCCGCGCCACGCGAGGATCGGTCACCTCCGCCTCGACGTCCTTGCCGCCCTTGCCGCGAAAGGACAGCCGGATGGTGGCGCCGTGCACACTTGCATGCCGGTCGCGGAGGGTGGTGAGGCCGAACGAGCGGTTCTGGCTCGCGTATTGCTCGTTGCCGACCCGGATGAACGTGCTCTCGAGGAGCCGGACGATCGCCGCGATCACCTTCTCCTGCGACAAGCCCGGCGTGCGAAGATCTTTCGCCACGCGTCGCCTGATTCGCGGCAGGACGCCGCAGAAGCCGACGACGTGGGAGAACTTGTCCGCGTCGCGGTGCGCGGTCCATCGTGGATGGTAGAGATACTGCTTGCGGCCGCGTGCATCACGACCGGTGGCCTGGATGTGCCCGCGCGGGTTGGGGTTGATCCAGACGTGGGTCCAGGCGGGTGGGACCACGAGGCTTGCGATGCGCCGAAGCGCGGCCGCATCGCGGAGCGGGGCGCCGCTTGGCCGCCTGTACGCGAAGCCCCGGCCCCTGCGCACCCGCGTGATCCCCGGCCCCGCGTCCGACGAGTACATGAGCCCCCGAGCGCCCCGCATCTCTGCTTCATCAACGCCCTACGGTTGGGCATATGGCTAGCGTCGAACGGTACGGCCCCGGCGAGGAGGCTTCCGAATACGAGCCTGGGGACTTCATCCTCACGCATCGCAACCGCCCGATCGCCACGCTGATCAGCTTCGGACAGGCGCGGCGGTTTCGCGGCCCCGACGCGCCCTACTCACACTGGAGCCACACCGCACTGGTCGTGAGCGGGAACGGGGTGCTGGTGGAGGCCGAGGCGACGGGCGTCGTGAGGACCCCCATCTCGAAATACAAGGCGACCGAGTACCACCTGGTCCGGCTGGGGTCAGAGTTCAGCCACGACGGCCGCAAGCGCGCGGTCGATTATGCGAATCACCAGGTCGGCGTCGCGTTCGGCTATCTCGCCCTGGTGGGAGCCTCGATCTATCTATTGACCGGCCTCCCGGTGAAGCTCATGCGGCGCAACCATCAGATCTGTTCCGAGGTGGTGGTGCGCGCCCTGCAAGCGGGCGGCCTGCTCGAGGACGCCGACCCAGCGCTCACGCTGCCGGCCGACCTGGCGAAGAGGTTCGTGGTGACGCCTTGAATCAGGCGGAGCGCCGTCCCGTTTCAAACCTCGTTTGTGCTACAAATAGCACATGGCAACAGTAGGTGTTCGTGAGCTCCGTCAGCGTGCCAGCGAGCTGCTGCGCCGCGTCGAGGCCGGTGAGACCATCGAAGTCACCGATCGGGGGCGGCCGGTCGCATTGCTCGCCCCACTGCCGGAAGCTGGACCGTTAGAGCAACTCCGAGCTGCCGGCGAGGTTGTTCCTGCCGCCGGCAGTCTCACCGATCTCCCCAAGCCCTTGCCGGTGCCGGCCGGAAAGGAATCACCTTCGGCGGTCCTGGCCCGGCTGCGTCGCAATGAACGCTGAGCGCGCGATCTATTTGGATTCATCGGCGATCGTGAAGCTCGCGGTCGCAGAGAAGGAGTCCACCGCCCTCCGTCGGTACTTAGGACGCCGAGCACCCCTCGTTGTCAGCGCACTGGCGCGGACCGAGGTCGCAAGGGCGCTACTACCGCTAGGTCCAGCGGCGGTGCAAAGGGGTCATGACGTGCTGAGCCGCATTGAGTTGATCCGAGTCAGCGACCGCACCCTTGCGGATGCCGGGGCGTTGCTGCCAGCCCAACTTCGCTCGCTGGACGCCATTCACCTTGCCACGATCCGCCAGCTCGGAGGCAGTCTTCGCCGAGTGGTTACCTATGACGCCCGGATGGTGGCGGCCATTTCGGCGATGGGGATGAAGACCGTAGCCCCCGCGTGATTGGGGTCCCCACACCCGGGCGCTGCGCGGCGGGGAGGTCCCAACATGGTGGGGAGCCCAGGCCCGCGGCGCCTGGCTCCGTTGAGCCAGGCGCTTGGCGGTACCAAGGAGGGAGAGGGTCAGATTTGCTAGACGGTCCTCGCGAAATAGATGTCTGAGTTGAGGCAGTCGGTGGTGTCGTCGCCAGGCACGAGGTCGGTGCAGCGCGTGTAGACGACATTCAGGCGACCGGCGTTGTCGAACCCGACCTCGAAGAAGTCACCGAAGGCGAAGTCCCCGGCCGGCGCCACCTCGACAGGGTCGACCAGGCTGTAGCTCACCGCGGTTCCGAATGACGATGAAGTCCCGGCGTAGACATGCCAGTTGCCGTTGACGGTCTGGTGCGTGAAGTAGCCGACGCCGATCGTGTGGCCGTCCCCCGCCACGCTCATCCAGCTGTATCGGATGAGGCCCGCGTTGGCCGGCGTGACGTTCTGCTTGCTCCAGTGGGCGCCGTGGTCGGTCGACCGGTAGAGGTTGAGCGTGGTCCCGGTCTTGACCTGGTTGACGCTGACCGGATTTGCGAAGAGCGCGTAGACGAACCCGTTTTTGGCCACGGTTACGGCCGGCCACGTGATGTCGCCGGTGGAGGAGGCGAAGTTGGAGTTGTAGCTGTCGACCTTGTAGCGCTTCCAGCTCGCGCCGTTGTCGGCCGATACGTACGACCACAGAGTCCCTACGGTGTAGCCTGGCGTGCCCTCGCTGTTGATGTTGTCGTCGGCACCCGAATCGTTGGTGCAGAACATGTAGAGGTAAGGCGAGCCCGCGCTGTGATCGGCCGCCGGCCGGCACCAGCCGCTGTCGGGCAGGGTGCATCCGACCGGGTCGAACGACGCGCCGGCGTCGTGCGACATGAAGACCGTGTAGCGGCCACCCGTGGCCGGCGCGCCCGGAGCAGGCGGTGTGACGGGTCCCGTGCAACCGTTGGCGGCCGAACCGACGTTGTAGGTGTCCTTGTCGCCTTCGTTGCCGGCGTACATCACGGTGGTGGCGCCGTGGGCGGTGACCCATGGCCTGTCATCGATGGGCATCAGGGACGGGATCACCGGCCTGTGGATGTCCTGCGTCATGTGATTGGTGCCAGGGCCGTTGACGGTCCAGCGCGTGAAGCTGTCGTCGACGACCTTGGTATCGACGAAGTAGAAATGGTTGGCGTCGTCGAGGGCGATATCACCTTCGTCGCCGACGTCCAGCTGGGCGGGGTCGGCGAGCAAGTTGTTCAGGCCGGGCATGTCATTCCAGTTCACGCCGTCGGTCGAGGTCCACATCCAGGACTGTGCGCGGACGCCGATCGGCGCGCTGGGGTCGACGGCCACCGCGTCGCAATGGTTCTGCTTGTGCGCGGTGACGAAGATGTTTCCGAACTTGTCGAGCGCGATGCCCGGCTCGTAGCCACCGCACGACTTGAAGGTGGGCAGCCGGACGGGCGTGCCGAACTTCGGCGCCGCAGCGACCGCGCTGGTGCTTCCTACCGAGAAGAGAACCAGCAGCGCCACCCCGATGGCAGCCAAACGTCCTGACCTTGCAATCAGTCCCACCGATTACCCCCTTCGCCTGCGAGTGTCGCCAAGCCTTTACATGGCTTTGCTTACTAGAAATTCTCAGGGGAGACTCAGAGGGCGGTCCATACCACCGATGTATGGACTTCACCTGCTACATCTGTACGAGCTACGCCGCTCCCATGCGTTCGATCAGCGGCACCTCGGCTAGGAACATCTCGATCAGGCGCGGGTCCCACTGCGTACCCGCACCGGCCGCCAGCGTGGCAGACGCCTCGTCGACGGAGACGCCGGCCCGGTAAGGGCGATCGTTGATCAGAGCGTCGAACGCGTCGCAGATGGAGATGATCCGTGCGAGAAGCGGGATCTCGTCACCGCACAGGCCGTCGGGATAGCCGTGGCCGTCGAACCATTCGTGGTGGTGCCTGATGATCGGCTGCAGGTTCGACCCTGTCTGCAGGGGCGCGATGATGTTGGCGCCGATCTCGGGGTGCGCCTGCATGCTGCGCTGCTCGACGATGTCGAGCGGGCCGCCCTTGAGGAGGATCGCCTCAGAGACGCCTATCTTGCCGATGTCGTGGATGATGCCGCCGCGATACAGCGCGTCCAGCGCATCCTCGGAAAGCCCGAGCCTGGTGCCCAGGTGGCGGGCGGATTCGGCCACGCGGCGCGTGTGCCGCTCGGTCACCGAGTCCTTGGCTTCGACCGCGGCCGCGAGCGCGAAGATCACCTGCTCGGCGCTGTCGAGCGTGTTGTAAAGGGACTTGAGGCGAAGCGAGGACCTCACCCGCGCCACGAGCTCGGCGCGGTCGAATGGCTTGGTCATGAAGTCGTCGGCGCCGTACTCGAGCGCCTTAACGCGATCGTGATGGTGACTGCGCGCGGTGATCATCACCACGGGCAGCAGGCGCAGGTGAGAATCCGCCCTGATACGCCGGCAGACCTCGAACCCGTCCATGCCTGGCATGCTCACGTCGAGCAGTACGAGGTCGGGCGGATCGGCCTCGATCATCGCGAGCGCGCTCGGGCCGTTGCTTGCAAATCGGAACACGCAATCGATGCCGCTCAAGCACGCTTCGATCACCGTTCGTATGGATTTGCTGTCGTCGACCACGAGGACGACTGGGCTCTTATGGCCAGAGTCCACGTCAGACAGGGTATCGCGCATGGCCCTCCCGCGTCCCCATGCCCTCTTATGGCGTCATCACGGCGCCCGCAGAGTCGCGACCACCTGCTGCTGGTAGTGCTGTGGATTGGATCCGTCGTCGAACGTGCTGACGAAGGTCGCAAAGTCGGTCGAGCCCGCGATCTCGTTGCCGAAGTAATCGCCGATGAACGTATCCGTGGGCGCGCAGAAGCACTTGCGATCCGGCGCGTTGAGCTGCGGATCCCAGCTGTGCTGGGTGATCTTGATGTTGTGCCCGATCGGCGAAAGAGAGGCGCTGTAGAACTGGACGCTCGAGCTGATGCAATAGTTGGGCGCGCCGAAGGGTGGCAGCGCCCCCGAGTAGTTGGGGTTGACCTGGTCGAGCTTAAGGCCGGCTGCCGCCGCCTCACGGGTTCCCGCCGCCGGGCACGACAGGCGGCGGTCGTAGAAGTCGACGCTGACGGTGCCGTCGGGAGCCACCGCGAGGTTGGGTTGGAACTCGTCGACGCCGGCCACGATGTTGTCGTTGACCTGGATCGGGAGGGTCCATGACGCGCCGCGGTCGTAGGAGGCGGTCATCAGGATGTTGCCGAAGCCGCTGCTCTTCGACTCGTACGCGATGTACACCGGGTAGTGACCGGCGCTCGAGAGGTGGTTGCCCACCGCAAACGTCTCCTCGATCCCATCTTCGAACGTGGTGTTGGCGTAGCCCGCGCCGGTCAGCGGCGGCACATGCACCCCGGTCACCGCCACGGACGGCCCGATCCAGCTGACACCGCCGTCGGTCGAGTAGTCCATCAGCACGTCGACGCAGCAGCCGCTCTGCCCCGCCACGTAGTTGATCACCGATGTGTACACGACCCCGGCCGGATCGATGTGCGGCAGCAAGTAGGTGTTGTTGCTGTTCGAGCTTGGCGTGGGCAGAATCACCGGCGCCGTCCAGTCACTGTGCGTTCCGTCGGGTTTCGCGACCGCCGTCTGCACGAACGGCTTGCTGCCGTTGCCGTTGAAGTTGACGTACATCATGTAGATCCGGTCGAAGTTGGGGTTGGCCCCGCCGTCGGGAAGCAGCCGGTTGCGGTCGATGGTTATCCATTCCTTGTCCGGTTCCTGGCCCAGCCCGGCATCGGTGGTGAAGACGTAGTCGGGCCGGCCGTTGTGGGTCGTGATCCAGCTGGTCGGGCTGATCGCTCCGTGCGGTCGCACGGCAACCGACACAGCCTCGTTGGGGATCGCGGGGTTGGGTTCGTTGCCCGGCTCGTACTTCTTGGAGCCGCCGCTCGAGTAATAGAACTGGTACGGCAGCAGGGCCTGGTAATAGTTGCCATAGGAGTCGAAGGCGCCCACCGGGTCCGTGTTATCGGTGAAGCCTTCGTATCCGGGGATGTGCCCCATCGTCGGCCACGTCTTGCCGCCATCCCATGATTCGTAGAAGCCGAGCAGGTGGTTGTACCCCTCGGGCCCGGCGAACCACTTCGTCGAGCCGATGACGTGATTTGGGTTGGTGGGATCGACGCGGATGTCCGATTCCGAATGGTCCTTGACAAGCATCGGCTGCGACGCCGGGAACGGCGCGCGGCTGCCGGCCTGCGTCGGATACGGGGCGGATGCGCCGGTGTCCTCACCTGTGTTGGCGCCGGGGCAAGGCGACTCACCCGTGTAGCCGTCGTTCGGCCCGTTGTTGGCAGTAACCGGAACCTCGGGGCGGTAGCAGCTGACCTGGCGGCTGGTCACGAAGCGATTGGTGACTCCATTCGCGCCGTAGCTCGATGCGTACATGGCGTCGCTCTGGGTGCCCTGAGGTACGTTGCCGACGCCGGAATCGAGTGTTGTCGAAGCGCCCGAGACGGGGTTTCCGAGGCTCGAGAAAATCGCGATGAGTCCGCCGAGCAGCAGGGCAAAGCGCGAGCTGGTCTTCATCGATCCCCCTTGACTGACTTAAGCCGCCATCCGCGAGCATAAGCGCTCACCGCCACGCGAGCAAGCCGCGGAGTTGCGACACATGGTCGCGCCGACCACTATGGACGGATGGCTGCACCAATCCGAATCGTTCCTCTTCACCCCGGACCGGCAGCGGCTCCAGTCACCGCCGCTCACCTGACCTATCGCGGTGGTCCCGTGTTGTCAGCGCCCACAGTCGTGACAGCGTTCTGGGGCGACGATTGGCAGGCCGGCGAAGCGCCGCTGCTGGCCCAGGTCAACGATTTCTTCAGCTATGTCCTGAACAGCGAGCTCATCGATCAGCTGTCGGAGTACTCGGTCCCAGGCACGGCGATCGGGCACGGATCCCTCGCCGCCACAGCGGTCATCACCGACCAGAAGCCGGGCGCGTCCGTGACCGACGCTGACATCCAGGGTCTCATCCAGTCCCGCATCACAAGCGGCACCCTGCCCGCCGCCACGCCCAACTCCCTCTACTTCGTGTATCTGCCTCCCGCCGTCGACGTCGACCTCGGCGGGCAGCTGTCGTGCTCCAACTTCTGCGGCTATCACGACGCCATCGGCGGCACGACCTTCTACGCGGTGATGCCCTACCCGGGCTGCTCCGGATGCGTTGGCGGGCTGCAGGTTCTCGACGCGCTCACCTCGACCAGCTCGCACGAGCTGTGCGAGGCGATCACCGATCCTGTCCCCGGCACTGGTTGGTACGACGACTCCCACGGGGAGATCGGGGACATATGCGCGTGGCAGACCAAGCAGCTCGGCCCGTGGACGGTGCAGCTCGAATGGTCGAACAAGAATCGGGGATGCATCTGATGGCTGCGACCACGCCGATCGAGCATGTCGTGATCGTGGTCAAAGAGAACCACGGCCTGGACAATTACTTCGGACAGTTTCCCGGCGCCATCGGGATGGCGATGCCGCACAGCCCGAATCCGCCGAAGAAAGACCCCAACCACCGCCACCCGGCCTGGCTGACGCGAGCGAAGACAGCGCCGCGCGTGCAGTTCTTCGAGGCGGACATCCCGAAGTACTGGGCATGGGCGCGCTCATTCACCCTGTGCGACAGCTATTTCACCGACGTGGCAGGGCCGTCGACGCCGAATCACCTGATGCTCGTCGCGGCCGCCTCGCCGATCATCGAGAACCCACATCCGGCGCCGCTGTTCGACCTGCCCACGCTGCCGGCGCAGCTCGATGCGTCGCATCTGACCTGGACCAACTACGGGGGTTACGTGTTCGACTACCTGAAATACACGAACGGCAAGAACAAGAAGCAGCCGGCCGACTTTGCCGCCGACGCGGCGGCCGGCAAGCTGCCCGCGGTGTCGTGGGTCTATGCCGACAACGCGCTTTCGGAGCATCCGGCGGACACCGCCGCCGAGCGCAAGGCCGGCAACGGGAACGTGACCAAAGGCATGGCGTGGACGGTTGCGCAGGTCGCCGCCATCGTGAAGGGCGGGTTGTGGCCGAAGGTGGCGATATTCGTCACGTGGGACGACTGGGGCGGGTGGTATGACCACGTCAACCCGCCCTTGGTGGAGAAATGGACGGACGGGACGCAGTTTCGCTACGGCGGCCGCGTGCCGTGCCTGGTCCTGAGCCCTTATGCGAAGGCCGGTTTCATCTCGCATGCAACGCATTCGCACGTGAGCCTGGTCCGGTTCTGCGAGCACGCCTTTGGTCTGCCTTCGCTGAACGCGCGCACCGCCGCTGACGATGGCATGGCGGATTGCTTCGACTTCAAGCAGAAGCCGCTGCCGCCGCCTTAATCGGCGGACAGTTGCGTCGCGATCTCCTCGAGGCGCTCGACGTCGAGGACGCGGACGAGATTCGGCGCGGTGGCGACGATCCCGTACTCGCGCAGCCTTCGCAGCGACCGCGCGACCACCTCGCGCACCGAGCCGATGGAATCGGCGAGCTGCTGCTGCGAGGCGCGCACGACCAGCTTTCCCGACACGAGCTGGTTGGCGCACGCTCGATCGAGAATGTCGAACGCGAGCCGCTCGGTGATGTTGCCGAGCGACCGCACGGCGATGATGCGGACGGCGTGCGCAAGCACGTTGGCGAAGTAGGTGATCAACGCGCGCGAAACCTCGACGTCACTGCCGGCCATCGCGCGCAGCTGCTCTACATCGAGGCTCGTGACCTCTGCATCGGTCACGGCCTGCACATACAGATCGATGGATGGTCGCTTGACCAGGCCGACGCCAAGCAGCTCGCCACCGTGGCGATAAAACGCTGTCGCCTGACGGCCGCGCGGGTCCCCCGTGTACAGACGGACGAGACCCCGTTCGACGACGATCGCGTAGTCCGGTGCTTCGGCCGTGTACGCGATGGCGCCGGCCGGATACGTCTCGCGCCTCGACCCGGAAAGCACTCGGCGGCGCTTGGGCTCTTTTAGAAGGCTCAAGAACTGGACGCAGTCGCTGGACGCACCGGCCCGCGAGGTCATTCCCTTCCCCTGGGCGAATCCTACGCCCGCCGTGCTCGGTGCGACAAAAGTCACGTGACCCTTCGCAAGATCGGGCGGCAGATCCCCGTCATGCATCATTACCCGGTCGTACATCTTGTTCCCTGGAGGGGCCTTTGATGTCGAACTCGGTCGCCGAACGCTTCCCGCGCACATGCGCCCTGATCGCGGCCTCGGCACTGGCCGCCGCGGCGCTGGTCGTCAATCACGCGCCCGCACGCGCGGCAACCGCTGTGATCGGCGAGTTTGGGGTGCCCACCTTCAACAGCGTCCCGGAAGGAATCACTCTGGGATCGGACGGCAACCTCTGGTTCACTGAGTTCCAGGCGGGTGGCGGCCAGCGGATCGGGCGGGTCACACCGACCGGAACCGTCACCGAGTTCTCGGGATTGACGGGCGCTCCTTTCTGGATCACGGCAGGCCCTGACGGCAACCTTTGGTTCACCGAAACGAGCAACGCGGTCGGCGAGATGACGACCGCCGGCGTCCTGGTGGGTGAGTTTGCGCTGCCTCTCGGTGGCAGCGGGCTGGACCAGATCGCCGCCGGCTCGGATGGCAACCTGTGGATCACGGAGTTCTCAGGCAACAGGATCGGAAAGGTGAGCCCGGCGGGCGTGGTGACGGATGTCGCCACGTTGACCGCCGGCGCCGGGCCGACCGCGATCGCCGGCGGGCCCGACGGCAACCTCTGGTTCACAGAGCAGTCGGCCGGCAAGATCGGCCGGATCACGACCGCGGGTGTGGTGACCGAGTTTGGCGGCCTGTCGGCGAACAGCACGCCGGCGGGAATCGCGGTGGGGCCGGATGGAAACCTGTGGTTCACCGAGTTCGATGGCAACCGGATCGGTCGGATCACGCCTGACGGGACCGTGTCGGAGTTCGCGGTCCCGACTTTCAACAGCCAGCCGGGGAGCCTTGTTGCGGGCCCCGATGGCAACGTCTGGTTCACCGAGCAGAACGGCAACAAGATCGGGCGCATGAGCCCGGCCGGCGCCGTGCTTGACGAGTTCGAGATCCCGACTCCTGGCGCCGGAGCTGGGGCGATCACCGCCGGGCCCGACCAGGCGTTGTGGTTCACAGAGCGGCTGACCAACCAGATCGGGCGCATTGCGCCGCCGGCGGTCACGGCATCGACGACCCTGACGTACACCGGCGCATCCGCCGGCGACTTCAACGACCCGGTCACCGCGTCGGCGACGCTGGTCGACAGCTCGGCGGTGCCGTCTGTCCCTCTCGCCGGCCAGAGCGTTTCGTTTGCTCTGAACAGCCTGGAGACGTGTTCCGGGCTGACCGATTCGGCCGGCAGCGCTTCGTGCACGATCACGCCAAGCGAGCAGAGCGGGGCCTATGCGCTGGTCGCGACCTTCGCCGGGAGCGGCGCGCTGCCGGGTTCGTCGGCGACGGCGTCCTTCACGGTGAGCGCCGAGGAGAGCTCTGTCGCGCTGGCATCGTCCAGCCCGCTTGCCGATGGGCTTCCCGGTTCGCTGGCGGCGGCGCTGACTGAGGATGGCAAGACACCGATACCGGGGCGCTCGGTCTCGATTGCTCTCGGCACGGGCGCGTCGGCGCAGGGCTGCATCGCGTCGACCGGGGCCGACGGGTCGGCCAGGTGTGCGATCGACGCCGTCAACCAGGTACTTGGACCCGGGCAGGTCTCCGCCGCCTTCGCAGGCGATGGTTTCTACAAGCCAGCGTCGACCGATTCCACCGTCCTGGTGTTCGCTTATGCGGCCGGCGGGACCTTCGTGATCGGCGACGGCAGCGCGGCCGCCGGCGCTTCGGTGACCTTCTGGGCCGACACGTGGTCGACGCAGAACACGCTGAGCGGCGGCCAGGGTCCCGCAAGCTTCAAGGGTTTCGCCAACACCCTGTCGTCCACGCCTCCTGCATGCGGCGGCACATGGACCTCGGACCCAGGCGTCTCGTCCGGCCCGCCGCCGGCACCACTGCCGGGCTACATGGCGGTGGTGGTGTCGAGCTCGGTGACCAAGTCGGGCTCGACGGTCTCGGGCAACATCACGCAGATCGTGATCGTGAAGACCGACGCGGGGTACGCGCCCGATCCGCTGAGCCACGGGACAGGGACCGTCGTCGCGGTGCTCTGCTAGCCCTGGTCACGTTGGGGTCGGTCAGGTAACGCTGCAGCGTCGGCCCAAGCCACGCGACCAGGTCGTTCGTCCTCGCTGACGCCATCGGCTCGACCTTGACGACGTAACGGAGCATCGCCAGGCCGACGAGCTGGCTCGCGACGAGGCTGGCGCGGAGCTGCGGCTGGTCGAGCTCGAGTGCCTTCGCGATGCGCCCGAGCACCTCTCGCGTGACGAATTCGCGCAGGATCGCCGCCGCCTCCTCGTTGGAGACGATCGATCGGATGAGTCCGAGCATCGGGCTGCCGGCGGGCGAATCCCAGGTGTCGAGAAAAAAGGAGACGAGCCGCTCGCCGAGGCCGTCGAGGCCTGGCGCGAGCAGCCTTGGAATGAACTCCTTCGGATCGACGGGAAACTGGACGGCCGCGCGAAACATGCCGTCCTTCGACTCGAAATAGTGCAGGACCAGGGCGGGGTCGACCCTGGCCTGGGCGGCGATGCCGCGGATGGTGACGCCGTCGTAGCCGGCATTGCTGAAGTCGGACCGCGCGGCCGCCAGGATTTTTTCGCGAGTCCCGCCCGTCGTGCCGGGACGCCTGCCCGTTCTCGGCATCAGACGCCCTGTCGCGCGCTCGTTGCGAACGCAACGGGCTTGCGACTCCTGACGACCAGCTCGCCGGCACCCATCAACACGAGCCCGCCGACCAACCACCCGGCGAGGATCTCGATCGGCCAGGCCAGCGCGGCGCCGTCGAAGAACAAGGCGTTGCGCATCGCGCTGTAGAGCTCGCCCGCCGGCATCCAGGGGGCGAGCGCGCGATAAAAGTCGGGCAGCAGCTGGCTGCCCACCGGTCCACGCGGTGACCGAGCCGACCGCGGCTGACGCCAGGGCGGCCAGGCCGGCGGCGGCCCAGAACCCATCTCCATAGCCGCCGGCGATCCATGCCGCCGTGCCCATGCCGGCCAACCCGGCGAGCGCGGCGAACACCACGACGAGGGCCAGGTTGGTGGTGAAATTGGCGTCCTTGTTGATCGCGAGCTGGGCGGCCTGCGTCGCCAGGGTCGCGACCAGCGTCGCGACGACGACGAAGAAGAGGATGAGTCCGTGCGCGTCGCCGCCGGCGAAGGGGTGCACAGTCTCCACGGTCAAGGTCGCGCCCTGGGCTTTGAAAGCGTTGGTGAAGGCTTGCGTCATCACGCCGGTCGCCGCGTCGCCCGCGGCGCCCGCCACGATGAGGCGGGGGGCCGGGCTTCCGATGATGAGCGCGCCGTCGACGGTCCTTGCATCGATCGCTGCTCGTGCGTCTTGTTCGGAGGTGTAGGTCGTGAACTGGAAGGCGCCGGGGGCGGCGGTGGCGAAGGCCTGCTGGATCTGTTGCGTGGCCGGCGCCGGGCCGACGAGGCCGACCGGGATGTCGTGGGGTTGGGGGTTCTTGATCGCCGTGCCGATCAGGCCGATCAGCGCGACCAGGATGACCAGCCCCCCGATCATCGGTCTCAATGTCGATTCGATCTTCTTCATGACGGTTCCTCCACTTCGTTGCCTTTAATTCAACGATGGGTGAATTCTACGGTGGGTGAATTCTTGAAGTCAACGGCGAGGACGACGCGGGACTGGGAAAGGGTGTGGGAGTGGGTTTGGGAGGCCGCAGGTTCGCTGCAGTACTTGTCGCGCGGACGAGACTGGGAGAAGGG
>VBHB01000057.1 GCA_005880315.1 Chloroflexota bacterium | reverse complement strand
ATGCCCTTGCGCCGCGCCACCTCCTGCGAGGCCCAGCGCTGCAGCGACGCGATGCGCTCCGCCATGTCCGCCGGCGCGCTGCGGCCGCTCAGCTCCGTGTAGCCGCGGACGTCGGCGAACAGCACCGACACCATGCGCTCGCCCATGGCGACGACGTCTGCATCTTCTGCACCCTCGACGTTCTCGGGGGCTTCCGCCACCTCCAAACCGAGCCGTGCGGCCGTCTCCCGCGCGAGCTTGGCCGCCAGCCGCGCGCCCTCTGCCTCGGCGTCACGTGCGATCGCCTCGAGGCGTTTACGCGCGCCGGCCTCGTCGCCCGTTCGCGCCTCGGCTTCGGCGAGGGATCGGCCAACGTGCCACGCATCGAGCCGCAACCCGCCTTCCTCGAAAGCTGTGAGGGCCCGCTGCAGAGTGCTCCTCGCTTCATCGACCCGTCCCTCGTAAAGGGCAAGGCGTCCGCGCGCCGTGTTCAACCCGGGCGACTCGTTGAGCTCGCCCTTGACGGTCAGCGAATCCAGGTAAGCACGCAAGCAGGCAGGATCGTCGCGCAACACGGCCGAGATCGCTTCCGCGATCGACCCAAGATCGCCCAGGTCGTGCGCCGTGTTGCGAGCGAGCTCCAGTGCTTGTTCGAGCTTCCCCTGCGCGAGCAAAGTGCTGATACGCGGAGCGGTGTCATACATGATGTCCTGGCCTTCGATCCGGCTCGACACGGGTGGCATCAAACCGGCGGCTTCCTCACCATGCATGCCCTCGGCAAGCGCATGAGCCAGCAAGACCAGGCTCCGCCAGTGCTGCTTCTCGTGACCGACGTCGCCTGCCTTCTGCTCGGCAAGGCGGGCGAACTCGATCGCCTCGCCCACCCGGCCCTGTCCAAGACCGACCAGGCCCCTGATGTACGGCGGCCAGATTTGCGTCGACCACTTGTGAGTGGCGGCTCGGTCAGACCACATTCGCGCGCGGCTGCCGAGGCCGACGTGCATCGCCGTCCAGGCTGAGTTGAAGACTGCGTTCTCGGCCTGGAACTGATAACCACCCTGGATCGAGGCTTGATAGCTCTGCTCGAGGTGATCGAAGCTCTGCTCAACCTGGCCGAGGTGGACCTCGGCGATGGCCACGAAGTTCAACGACCATGCGTAGGCCATCGCGGCGCCCGCCTGCTGGGCGATCTCCGCCGCGCGGCGGGCGTATTCGAGACTCGTCTCGGTCACGCGGTCGAAGCTGATCGAACCAGAGATCCGCATGTACGCGATCGCCAAGGCCTCGCTCGGGCCTTCTTTTTCAAGCACAGCCCGGGCCCGCTCGAAGTGCTCACGGGCGAGGTCGCTGCGCAGGAGCTCCCAGTAACACCGGCCGAGCTGAATCCGGTAGCCGGCGGCTTCGACCGCCTCGCCCTCGGATTCGAGGCCGGCGATCCCCTCCTCGAGAAGCCGGCGCGCCGCCTCTGGCTCATCGTTGTTCCAGTACGCATCCCCGGCCCGGCACAGCAGCCGGGAGCGCTCGGCCTTGTCCCTGACGTGCGGCGCCGCGCGCTCGAGCATGTCGGCAGCGTCGCGGTATGCCCTGGCGTGAATCGCGGCGTCGGCGGCCGCCACGCAGATGGGAACCGCGTCGTCGTACCTGCCGGCCGCCAGGAGGTGGTGCGCCAGGTCGACGGCCGCGGCATCCAGGCGCGCGGCGAGCACCTCGGCGACACGAGCATGGAGCTGCTGCCGCCTCGGCATGATCAGGTCTTCGTAGACCGCCTCACGCGTGAGTGCATGCCGGAAACGGAACTTGCCCGATGTCCGGTCGTCTTCTTCGAGCAGCTGGTACGTCACACAGGTTTCGAGAGCCGAATAAACCACGGACTCATCCATGCCGGTAACGGCGATGAGCGTGTTGACATCCGCGGCTCGGCCGACGACCGAAGCGGCCGAAAGGACGTCGACCTCTTCCTTACGTAGGCGCTCCAGCCGGTGCAGGATGGCGGCGCGGACCGTCCGGGGCATGCGCATCTCGCCCACCGCCTTGCGGTCCCACCCACCGGAGGTGGTGCGGAAGATGTCACCGCGGTCGACGGCGTCACGAAGCATCTCCTCGACCACGAAGGGGTTGCCCTCGCCCCGCTCCTGCAGGAAATCGCGGAACTCGTCGCTGACCGTCGCCTCGTGAAAGATCGCCATCACCATCTCGCCGACCTGGTCCGACGACAGAGGCTGCAGCTCGATGAACTCTGCTGAGCCGGAGCGGCGCCAGCCCTGGATGGTCGGCACCAGCGGATGCTTCCGATGCATCTCGTCCATCCGGTACGTGGCCAGGACCAGCACATTGGTGGAGCGCAGGCGACGCGTCATGTAGTCGAGCAGCTCCCGGGTGCCAGGATCGGCCCACTGGAGGTCCTCGAGGACCAGCAGCAGGGCCCGGTCGCGGGCAGCATCACGCAGCACGAGCAGGATGGCCTCGAACATGCGCAGCTTGGCCTGGGTGGGGTCGCCGCCCGGCGCGGAGGCGCGCCCGAGCTGCGGAAAGAGCTGGGCCAGCTCGTCGGCGGCGGGGCCGAGACGCGCCTTGAGCTCGTCGGTGTTCTCGGTGGTCAGGCGGTTGCCGATCGCCTCGAGAAAAGGAAGGTATGGGAGCGAAAGCTCGGCCTCGCTGCACGCCCCGGACATGACGACGCAGCGCAGCCGCAAGGCTCGAGTGGTGAGCTCGCCGACAAGACGCGTCTTGCCCATGCCGGCCTCGCCGCCGAGGATGACCACGCCGCCGTCACCGCGGAGCGCCGCGAGGAGGGCGTCCTCGAGCAAGGACAGCTCGGATTCCCGGCCGATGGTCGTGGGACAGAGGACGCGGGCAAGCGCCATGCGTCTAGTCTCCCAGCTTCGCTAGCTCTTTCCCGCCTCTGCCTCGCGCAAGCGCCGGCTCATGGTCTCCAGCAGCCGGTACGTGACCTCGGGGTGGTCCTGCAGGAAAGGCTTGAAGCCCCATTCCGGAACCGCGGCCGCGACGAGGTCCGTGTGCGCGGTCACGCTGGCGCTCCGGCCCTGGTGGTCGAGGAGCGCCATCTCGCCGAAATGGTCCCCGGGGCCGAGCCGGCGGTGGCGCCCATCGGGGGTGGCGACCTCGGCTTCGCCCACCAGGATGACCAGGAAGCCGACGCCGCCTTCGCCGCGGATCATGATCTCCGCACCTTGCGGATGCCGGATCTCCCGCATCGACTTGGCGGCCTTTTTGAGCTCGCCGGGCGACATGCCTTCGAAGATGCCAACAGGCTTGAGGTCCATCGCCGCGATTCTACTTCTAGAAAAGGCCCGTGAGACGGCGGCGCCAGAGCTTGCGGCCCGGCTGCTCGTGGTAGGCGGGCATGAGCGCTTTGATGCGTTCGAACGCCGCCTCGGTGAGCGACTCGGGCGTCTGTCCCGCCGTGCCCAACGCCGTACCGATCACCACCACGATCCGCTTTCGAAGCCACAGGTCTTTGGTCCCCGACAGCGCGACCGGAATCACCGGTACGCCCGCCTTGATGGCGAAATGGGCAAAGCCTTTCTTGAAGGGCATGAGCTCGCCCTCGGCGGGCCCGTAGTTGCCCTCCGGGAAGATTGCCACTGCGCCGCCCACCTCCAGCGCCCGATCCACGTGGTGAAAGAGGGCGCGGTCGCCGTGATGATCGCGATCGACCGGGACGAATCCACCGGTGTGACGAACGATGAACCACTGCACCTTCCGCGTGACCAGGATCGTCGGGTCGGCAAGGAAGTGGATGCGGGGCTCCACCGGGAACAGCAGCAGCAGCGCGAACTCGTCCAGCCAGTTGAGGTGGTTGGCGATGAGCACGTAGTTGCCCGAACGGGGGATGTTCTCCTTGCCTCGCACGTCGAACTCGAAGATCGAGTGCAGCAGCGGGACGCCGACCAGGCGGACCAATCGATATGCCAACGTCGCTTCGCGGCGGACGGGGAGAAGATCAGCGGGTGGGAGCTCGGTCCTGGCCACGCCGCGGAGTTTAGAGGCCGCTCAGGAACTCCACCAGGGTGTGGAAGCAGCCCATCGAGAGCTGGGTCGCGCGAGCGGCGCTGGTGAGCGTGTCGCGGTCGCCCGGTGTGAGGTGGCCGGCCTTCTGCTGGGCATCGACTTCGTTGACGAAGGCGCCGAGCTGGTTGCATGAGGCCCCCGCGTTGCCGCGGGCGTAGGCGTCGCTCGCGGCGTTCAGCTTGGCCTGCAGGCTGTTCTTCTGGCCGCCGTTCAGGCCGGGACGGCTCTGCACGAAGGTGCCGATCTTGGCGATCGCCTCGGCCGGCGTGATGATGTCAACCGTCGTGCCGACCGTGGCCGATGCCCCTCCGTCGTCGTCAGTGACCGTCAGGTCGGCGTAGAAGTAGCCCGACCTCGTGTACGTGTGGGGGGCCGAGAACGTGGTCGGTTCGCCGGCGTGGACGATGGTCGTAGTCGAGGCGCCATCACCGAACTTCCACGTCACCGTGTGGTCGTCGAGCTGGCCGGGGTCCGAGAAGGAACCCGTGAAGGTCAGCTCTTCCTGCGACACCACCACGATGGTCGGCTGAGTGACGCTGATGAACTTGGCGGTGGGAGCGACGTTGGCGCCGGAGATCGATACCGGTAGGGCGTCACCCGGGACACCGCCGTCGTCGGTCGCCTGGAGCGTGACCAGGTAGGCGCCTTCATCGTTTGGCTTGAAGCTGAAATTGGCGGCGGTGCCGGAGCCGTAGTCGGTGCCGTTCTTGGTCACCTTCCAGCTGTAGCTGAAGGGGCCGGTGTTGTCTTCGGCGCTGGGGCTGGTCGCAGAGCTCGTCAGGGCGATGGACGTCCCCTCAGGGCCGCTGGTGGGTGCGCCGTGGATGGCGACAGTGGGCTGGACTCGGTTGATCACAGTCGTGAATTTGGTCGAAGTCTTCAGGCCCCCGCTGTCGGCGGCCGTGATCGTGATGGTCTGGCTCGTGCCCTCGTCAGCCGGTGCGCCCTTCCACGACCAGGTCCCGGCAGCCGCATTGGGCGTGACCGTCCCGGCGGGGGTAGCGTCCGATGTGGATGCGGTCAGCGTGACCGTGTCGCCGTCGGCATCGCCGAACGTGCCCGTGTTGGCAGGCACGGCGCCCTCGTCCGCCGAGACAGTCGCCTTGTCGGCGTTGACGGTGGGCGGCCGGTTCGCGACCGGCGAGGATGCGGCGATGACGTACGTCTTGAAGGGAAAGTCGTAGCCCATGTTCGAGAGGTAGGTCCAGGTCGACGGCTTGTTGCCGAACCAGAGCTGGCCGCCTGAGTAGTCGAGGCTCTTGGAAACAGTCCAGGTGAAAGAGCCGCTCGACGGGAGCACTGTGATGGCGTACTGGCTCTTGGCGTCAACTGAGAACTTGGGCGAGATCGTGTAGTCCGTCCATGTGCAGCAGTTCACGAACCCGGAGTAATGCGCGGTGCTGGTGCCGAACGAGGGGCTGGGCTTGCCGGTGGCCGGGTCGACTTTGACCAGGAAGATGTCGCCGCTGCCGCCGAAGGGCACCGCCACCGGCAGCGAGACCTGATCGATCTGGCCGCTGGTGAGGGCGGTGAAGGTCTGCGCGAGCATCTGACGGTTGGTCGCCGTCTGCGCGTTGAAGGTGAAGGGCTGGAAGTTCGCATCCACTTTGCCTGCCGTGGCCGCCTGCGCGGTCCCGGCGGCGGCCAGCCAGAGGCTTGCGGCGACGGCGAGCGTAAGGAAGCGGCGCGGCGCCTTCCTTTTAAGGAATAGGCCCTCGGCTGCCTGACGCCAGTCGTTCATGACCAGATGGACGTGCGATCCGTTCATAACCTGCGCCAAATCAACGGTACTGGGGCTTAAATTGGTCGGCGCCGTGCCAAGCTCGCCGGGTGAGGGTTAGATGGGCCGCGTCGTCCTGATCATCGGCGGGGTGATCGGTTGCATCGTGGTCGTGCTTGGCGTCTTGTTCTTGATCTTGGTTGTCACCCAACCGGACGCCAACCAGTCCGACGAGATTGTCGGCTTCGGAATCTTCACCGGGATTGGACTCGTGATCGCCGCTCCGTGCCTCTTCTTCGCCTACCGGTTGACGCCCCAGGGCGTGCAGGGGATGCGGTTTGGTTCGGCCAACCTCCCCCCCACCGCGGCGGACGCGGAAACGCGCTACCTGCAGTGGTTCACGTGGTGCCAGCAGGCGATCGGCGGCGACGCCGTCGGCCTCCACGCCGCGACCATGGCCGCGCTCAAGGCGCCCGACAATCCGACCGCCGCCGCATCCGCCGAGGCGTCGCGCCAGGCTGGCCGCATCGGCGCGTCGGGACCGATGCCTCCCCCACCCAATGCCGCGAAGATCAAGACGCTGGCCCGGATCGGCGCCTCGACGCTGGGACTTCTCGAACCGTCGGAACGCGTGCTGGTTTCCTTCCTGGGCACAAACAGGTCCGCCGGTTCCGTGGCGGCTAGAGCTGCGTTTGGCGTGGTGGGCGCCGCGATCGCCGCGAGCCAGAGCGGGGCTGTTTTCATCACCGTCACCGACCGCAGGGTGATTGCGCTGATCGCCGGCGCCTACGGCGGGCTCGCCAAGAACGTGGCCATGATCGAATCGCGCTCCACGATTTCGGCCAAGTTTCCCAAGGGCGTGTTTGGCATGCGCCCGTTCAATATCAGAGGCTTGGGAGGCGCATCGGTCTCGGCCACGGTATCCAAGCCCTGGCGGCCCGAGGCTGCGATGGCGATCGAGCTCCTGGCGCCGTCCGCTATGACCCAGATCGGGGTGATCCGCTAGCCAGCGGCACCTTTTTCTTGCGATGCGATCGGCCCCTCCCATCGGCGTGAGGGACGTATGAGCGGTCGCCGATCCAGTTGGCAGGTGTGATCGCCAGGCGCTGGGACATCAGGCTGAGCCGGCTCGCGTATTTGCCGCGGACCTTGGTGAAGTACTGCCAGGCCGCATCCGACGGGTGGCACTGGTATCCAGCAGCCTTCAGCCGGGCGACAGCCTCGTTGAATTCCTCTCGGTCGACGAGAGGATCCGCCGACGACGCGCCATAGCGGAAGTACCACGCCAGGTCCTCGACCAGGTGGTTGCCCACCGTGAACATCAGGCGGGCCGGTCCCTCCTCGTCCTCGTCCACCGTGCTGATCATCAGGGCGGCCGCGTCCATGACCGCGCCGAAAGAGTTGAGCCAGGCCTCGTTGTCATGGCTGGAGCGAAAGTAGAGGAGGACTGGATAGGCGAGGTGACTCTCGAGCACCGCGGCCGACCATGCCCGCCATTCGTCGAACGTATCGATGAGCTCTCCACGCAGCCCGCGCTCGGCGACCGTCTCGAGCAGCTGCACACCTGACGGCGGGGCGCCGGCGACGGCGTCCAGCTGGACGACCATCTCCTCTCGCGCCTGGAACGACGCATATAAGGAGAAGAGAAGGGTGATCACCAGCGCCGCGATGCCGACGCCGGTGGCGCTTTCGAAGATGATGGTCAGGCGGGCGCCCAGGCCGGTGGGTACGAAGTCGCCATAGCTGAGCGGCACGATGGTGGTGGCGGAGAAATAAAGCGACTCGCCGAAGTTGTCCAGCGCCGGATGGATCTGGCTGCGAAGGCCGTCGAGGATTAGCGCGTACCCCAGCATGAACGCGAGCGCCCACGTCGCGAACATCGCGAGCACCGCCGACGGCCCGAATGTCGCGAGCCAGGCTTCTTTTCGAGCTGGGTTCTGAATCCGCCGGCTGACCCAGCGCCACATGGCCCAGAACCCGAAGAAGAGCAGGCGGACGAGGAGGAA
>VBHB01000056.1 GCA_005880315.1 Chloroflexota bacterium | reverse complement strand
GAGTGCGAGATCGCAGGAGGGAAGCCCCGCGGCGTGGCGCTGCACGTCGCGTCGAGCATCATGGCGGCGGCCCAGCCTGGCGATGTGCTCGTCTCGAGCACCGTCAAGGACCTCGTTGTCGGCTCGGGCCTCGAGTTCGGCGAGCGTGGCAGCCGCGAGTTCGCCGGCTTGGGAATGTGGAGCCTTTACGCCGCGGGTACCGACCAACCCTTAACCACGTCAACCGAGCCGGATCGGACCACCCCATCCACCAGCCTCAGCCGCCGCGAGAAGGAAGTCGCTCAGCTTCTCGCCAAGGGTCTGAGCAATCGCGAGATCGCGGAGCGCCTGTACCTGTCGGAACGCACGGTGGACAACCACGTCCACCACATCCTGGACAAGCTTGGCTTCGACTCGCGGGTCCAGGTTGCGACCTGGGTGGCGCAGAAATGAGCACTTGAAATTGAGCACCGCGTGAGCCTTCTCCCGGATGGCGCGAGACTGACCCAAACCTAGCCTGACTTGCGACGGCGGCCCTTTCCGGGATGCCGATAGCAAGCAGGAGGTTGTAAATGGCACGTTTCATGGTCGAGCGGATCTTTCCGGAGGGGCTCGAGATCCCGATGACCGTCAAGGGCGCGGAGGCTTGCCTGGCGGTTGTCGGAACCAACGGTGAGCTGGGTGTCACGTGGGTGCATTCCTACGTCAGCGAGGACCACAGGAAGACGTTCTGCATCTACGACGCGCCAAGCCCGGAGGCGATACGGCAGGCGGCCAAGCTCAACCAGCTGCCGGCCGACAAGATCACGCCGGTGCGTGTCCTGGACCCGTACTTCTACATGGCGGCGGAGACTCCGGCCGCGAAGGCGCGCTGACATGTGGAGATGGTTGATGCGAAGCGCCGCGGCGCTCCTCGCCGCGGGACTGGTCGCCGCGCCTGCTGTGCAGGCTTCGAATGGCTCCGACGAGAGCGCCCTTGCCGGCGTTCGGCAGGCCACCGCCGCGTTTCACGATGTCAGCAAGGCCGAGGGAGCCGGCTACGGGCGGCTGCTTCCCTGCTTCGACCTGCCCGGGGTCGGAGGCATGGGCCAGCACTACGTGAATCTGTCGCTGCTCGACGCGACCGTTGTCGCCAACCAGCCCGAAGCCCTCGTCTACGAGATCGACGGTGACCGGCTTCAGCTTGTCGCTGTCGAGTACATCGTGCCCTGGTCGGCGTGGGTCTCGGCGACCCCGCCGCAGCTGTACGGGCGCTCTTTCTATCGGGTCGACTCGCTCCACCTGTGGGCGCTCCACGCGTGGATCTGGCGGCCGAACCCGCTTGGCATTTTCGCCAGCTACAACCCGAACGCGAAGCTCTGCCCGGGTCGCTGATCGTTCGAAGCTGAGCCTGGAGGGGCGGCCGTTCGCTTCCCCTCCAGGTTCGCGCTCGGGAGCGCGCGCCGGGATGTCCCTCCGACGGCCGGCCGCAGTGCATCCTGATCTCTTGGAAGTATTACGTGACAGTGAGGTCCTGTACGGATCGACACAAAGGAGACAGGTCGATGATGCGGTGGAGTAGCGATCAGCTCGACAAGGTCGGCAGAGCAGAAGAGGTGCAGATCGCGTCCGTCCGGAGCGACGCCACGCTGCGTAAACCGGTGACCGTGTGGGTTGTCCGCCACGGCGACGACCTGTACGTTCGATCGGTTAGAGGGCCCAGTGGTAGCTGGTTCCGAGGTGTTCAGGAGAAGCACGAGGGTCGGATCCGGGCCGGGGGTGTTCAGCAGGACGTCACGTTCGTTGAGGCAGACCACGACATCAACGACGAGGTCGATGCCGCTTATCAGGCCAAGTACCGGCGATACGCCGGAAGCATCCTCAATAGTGTCCTGACTCCAGAAGCACGATCCACGACTCTCAAACTCGTGCTGCGTTCGTCAACCTCTTAGTCATGTTCGACCACCCAGCGAAACGTTTTCTTTGATTGCTGTCCCTGCTGTGATCCCGACGCTGCGATGGTTGAGTTGGCTCGTGGTGGCGGCCTCGACCATCCACTTCGCCACGTCCGAGCGCGAGATTCCGTCTGAAATCCGGCGCTTCGCCCCCTCGGGTAGCACCCTGACAGATCCGCTGTCGGGACCCTCCTTGAGCAGGCTTGCGTAGATGATCGTCCAATCGAGGTCGCTCTGACGCAGCAGTTTCTCGCCGGCGGTCTTGTCCTTGATGACCGAGCCCATCGCGAGACCGGTGAGCAGCCGAGAGACTGCGCCGAGGCGATCACGTTCCACAAAGAAGGACGATAGGACGATGACCCGTCTGACTCCCGTCTGATGCGCGGCGTCGACGATTGCTCGGGTTGAATCGGCGATTACCGATCCGTTGCCGCCGAGCGTGCTCAGGACCGCGTCTGCACCCTCGAGCGCTTGCGCGACGTCTGCGGCATCGGTGGCCCGGCCTGCGACCATGCGAAGGCCCGAGTTCCGAATCGTCAGTTTTTCGGGCGAGCGGACCAGCGCGGTGACGGTGTGGCCGGCCGCGAGCGCTTGCTCGACCACGAGGCGCCCGGTGCGGCCGGTTGCTCCGAGGACCACCAGTTTCATGACTTCCTCCTGACTCCATTTCTTGAAGTTGAAGCTTCAAGTTGCTAACCTGAATAGGTTGAAACGTCAACTTATTCCGACCGCCAAGCCTGTCATGTGGCTGAACAACCGCGAATGGAGCGCATGGCTCCACCTGCTGGCCACATTTACCTTGCTGCCCGCGGCGCTTGATTCGCAGCTGCAGCGGGAAGCCGGGATGAGTCATTTCGAGTTCGGGGTCATGGCGGCGCTATCCCGACAGCCCGGTCGGCGTCTTCAGCTCAAGGATCTGGCTGTGGTCGCCAACGGCTCGCTGTCTCGGCTATCCCATGTGGTCTCGCGACTCGAGCGGCAGGGGTGGGTGCGCCGAGTGAGCGGAGCCAGGGGCCGCGCGACAAACGCAGAATTGACCGACAAGGGATACAAGAAGCTGATGGAGGTGGGTCCGATTCACTTCGCGGAGGTTCGCCGGCTCGTCTTCGACGTACTGACGCCGGAGGACGTGAAGGAGCTCAGGCGTGTGACCAGCCGACTCAATGCCGGTCTGATTCCCGAGACGAATCTTGGACCGCTGGCGCGCCGTACCCGAGCAAGCGCGCTGCGCCGGTCGAGCTAGCGTCGGAGCCTGATCCGCGGAAAAAGGAGCAGCGCGGCGAGCCATACCCCAAGCCAAAACGCCGCTGACGCGAGCACATCGGCGTTTGTGACGTCGCCGCCGAAGGGGCGAATGAAGATCAGGCGCGAGCGGTCCAGCCACGGCAAGACGTCAGGAATCGGTCTTCCGTCGAACCAGTAATACAGGACGTCCGCGGCTCCGCCGAAGGCCATCGTGTAGAGCGCGCCCCCGAACCACAACGCCCAAAGCCCAGAATCAATGAGCAGCACCGCCCCAACGCCAATCAGCCCGACCAGAATCGCGACGTGGCCGGTCTGGTACTCGCTGTCGAAGGCCGAGAGCTTGTGCGCCTCGAAGATTCGCTGCCAGAGCAGGATGTCACTGAGCGCATAGAAGCCGAGCGCCAGGGCTAGCGCAACCGCGGCCCGCCGCCTAACGGTATGGAGCGTCACTGTGGTGTCGCCGGCTTCGTTCGACTGGCCGCAGCAACGGCGGAGGAGCAGGCGGCATGACCTCCACGATCGGGGGTAGTGTCGGGGCGGCGTTCGCGTTTGCCGTATCGGCCTCCGAGGGCGACGCGCCGACCCCCGGTGGCCGGAAGAGGAACTCCTGCAATCCCTCCTTCACGAGCTGGCCAGTGCCGACTGCAAGTGCGAGCGTGACGCAGGTCACCGTCAGCCCATCCATGAGCTGCTTCGCACGGCGCCGCCGCCGTGCGCGGTCAATCACGGTGCGCCTGCAGCATGAACGCGGCGCTTCCCTTTTCGGCCAGCTCACGTACCAGCGGCACGAAACCGGCGGCAAAGATTCCAAGCAGCACGATCGCGACCATGGTGCGCAAGACTCGGGCTGTTCCCGTCCGCCGGGTGGCGCCCCACCACCGGCGGACGGGCGGCACTCGCAGGAAGGTCAGCGGCGCGCTTACCGCAATGGCGTACAGGAAGATGGTCGTCAGGCCGAACAGCAGGAAGAGGTGGAGCAGAATCGTGGCCCAGACGACGTACGTGATT
>VBHB01000067.1 GCA_005880315.1 Chloroflexota bacterium | reverse complement strand
TCCTGCAGCACCAGCAGCCGAGCATCTTCGCGCGCATGGTCGGCTTCTCGCTCGTCAACACCGCCGCGTCGGCTCGCGCGACCAAGCCCGGACCGGAGTTCAACGGCTCCAACTACGCCGTCGCCGCGATCAGCGGTGACGCGAATATCAACGGTGGTGGCGCCGCCTTTCAGACAGTGACCGGTCCCGTCTACGCATACGGGAGCTTTGGCGCCAACAACGGTCCGCATTCCACGGGCTTGCCTTCACAGCAGACCAACTACGATGGCTCGCTTTGTCCTGGCCCCATCGCCAACAAGCTCGACAACGGCGGCGGCAGCAACAGCCTCAACTTCCACACCACGGACGGGACGACGCTGCCGGAAAGTTATAGCCAGCCGCCGCCGGTCAACTACGACAACGCCTCCCCCATGGTCGCGCCGCCCGCGCCGCATTACTACTCGGCGGCGACTGCGAAGGATGGATCCGGCAACTGGAAGCCCGGCATCTACGACGGGTTCGCGCCGAGCGGCGGCACCATGAACGGCGGCGTGTACAAGATCATCAACTCGCCGAGCCTCGCCCTCGGCTCGATCACCAACACCACGCACACTCCATCAGGCACGTCGAACGGGGCCAACGCGGTCGCCATCGTGCTCGACTCGTCCGACACCGGCTCACTGGACCTCAGCCAGGCGGTGCTCAACGGGTTGGACGACCTCTACGCTCTGGGATACACCGGGACGCGTGACCCGGCCGGCACCCACAACTTCGTCGTCTGGGGCGGGGGCTACACCGGTGGCGTCACCATCGGACCGCACGCGGGCACCGACATGAGCGGCATCATCTATCTGCCCAAGTCGCCCTATGTCAGCGACGGCAACTCGAGCCCGCAGTTCACCGGTTCGGTAGTGGTGGCGAGCATGACCGTCACCGGTGGCGGCAACGGCGCGCAGGTCTTCCGGTGGGTCTGCGGCCTGACAGCGGTGGCGGGTCAGCCCTGGGCTGGAGGCCTACTGCGGTAGTTCGATCGTGAAGGTGCTGCCCTCGCCGCGCGTGGTCTGCACCCGGATGGTGCCACCGTGGCGCTCGACGACGCGGCGGGCGATCGCGAGACCCAGGCCGCTGCCCGAGTCGCTGCGCTGAAACCGATCGAAGAGGATCTTGAGTCGTTCGTCATCTATGCCCGGACCACGGTCGATGACGTCGATCGAAGGACCGCCCGCGCCGGCGTGAACGCGCAGCGTCACCGCCTCGCCGGGTGGGCTCACCCGGACCGCGTTTTCGACCAGGTTGGCAACCGCCTCACGGAGGAGGTCCTTGTCGGCGCTGATGCGGGCGGGTGCACGCACGTCGGTGACGAAACCGACCCCCGAGGTCCCTGCCTGCGCTGCGTACGCATGGACGACGTCAGCCGTCAGCTCGGCGAGATCCACCAGCTCGCGCCGCAGGGGCACGTCTTCGTCTGCGTGAGCAAGCGCGCGCAGGCGCGCGAGCATCCGTTTCATGCGCTCAGCCTCGGCGACGCTGTCCGCGATCGCCTCCTGTGTTGCCCCGGTGCCTCGACGCGCGCGGCGCAGGATCGACAGGTTGGTCATGATCGTCGCCAGCGGCGTCGCCACCTGATGTGAGACGTCGGTCAGGAAGCGCCGTTGCGCGGCCAGCACCGCCGCGAGCTGCTCGTTGGCCTTGCTCTGGGCCTGGATGGCGAGGTTCATGCGATAGATCAGCGGCAGCACGATCAGCGGGAGCAGCGCCGCTACCGGCGCCTCGACCGCCAGCAAAGCAACGCTCACGGCGCAGGCGGCAAGCGTGACGGAGGCGGTCCAGGAAGCGGAGGCCGCCTGCCGTAACAAGGACGGGTAGGGTCGCCCGGTGTGGATGGCGGCCGGCAGCACGGCCAGCAAGAGGTTCACGAGGATGTAGGCGGCAGCCGCCACCACGACGAGCAGGTCCATCAGGGCGTCGACGTCGCGGTGCACGGTCCCGATGGAGACGGCTACGGCCCCTGCCACCAGAACGTCGCCGGCGTTGAACACGCTTTCCCACCAGGTCCGCCGCACGACCAGGTTTCCGGCCAGGACCCCGGCCGCCGCCGTGGCGGGACCGACCCCCGCGGGCAGCATGAGGACGGCGATCAACGCGGGCAGCGCTCCGAGGTTGACCTTCTGCTCCGGCGCGATCTTGACCGGGTATCTCTCCGTCAGCACGATCGCGGCCACGCATGCGGGGACCAGCGCCCATCGCCACGGCTCCACTTGCACGAACCCTCCGCGTGCGGCGACGATCACAGCCAGGACGACGCCGGCGGCCGGAACGCCGATCAGCACGGCGCGCAGCGGTGCGCTAAGGGCGCCGAACCGCGGCGGCGTCAAAGGTCAGGCGGAAGGCACGTCGAGGTCGAGGGACACGACCGTACCTCCGGATCCACCTCCAGCTGAGGAGACCTGAAACCTCTGGACGGATGAGACCACGTGCGCAGACGAAACCCCCGACGCGACGTTGACGTGAACGTGGATCAGGGTCCCGCCGTGGCCGTCTGCGGTCGTCGTGGCCGTGGCGGCAAAGTGATCCGCGACGTGGCGCTCGTTCGGCGGCAGGTAGATGGTGTTGTTGACGCTCAGGTAGTGGCCCCCGGGCGTCACCACCTGGATGGGCGGGTCGTACATGCAGAACACGACATGGGCCGAGGCACTCACCTCGCCCGCCAGCGACAGCACGGCGGCGATCATGACCGCGGGCAAGATCCTGCTGAGCCTCATTTCAGTCCTCCGGAGTGAACCTGTAACCGATCCCACGAACGGTGTGCACGAGCCGTGGCTCACCCCCAGCCTCCAGCTTCTGTCGGATGCGCGAGACATGCACCTCGAGCGAGTTCGATTCCGGTCCCGAGTCCTGTGCCCAGACAGCTTCCCCCAACTGGGCATACGTAACCAGGCGACCGCGATTGCGCATGAGCGCAGCCAGGATTCGAAACTCGATACCGGTCAGCCCCAGCGCCCGGCCGTCACGTTCGGCGGTACCCTCGCTGAGGTCGAGCGACACGTCGCCGACCGCGAGGCGTGACCCGCCGTTGCCGCGATGCCGGCGGATGACCGCCTCCACGCGTGCCATCAGCTCCTCGAGCGCAAACGGCTTGGCGACATAATCGTCGGCGCCGAGCTTGAGCCCGGCGATGCGATCGCTCACGGAGGACTTGGCGCTGATGCCGACCAGCGCAGCATCGGTCTCAGCCCGAAACTGCTGGAAGAGCTCCGGTCCATCGTTGTCTGGAAGCATCAGGTCGAGGAGGACGACATCGGGATTCCACTGCCGGACGAGCTGCAGGCCGCGGTCGGCCGAGTCGACCGAGCGTACCGTGTAGCCCTCCGAGCCGAGGCCGGCCGAAACCGCGCGCGCGAGGCGACGATCGTCTTCGACCAGCGCAACCTTCCAGCGGATCGTCATATGGACTCGGGACGGAATTCTGGCATGGAACATGCGCTCCGGCCTCCGCTTATTGGCACAGGCCCGCGTAACGGCCCGAGTTGGCCCCCCGTTGAGTGCAAAGTGGTCGGCACCCCATGAGCGCGCTGCCGGCGGGAGTGCGCCGCCTTCTTGGCGCCGTGGTCGCCGCGGGGGTAGTGCTGGGTCCCAGCGCCGCCACGCTGTGGGTCTCGACCCCCTCCGGAACGGACATCCAGGCCCGCGTCGCGGCCCTCACCCGGTCGTACGGCGTAGCCCTGCTCAATCCCGACGAGATCCCGAGCACACTGGCCAAGGCGGTCGTCGCCACCGAGGACGAGCGCTTCTACACGCACCATGGGATCGACTCCATCGGGCTCGCGCGCGCCCTTTTATATGACGCGTCCAACCGCTGCCTCTGCCAGGGTGGCTCGACGATCACCGAGCAGCTCGTCAAGGACGTTTATCTGGGCGGCTCCGACCGCGGCTACAACAAGCTGGTCGACGCGGTCCTTGCGCTGAAGGTCGACCGCATTCTGACCAAGCAGCAGATCATGGCCGACTACCTGAGCGAGATCACCACCGGCCTTGGGCGCCGCGGTGTCAGCGCCGCCGCGTGCGCTTACTTCCAGTCGTCGCTACAGAACCTCACGCTGGGCCAGTACGCGCTGCTGGCCGGGGTCACCCAGGCGCCTTCGCTATACGACCCGACCGTCGACCCCGAGGCCGCCGAGCAGCGGCGCAGCGAGGTGCTGGCTTCGATGATCTCCGAGCACTACATCACGGCGGAGCAGGCGCTGGCGGCGAACGCCGAGCCGGTGCTGGTGAGGGGAACACCACCGGGCATCGCGTGCGCTGTCGCTGCCTAAAGGCGGCTGCTTAAGGCGCCCAGGCCATCGGTGAGGTGGCGTCGAAGCCGTCGTTGGTCGTGATCTGGATCGGCTTGATCACTGGGGCGGCCGCAGCCGGTGCGGTGCTCGGGCTGGGCAGCGTTCCGTTGTAGGGGCCGCCCGGTATCGGCGTCGGGACGGGCGTCGGGCTGGGCACGGGCGGGTTATACGCATCCTTGGGCAAGAACCAGAGCTGGAAGGGCGCCGACCCGACGGCGGGCGCCAGGTACGCAATGCCCGAGCCGTCAGGGGCCCAGGTCGGCTGAGCCACCATCTGATCGACGATCACCGCGCGGCGCGGACCTAGGGTGGTGCCGTTCCACGATGCGATCTCGAGGTGAGCGATCTGCTTTTCGAACGTGCAGACCATCACCACTTGCGTGCCGTCCGGCGAAATCGACGGCTGGATGCAGTCCTCGCCCGGCTGGGTGAGCGCCTTGCCTTCAACACCGGATGGTGTGGGTCGCGTCGTGCGCCAGAGCTGGCCCACGAGGTTTTCGTCCGGCCCGTAGCTGAACTTCGTGTACATGATCCCGCCACCACGCAGAGGTATCGGTTGCATGTCGCCGCCCGTGTAGTCGATCGCGTTCGTCCACAGCTTGCCCTGCCGGATCGTGCCACCAAGTGGCATCGCCCAGATCGAGAAGGGAACGTCGTAGCCGAACTTCGGTGAGTCGTAGCTCATCCACAGCGTGTTTCCGTCCGGGCTCAGGCGAGGGTAGAACGACCAGTGGCTGTCACCGGTGGTGTCGTGGCTCCTCGCCGGCGCCGTGTTGCTGGTCACCTTTCGCACGACCTGCCCGTAGCGACCGAGCACGTAAACGTCGGAGTAGAACGGCTGCCTGCGAACCGCCAGCAGATTGCTGTTGTCCGGATATAGCGACGGCTGCGTCCAGCCATCCTCTGGCGTCAGCTGGTGGAAGCGGCCCGTGCTGAGGCTGTAGATGGCGCCTGACTGCGAGAGATAGAGCGTGCCGGACAGGTTGTACGCATGCGCTCGCGGCGATGCCGCTGTCGGCTTTTGAGCTGGGACAGCGACCTTTGACTGCCGGCCGCCCAGGTACATGTAGGTGCCCACGCTGGTGAGCAGCATGAGCACGGAAAGCCCGACCGCCAGCGAGAACCTGGCGATCATGGGAAGTACGCCCGCACCAGGGCCAGAATCGCCGACCAGTTGGGCAGGAGACTGCCGCCGGGGCCACCGCCGTGAATGAGCGGCGGTGTCATGACCATGGTCGTGATCGAGTCCGGATTGTCGAAGGTCGCCGCGAGGGGAATCAGCTGGGCGACGCGATCCAGGCCGATGCTGGTCTTGACCTCTCCCCCGAGGGCCGCGGCGAGGGAGGGCACGTCTGCCGGCGACATCTGCTTCGCCTTCTGCCGGATGGCCAGCAACACCTGCTGCTGGCGTTTCGAGCGGCCGATGTCGCTCTGCAGGTCGTTGTGCCGGGACCGCACGTACTGCATGGCGTGGATGCCGTCCAGGTGTTGCGGACCGCCCAGCACCGCCACGCGCTCGTAGTCGTAAGGGTTGCGGCTGTAGATGTCGGACGGGTAGTAGTCGTCGATCACGGGAGCGCTGGTGACGACGTCGATACCGCCGATCGCGTCGATCAGCTTGACCAGCCCCAAAAGACCGATCCAGATGTAGTCGTTGATGTGCACGCCAAAGTCCTGCTGGACGGTGGCGATGGCTCCCCCGGCCTGGCCGTACGAGTAGGCGCCGTCGATCTTGCCGGATCCCCCGGTCCAAAACGGGACGTAGAGGTCGCGGGGGATCGACAGCATGATCACCTGCTTGGAGCTCGGGATGACCCTGACCAGGATCATCGACTGCGTGAGCACGTGGTCGGCCGAGAACTTCGAATCGTCGTCCGACCCAAGCAGGAGAACAGTGAACGCGCCCTGGCCCTGCAGGTTCGCGGGAGTCGGTGTCGGCGAAGACTGCGCGGTGCTCGGCAAAGGTGTGGGCGACGCGATGCTCACCACCTGACCGGTCGCATCCCAGGCGAGCTTGGCGGCGGGCAGAAAGTACGCGAGACTGCCCGCCATCGCCGAGATGAACACGGCAAAAACGGCGAGAACGGCGGTGCGGGTGATACTCAGGCGCCTGCGCGAAGCTCTAGCGCGGCGGCCCGGCTTGATACCGAGCGGCACGGGCGAAAAGTCTAGCGCGAAGGCCGGTACATCTTTGTAAGCGACCTGTTAACGACTGCGAATCAATGCGGCGAGGTCCCGATCTGGATCGCTTTCACGGCCAGCAGGATCACCGCGAGCACGACATAGCTGCCCAAAAGCAGCATTGCGGCCCTCCGCAGCGGCGAAGAGCGCGGACGTTCGAGTAGAGCCAGGGCCGGCATCCGCCAGCCCTCTCGCTCGGCCCGTGCGGTCGGCGCCACCGGGAGAGCGCGCCTGGATCTCCACCAGATCGCCACCGCGACCCCCGCGATCACAACCGAGATCAGCGGCGCCAGCACCTTCAGCAACGCGGTGACGTCGATCGCCGGCGCGACCGTCGAGATGACGAGGATCAGCGAGAGCAGGAGCAGCACTCCCACGATGATCGTCGCGAGCACGTTCAGCCAGGGCCGGTTGATCCACGGGCCCAGAACGGCGCTGTCGTTGCAGAGCAGGACCGCGAAGACGGTGGTGCTGGGCAAAAGGATCCCCGCCAGCGCCTGCACCGCGGTCGTGATCAGCCCCAACGGGGCGTGAGGTATCAGCACGATTCCCGCGGCCAGGGCCACCATCACCGCGTAGAAACCGTAGAAGAGCTTGGCTTCACCGAGTCCGCGATGAAGCGAGAAGCCCAGCCCGAACATGTCCCCGAACGCGTATGAGGTGGTGAGCGTGACCGCCGACGCGCCGACGATCGAAGCGTCGAGGAGAAGCAGCGCAAAGATCGCGCCGACGACCGGCGAGATGTGGACGTGCAGCCCGCGCGCGACGCCGTATGCGTCCGTGAAGTGACCGAAATCCGAAGTGCCGGTGAAGGCTGAGGCGGTTGCCATCATGATCGCCGCCGCGCCGATCACCACGACCACAGCACCGAGCGCGGTGTCCGCCTTCTCATAGTCGAGCCACCGCGGGGTGATGCGCTTGTCGACGACGTTCGACTGCTGAAAGAACATCTGCCAGGGCGCGACCGTCGTCCCGACGATGGCGATGATGAGCAGCGCTGCGTTCGAGGTCAACCCGCCGTATACGCCCGGCACCACGAACCCATGAAGGACGCCGCCCGGGCTTGGGTGGCTGAGTAGCGCGAGGGGAATCACGAGCAGGCTCGCAAACAGGAAAACGAACATCGCCCGCTCCCAGCTGCGGAAGTTGCCGCTCAGGGTGATGACGATCAAGACGATCGCCGCCAGCGGAACGACCAGGTACCTGTTGAAGCCGAAGTACTCCGCGGCCAGGGTGACGCCCATGAACTCGGTGCTGATCGTCAGGAAGTTCAAGAGGAAGAGGTTGCCGACCGAGTACCAGCCCCAGTACCGCCCGAACCGCTCGGTGATGAGCCTCGCGTAGCCCACGCCGGTCACAGCCCCCAGGCGCACCACCATCTCCTGGTTGACGATCAGGACCGGGACCAGCAGCACAAGCGTCCACAGCAGTGAATAGCCGAAATCCTGGCCGGCCTGCGCGTACGTGGAAACGCCGCCGGCGTCGTTGTCGCCAACCATCACGATGAGGCCCGGGCCGACGATGGCGGCGAGGGTCAGGAGGCGGCGACGCCAGGTGCGCCGCGGAGACAGGTCGCTTGCTCGGATGGTTCCGAATGCGCCGTGGATGTCCCCGCCGTGCGCGTCGATGACTGCCGATCTGTGCTTGAGCTGCGAGTCGTCTCTCACCGGCTCGCGCTCGCCGGACACTACATCTAGACCCCCGTGCTGGCTTCGACGCGCGCGCGCCATTCCTCTGGGACGAGGGACTCGATCACATCGTCCGCTGAAACGGCGCCAAGCAAGTTGCCGGACATGTCGGTGACGGCCACGGCGATCAGGTTGTAGTCCGCCATCGTGAGGGTGACGTCGGTGACGTCCGCGCCGGCGTTGACCCTGCAGTCGACCAGCTCGAGGTCTTCCACCTTGCGATCGGGCCGCGCACGTACCAGCTCGGCGGTGCTGACGCTGCCGATCAGCTTGCCATCCGGCTCGGTGACGAACACCGTGTTGAGGAGCTGGTGCGGCGCCTTGTCGTCGATGCGCACCGCCTCGAGCGCCTCCTCCACGGTGGCGCCCCTGATCACCCAGACGTAGTCGGGGCTCATCATCCCGCCGGCCGTGCTCGGGTGGTACTGCAGCAGCTTGCGGAGCTTGTGCTGGGCGGTCGCCGACATGAGGTCGAACACGGGCTTGCGGCGCTCCTGGGGCAGCTCGCCGAGCAGGTCGGCTGCGTCATCTGGCGCCATCCGCTCGAGCACCTTGGCCGCCTCGTCGTTCGAGAGCGACTTCAAGAACTCCACCTGGTGTTCCGTGTCCAGCTCCTCGAAGACGTCGGCGGTGAGCTCGGCGTCGCTCTCGACCGCGTCGAGGATCTCCTCGCCCTCCGCGTGAGTCGCGCCTTCCACGAGGTCTGCGATCTGCGCGGGGTGCAGGCGTCGCAGGCGCTGCAGCGGCATGAGCAGCTTGGCCGTCGGCACGTGCCCGACGAAAGGCTGAACGTCCTTCCAGTCCAGGATTGCGTGCTTGCGCAGGTCGGGCCGTCCACGTCGAGGGACCAGCCTGCGGAACATCGCGCGAGGGCTGCGGTCGACGCCCGTCAGCCTCCAGCCGTCATCGACGTGCGCGAGGACGAGGTCGTGGGCCTGCACGATCCGGGCGCGGGCCACGTCCACGAGGTGGCGGCCGAGAACGTCGGCCGCCAGCAGCACCTCCCCGGGGCGTCGCTGGAACCCGCCGGTGTCGAGGGCGCGGGTGTTGAGTCTCACGTCACCGGGCGCGAGCCTGTCGATGTTCTTGGAGCTGACGAAAACATCGCGGCCGCCCATGCTGACCTTGATCCCGGTCACCGGCGGATAGCCGCCGCCGTCCAGCTTGACGATCAGGTCTTCGAGCCGGCCGAGCTCCTCGCCGGCCTGGTTGAACACGGGGCTGCGGCGCAGCTGTGTGACCATCAGCCTCCGCTTCTCGTCGCCCATTTGAAATTGATTATCCGCCGAGTTGGCTACGCGCCCCGGCGCTGGAGGATGTCGAGGATCTTCTCCTGCTGCTCCAGCAGCTGCAGCTGGCGGACGTTCATGGTGTGCAACGCGGTCAGGGTTTCGTGGTCGGCTTCGGCCCGCGCGTCCTGGCTTGCCGAGATCACGTTCTGGCCCACCAGGATGATCGGCAGCAGCACCAGCTGCAAAAAGGACTGGCTCAACCAGGAGACCCCGACGACCGTGTCGCCGTGCATGAAGGCCATCAGGGCCTGGGGAAACGAGACCAGCGCCAGAAGCGCAAACAAGTAGGCGGCCCACATCGTGCCGACACTCCTGGTGATGAGCACCGCCAGGCGGCTGTTGAACTGCCCGAGCACGCTCGAGCCATGGACGTCGGCATGGACTTCGCGGCTCTTGACAAGGCGGGGGACGTGCTGCGTCGCCCTCGTTTCCATGTGGTCCGACGCGCGCCGATGCCGGGGCTCGCCGGTCTCGGTTTTCTCTGTCATCGTTCCTCCTTTTCTCCACGGCCGGTGGCGGCCTCAAATGCTTCGCGGGTTTCAGGGACGAGCCATACGAGCAGCGCGATGGCGGCGACGTACTGCAGCCACCAGAGCCCGAGCACCGAGGTCAACCCGATGCCGGCGAGCGTCACGGCCGCCATGTACGCGCAGGTGACGGTCTCTGCGATGTCGGCACGGAGCGCCGAGCTGCCGATCACGCGATTGGCTCGGCTCTTGGCCAGGGCGAGCAAAGGCATCACCAGCAGGGCAGCTCCCGCGACCGCGATGCCAAGCGTTGAGCTCTCCGGCTTCAAGCCGACGACCAGGCCGCCGGCCGAGGTCACCACGACGTAGGCGCACAGCAGAACCAGCAGGACGGCTGATATTCGTGCTGTTGCGCGCTCCATGCGCTCGATCCCATGCTCCGAGCCCCCGCCCGCCTCGAACGTAAGCCGTCGCAAGAGGACGACCCCGCTCAACAGCTCGATCACGGAGTCGAACCCGAACGCAGTCAGCAGCACGCTGCGCGCGGCGAAGCCGGCTGCGATCGCAAGCACCGCTTCGGCGAGCATCCACACGACGGTCACGACCTCGAGGCGCACCCCGCGCTGGATCGCGGCCGTCCGGGTCGCAGCCGCGGCCATGCTACTGGGGGCCGCTGGGCATCAAGAGAAGCGGGCACTTGCTGCCGTGGGCAAGCGTCTTCCCGATGTCGCCGAAGATCCGGTCGTGCATTCCATGTGCGTGGTGCCCGCCGAGGACGATCAGCTCGGCGCCAAACTTCTTCGCCTCGTCGAGGATGAATTCCGCCAGCATGTTCGGCCGGTGGCCGCGGGTGTCGGCCGAAGCATCCACGCCGGCGCTGACCAGCTGGTCGGCGATGTCCTCGCCGAATCGAAACGCCTCGGGAATCGTCTCTTTCTCGAGCGTCGCGGCCGAGGTGACGACCCGCTCGCGCATGTGCACCACCAGGACCTTCGCTTCGAATACCTTCGCCAGCCCGGCGACGACCGGCACAAGCTCTTCGGCATCCTCGGGACCGCCGACCGCAACGAGGATCTTCGAAAACATGACGGCCTCCATTCATGACCTCCCCACTCGTGGGGAGGTCGGCCCGCAGGGCCGGGTGGGGGGATCGGAGCTGCCCAGACCCGTCATGCCCTCCCCACTCGTGGGGAGGTCGGCCCGCAGGGCCGGGTGGGGGGATCGGAGCTGCCCAGACCCGATTATCGGTCCCGGAGGCATACCATCCCGCACACACATGGCTGGACGCGTGCAGCACTACCGATCGGAGCTCAAGAAACGCCGGGGCGAGTGGGAGCCCTACCTGAAGGCGAACTCGGGACTTCCCGGGCCTCGCGCAAATCTCGAGCTCGTGGAGGCCGTCGGCGAGGAGGCGGACGCCGATCTGCTCTGGCGCCTGTCGGCGTCGAGCGACGAGTTCCTCGCGTTGTGCGGAACCGCCGGGCTGGGCCGGCTTGCGAGCGACGACCCGGCCACGGTGCTCGCGTGGCTGAAGCTGCTCGCCGCTGACTCTCGATGGCGAGTTCGCGAAGGTGTCGCCATCGCCCTGCAGCGGATGGGACGCGGCAACATGCCGGCGTTGATCGCCGAGATGGAGTCGTGGTCGAAGGAGGGCCACTTCGTGCAGCGCGCCGCGGCCGCCGCCCTGTGCGAGCCGGCTCTCCTCAAGAAGCCCGACGAAGTCCGGCGCGTGCTCATGGTTCTCGACCACGTCACCCGCTCGATGGCGGCTACCCATGAGCGCAAGGACGGCGCCTACCGAGTCCTCCGGCAGGCCATGGGCTATTGCTGGAGCGTGGCGGTCGCGGCCAACCCGGTCGCGGGCCGGCCGCTCATGGAGAAGTGGCTGAGGTCATCCGACCCCGACGTCGCCTGGATGATGAAGAGCAACCTTGGCAAGGCGCGCATGAGCGCCCTGGGCAAGCCATGGCTCACGAAATGGAAAAAGACTCCCTCCAGCCGGCCGAAGCCCAGAGCAGCCATAACGAGGCGTTAGCGCTCGATAACCGGGGTGACTTAACGGCTGACCTAACAACGGCTCATCGAAGCGGGCCGAGATCATAATCCGCCTCACCCCATGGCCGTCGGAGCCGCACAACCAGGTCACGCTGTTCGGTTGAGTCTCGGCGCCATGGCGCCTTTCGTGTCGGCCGCCCTCATTGCCCTCGTCGTTGTGGCTCTCTTCGGAATCGTCGTCGGCTATCAGGTGGGCGGCGAGCATGGCGCTGAGATGGTCGAGGATGTCGCTCCGCCGTTGGCGGCATTGATCGCGGCGGCGATCTCCGGTTTCACCGCGTGGAGGTCGCTGGGGCGCCGCCGGCTGGCCTGGTCATTGATCGGCGCCTCGGCTCTCATCTGGGGTGCTGGCGGCGTGGTGACGGCGATCTACGAGCTGGCGCTGAACCGGCAACCACCCACGCCGTCCATCGCCGATGCCGCCTACCTGCTGGCTTATCCGTTGGCGGTGGCTGGAGTGATGTCGGTGCCGACGGCGCCGAGCCGAATCTCCACCCGAGGGCGGGCGCTCGTCGACGCGGGGATCATCACATCCGCCCTGGTTTTCGTCGCATGGACTGTAGGCTTCGGATCCTTCTACCAAAGCTCGACGGCGTCACCGGCAGCCATCTGGATAAGTAATGCGCAGCCGTTCGGCGACATTCTCGTGCTCAGCGTCTTGATCCTTGCCGTCCTGAGGGGTATTCCCCGAAGGCGGGCGCGCCTCGTCCTTTGGCTGGCGGGATTCGCGGCCAATGCCTTTTCGGATTTTGCGTACGCCATCCTCACGACCAGGGGCTCGGTCGCGGCCAGAGTGGACATGTTCGAAATCGGTTGGGTGGCCGGATACGCCCTGATCGCCCTCGCCGCCTTCTGGCCCCTGCCGGCGGGCGGCCAGGCGAATGAGGAACGCCCCGCCGGGCTGCTGCAGGTCGCGGTGCCCCTGCTGAGCCTGGTGCTGGTCGCGGTAACCACCCTGGTCGCGACCGCAACTGGGAATCGCATGGACCCCCATATCGCCTTTCCGGGTGCCGCGCTCGGCATTCTGCTCACCGTGAGCCAGCTCCTCACACATCGCGATTCGCTCGTACTGATCGATGCCAGCAAGCGCGGCGAGCTGGAGCTGCGGGAGCAGACCGCCCTTCTGAATCAGGTCGTCGGCCATACCCCCGCCGGTCTCGGTCGCGTCAGCCGCGAGCTTCGGATGATCGATGCCAACCCGCGTCTCTGTGCCCTCTTCCGAGCGCCGACGCGGGTGATCGTCGGCTCCAGCCTCAGCGACTACCTTCCGGAAGCCGATGTCAAGAAAGTCTTCGAAAGCATCCCAGCGTTCAGCGGAGAGATCGAAACCGTCGAGGCCGACAGTGAAGCTCTGCGTGCTGACGGCAGCGTGCTGTGGGTGCACTGGAGCATCACCCCAGTGCGCGCGCAGCGAGGGAGCGTCGAGTACTTCATTGGCATGTTCGAGGACGTCACGTCAGACCACGAGGCCGACACCGTCGCCATGGCCAACCTCGCCAGCCTCGAAAGGCTGAGCAAGTTGAAGAGCGAGTTCGTGACGATGGTGAGTCATGAGTTCCGCACCGCGCTGACGGGAATCCAGGGCTACAGCGAGGTGATGCGCGACGACGTGGTTACACCTGATGAGGTGAGGGAGTTCGCCGGCGACATCAACACCGATGCTGTGCGCTTGAGCCGGATGATCACCGAGATGCTGGACCTCGACCGCATGGAGGCGGGCCGCATGAAGCTCAACCTGGGCTCCGTCGACCTCAACGCCCTCCTGACCGAGGCGGCAGGCAGGGCGCGCGTCTCAACATCCAAGCATGTGATCACCGCGATGCTGGGGAGCGGAGTGCCGAGGCTCGTCGGCGACGCCGACCGTCTGGTCCAGGTCATCTCGAATCTCGCGAGCAACGCGATCAAGTACTCGCCCGCCGGTGGCGAGATCGTCATGAGCAGCAGTGTCGATGGCGGCAACGTGAAGGTGGGAGTCCGCGACCACGGCCCCGGCATACCGGCTCAATTCATCGACCGGATCTTCGGCCGCTATGAGCGATACGAAGGTAACGCTAAGAACCAGGTCATCGGGACGGGCCTGGGCCTGGCGATCGCGCGGCAGATCGTCGAGATGCATCGG
>VBHB01000143.1 GCA_005880315.1 Chloroflexota bacterium | reverse complement strand
AAGAATCCGGACATCGGGCCGCTGACGCCGTGGTCGCAATGGGGTGGCGCAGACATGGACTTCAACTACGCAATCAATGTCTATGTGGATGCGTGCGAGCTCGCCGAGGCACGCGCGGCACCACCTCCCCAGCAGTAGATTCAACGAATGGGAACAGAGCAGTATCACGAACCGCCGGCGGAGCTGTCGCAGGAGATGAGGACCTTTGCCCGCATGGCTGCATCGCTGCAGGAGGAGGCAGAGGCGATCGGGTGGTACGAGCAGCGCATGTCGCTCGAGCGAGATGCGCAGGCGCGGGCGATCATGGAGGACGCGCAGGAGGAGGAGTTCAAGCACTTCGCGATGGCTCTGGAGTTCCTGTCGCGCAGGAAGCCCAAGTGGCAGGTAGTCCTCAAGGACGTCCTTTTCAAGTCGGGCGACATCGTCGAGCATGGCGAGGAGGCCGAAGAGGAGGAGAAGAGGACCTAGGTCGCTATCGCTTCTACGATCGCGCGGACGTGCTCGATCTCGTCCTCGTTCACGGTATGGCCCATTCCTGGATACAGCTTCATGGTGGTCACGGCGCCCATGCGCTCCAAGACCTGAGCCGCCTCGGCCACCCGATCCTTTCTGATATGCGGATCGACGTCGCTGCAGCCGAGGAACACTGGAGTTCCGTCGAAGGCGCCCGGATAATCGCGTGGGGTGACATCAGGCCCGATCAATCCCCCGCTCAAGCCCACCACGCCCGCATACTTGCGCGCGTTGCGCGCGGCGAATTCGAGGGCCAGGCATGCTCCTTGTGAGAAGCCGAGCAAAACGACGCGATCGGCGGGGACAGCCTGCATGACCCGCGCCAGCAACATCGACAGCACCTCAAGCGCCGAGCTCAAGTAAGGCTCGTTGGCTTCGAGCGGCGCCGTGAAAGGATTCGGATACCAGGTCGAGCCGGCCGCCTGCGGCGCTAGGTACGCGACGCCCGGAAACATGACCTCGGCGGCGATGGTCATGATGTCGGCTGCGCTCGCCCCGCGCCCATGGGTGAGGATCATGGCCGCGCGCGCCCGGTCGAGCGATTCCCCAGATTCGAGGACGGGTTGACCTTGATGCGGACCAGCCATGGGCGTGTCTCCGAAAGTAACGTATTGCCTGACATGACGCAGCCAGCCGGATCGTTCAACTACGCCAACCCACGCGCCATTCATTGGGGCGCGGGCTCGCTTGCACAGCTGGCGCCAGAGCTGAAGCGCCTGCAGGTGATGCGAGTCGCGCTCATCACCACACGCTCGCTGGTCGCGGAGGCAACGTTGCTCGCCCGCGTCCGCGACGCGTTGGGCGAAGCTGAGGCTCCCGCCACGGAGCTCGTCAGCCAGCACGCGCCGATGTCGGAGATCGAGGCGGTCGTCGAGCATGCGACTGAGATCGGCGTCGATGGCATCGTGAGCTTCGGCGGCGGGAGCGCGATCGACGCCGGCAAGGTGACCGCGGTCAAGCTCGCCGACCGGCGCGGCCTCGCGTATCGGGGCCTCCCCCACATCGCCATCCCTACCACCCTCTCTGCGGCCGAGCTGGCCGGCGGCGCGGGCTTCACCGACGCCGCCGGCGACAAGGCCGGCATGCGTGACGTGCGGCTTTTGCTCGACTCGGTCATCTACGACCCCGAGCTCACGCTCGCGACACCGATGGCGCTATGGCTTTCGACCGGCATCAGGGCGCTCGATCATGCGGTCGAGGGTTTCCTGGCCGATGGGTCGCATCCCTTCTCGGACGTCATGGCACTTGAGGCGATCCGCCGGCTGTTCGACTCGCTGCCACGAGCCAAAGCCGCACCCGATGACATCGGTGTTCGGAGTGAGAACCAGCTCGCCGCCTGGTTCTCGTTCACGCTGCCCGCCGCGTCGGCCGGCGGCCTCAGTCACGTCATGGGCAAGCAGATCGGCGCCCGTCACGAAATCCCCCACGGTGTGACCTCGTGCCTGCTGATGCCACATGTCATGCGTTACGTGGCCCGCGAGAAACCGGAGCGCGTGGCGCGAGTTGGCGCCGCCACCGGTTCAGTCAAGGACGCGGCCGGTGACGTGGAAGCGCTGATCGCCTCGCTTGGCCTGCCACAGCACATCGCCGAGTACGGGATCGGTGAGGCCGAGCTGAGGCGCGCGGCGCACGACCTGGGCGATCGCTATCCGGCGAATGATCTCCTGGAGATCTACCTGGCCGCTCTTTGAGCTAGTGGCGGCGCAGCACGGCTCGCTTCATCGACGTGCCGATGCGTAGCGGCCGGCCGCGGATCGCCAGCACCTCGCGGGCCGCGAGCTGGAGATCGGGGTCAGGAGTTTCGGCGCGGCGGACGCGCAGCCACCGGATGCCCGCATGCCAGACCGTCGTGAACCGAAGGGCGGGCGCGAACCCGGCGTCGGCGACGGCCTTCGCAGGTGGAATGTCGATTGTCCCGATCCACAATCGCGTCAGTCCCTCTCGGCGTGCCTGGATCGCGATGCCGTTCACGACGGCGCGAAAAAATCCCTGGCGCCGATATGCCGGATGCGTGGCGCAGTTCCAGATGTAGGCCTCGCTGTCCCGAGGGGTGATCTCGAGCTCGAGCTCGCCGATCCACTCGGTGCGTGTGGCCAACCAACCGAACGCGACTACTTCGTCGTCCGACCGGGCGACGAAGCAGCGGCATCCCCGCGCAATTCGCGCGTCGAGGACATCGCGATCGATCTGCATGACGCTCGCGATCTCTGACGCAGCGCCAGGCGCCTGCTCATGAACGATTGGGCCCCCCCACTCCGCCTCCCCGCGTGGCGGTTCGGTGAGTGAGAGGGCCCAGAGCGTGCTGCGTATCAGAAAGAGAAGAAGAGGTGGCGCACCTTGTGGATGACCTCCGGGTCGCCGGTCGCCGAGCCGCCTGGGAACCGGCCGAAGAAGGTCAACACATGATCAGCTGCGCTGTCGAAGTGGAACAGCGCATCACACCCCTCGAAGTTGCCCTTCTCAGGTTCGTGCGACCACTTGCCGTCCTTGATCGTCGCCCTCCATTTGCCACCCCACGGACCTTCCGTTTCGATTCCGTACTGAGCGTCCACGCCGGCAGCTACCTTCTGGTCGACCGTGTACATCCAGAAGATGAAGGAGTAGGGCAGGATGAGCCCGGCGGTCGCCTCGTCGATGGTGGCCAGCTTGTTGCCGAGGCCGTACTCGATGTCGTAGGGGTGAACCCCGTAGTCCATGATCTGGAAAGTGCCGTAGAAGCCGGCGGGAACCGGTCCCGCGAACGGGTGGTAGACCATGAAACCCGTCCACTCGTCTGGCGTGAGCGCCTCGAGGATTCCATCGAGCTTCTCGGCGTCCTTCTTGAAGCGCGCGAGCGCCTCTTCGCGAGGGAGCTTGCGGAAGTCGAGCGCGTGATCGTTGAGGGTTTCGCCCATCACGGGCAAGCCGAGAGCGGTGCCGTCCTTGCCCGCCTTGGCCGCTTCCCAGTTCTTGAAGTAACCCTCCATGACGTCGATCATGTGGCCGACCAGGTCGCGTGTCTCCCAGCCTGTACAGCGCGTCATCACGTTCCAGTTCTTGGGGTCTGATACCAGGCGCGTGAAGTTAGCGCGGTCGCGGCGCATCACGGTCATGACCGTGTCCTTGCCTTCCGCCGCCATCGGATTGACGGGTGCGATCACTGCTGTGCTCATCAGTTGATTCCCCTCCCGAGGTCTGAAATGAAGACCACCCGAATCCCTAGTGTCCTGCGCCGCGCGCCGCGGTGGTCGGTACGACGATGGGCGGCAGGTTGAACTTGAGGTTTTCGCGCCGCCCCTCGTACTGAGGCGGCAGCTGCAGAGACGAGCCGAGCGCGTCGGCCGGCTCGTCGACGGTGAAACCCGGCTGGTCGGTGGCGATCTCGAACAGGACGCCGCCCGGCTCGCGGAAATAAATCGAGCGGAAGTACTTGCGCTCGATCACGGGCGTCACGTTGCGCCCCGACTTGACAAGTACCTCGCGCCAGTCGAGCTCATGGGCATCGTTGGTCGCCCGCC
>VBHB01000016.1 GCA_005880315.1 Chloroflexota bacterium | reverse complement strand
GGCGGCGGCCGACTGCGCTTCCGCGTCGGTGACTGCGCGCATCGTCTCGATCGGCGCCGTGGCCGCTTTGGGATATGGACCCGGGTCGTAGGGCGACTGCCGGTTCGGGGGCAGCACGGGGAACCACTCCGATGTGAGGTCGGCACCGAGTGACTTGTTGATCAGCGCGACGAGAATTGGCGTGTCGTCGAAGCTGAGCGTCTGCGTCATGTCGCCTTTGATGACGAGCGTGTCGATGGGCGTCCACTGCTTCGGCTGATAACCGACGAGCGTGAACATCGCGTCCAGCTGGTGGGTGGACTCCGCCTCAGCGATGCGGTCGTTCACGCCCTGCGCGTAGGCCAGCAGCGCCGCGCGGGACGGATTGCCGACCGGCAGCTGGCTCCATTCGAGCTGCGCCGTCCTCAACAGGCCGAGCTGGAGCTCGAACCTGTCTGTGTCGAGGGCGGCTTTGCCGAACACCTCGGAAAGGCGGCCTTCGCCCTGGCGCCGCATGAGGTCCATCTGGAAAAGCCGGAAGCGCGCGTGGACGTAGCCGGTGGCGAGGAACAGGTCATGGTCGGTCAGCGCGACGACGTGTGCGGTGCCGTTCGACTCGAGCACCACTCGCACCGGCTGCTGCAGGCCCGCGAGGCGCAGCGTGCGGTCGGTGACCTGCGCATCAGCCGCCATCGTCCACGCGCCTGTGCTGGGATTGAATGCCGGGCCGAGGGCGGGCAGAGAGCCGGCGGGAAAGAAGGCCGCGTACAACACTGCGGCGGTGACGATCAGGGCGGCCGCCAGGTTGACAAACTGGCGGGTTCGGCGGGGCCGCCACGGCCGCCGCACCACACGCTCTCCCGGCCGCTCAGCCCCGGCTCGTTGCCTTGGAGCCGGCGCTTGAACGGCCGGGTCGAGCGTCACGTTGCCAAGTTTGCGCTACTCCACGCGACCGAAAGCCTTGATTTCCTCCATCTCCGCTTGCGAGAGCTCACGCGGTGTCTGGCCGCTCTTGACCTTTTCCGATTCGACATGATGCTTGATCGTCTCCACGATCTCGGGGTTGGCCAGAGTGGTGATGTCGCCAGGGCTCGTGAAGTTGGAGATGCCGGCGATGACGCGGCGCATGATCTTGCCCGAGCGGGTCTTCGGCATGTCGGGCACTATCCATACGTTCTTCGGCCGGGCGATCTTGCCGATCAGCTTGTCGATCGCCGCCGAGACCTTGTCCTCGATCTGTTTGTCTGGCTTGAGGCCAGGTTTCAATGCGATGTACATCTCGACGGCCCGGCCTCTGGTGTCGTCGATCACCGGGACGGCCGCGGCTTCTGCGATCTCGTCCACGGTCAGCGCCGCCGATTCGAGCTCTTTGGTGCCGAGGCGATGGCCGGCGACGTTGATCACGTCGTCGACGCGGCCAAGGATCCTGAAGTAGCCGTCCTCCGCCTGCAGGGCTCCATCGCCCGCAAAGTACGGCCAGTCGCGCCAGTCCGTGCTGTCCTTCTTCTTGTTGTATTTCGCGTAGTAGGTCGACACGAACCTGTCCGGGTCTCCCCAGACGGTCTGGAAGATGCCCGGCCAGGGGTTGCGGATGCAAATGTTGCCCGCCTTGCCACTCCCACGGGGCACCTCATTGCCCTGCTCGTCCAGGATCGTTGGGTAGATGCCGAGCACCGGTGGGCCAGCGCTTCCTGGCTTCATCTTGTCGAACGCGGGTAGGGTGGAGCATAGGAATCCGCCGTTCTCGGTCTGCCACCATGTGTCGACGATCACCGCCTCGTCCTTGCCGACGGAGTGGTGGTACCACCGCCACACCTCAGGCTCGATCGGCTCGCCGACTGTGGTCATGTGCTTGAAGTGGTAGTTGTACTTTTTAGGCTCATCTGGTCCGAGCTTGCGCAGCATGCGGATGGTCGTCGGCGCGGTGTGGAAGATGTTGACGCCGAGACGCTCGGCAATTCTCCAGGGCCGGCCTGGGTCGGGATAAGTCGGCACGCCCTCATACATGACGCTGGTCGCGGCGAGCGCCAGCGGCCCGTACACGATGTAGGAGTGGCCAGTGATCCAGCCGATGTCTGCAAAGCACCAGTAGGTGTCTTCGGGGTGAATGTCCTGGTAGTACTTGGAGGTCCCCGCCACGTATGACAGGTACCCGCCAGTGCTGTGCTGCGCGCCCTTGGGCTTCGCCGTGGTTCCGCTCGTGTACATGAGGAAGAGAGGCGCTTCGGCCGGCATGGAGACCGGCTCTACGATCTTGCCTTTGTACTCCTGCAGTACGTCGTTGACGATGAAGTCGCGGCCCTTGACCATGGGGGTCTTCGATGAGTAGGTGCCTGCATGGCGCTGCCAGATCAACACCTTGTCCACCTTCTGGCCTTCTTTCTCGGCTACCGCGAGTGCCTCGTCGGCCTTGACCTTGTGGTCGAGCAGCTCGCCGTTGCGATAGTAGGCGTCCATGGTGATCAGGATTTTGCTTTGCGAGTCGGCGATTCGCCCCCCACAGGCGGCGCCGCTGAACCCGCCGAACACCTCAGAGTGGATGACACCCAGTCGCGCGCAGGCGAGCATCGTGACCGGGAGGTCGGGAACCATTGGCAGGTGAAGGGTCACGCGGTCGCCGGTCTTCAGGCCGCAGTAGTCTCGCAGCAGCGCGGCCATTTCGTTGACGCGCCGGTAGAGCTCCTGGTATGTGATTGCCTGGGTCACCTGATCTTCGGGCTCGGGGACCCAGACGAACGCCGCCTTATTCCGGTACTTGGCGAGGTGGCGGTCGACGCAGTTGAAGCTTGCGTTCAGCTTCCCGCCGACGAACCACTTCCAGAAAGGCGCTTTGCTCGTGTCAAGTGTCGTGTGCCAGTACTTGTCCCAGGTGAGGAGGTCGGCGTATTCCTTGAAGCACTCAGGGAAGTTCTTTTCTGCGAATCGCTCACGTATGGCGGGGTCGTTGGCGTTAGCCTGGCCGATGAACTTCGCGGGCGGGTAGAAGTACCCCTCCTCTTGCCAGTGAACCGCGATCTCCGCCTCTGAGACCTGGACTTCACTCATCCTCTGACCTCCCTAAGTTCATCAGGACCAGATTGCGCTGCCAACGGGAAGAATCGGCTTTGCTCGCATGCTGTTTGCGACCACTGCCGCGGACGCGTACCAGGCCACGAGGGCGGTGATGATGCCCATCCAGCCGCCAAGTGCGACGATGCCTTCGCCTGCTTTGTTGCCGCTGAAATTGCCGATGAACAGCAGGATGAAGGTGATCTCAAGGGTGAGAAAGACCAGAAAGACCGACATGTTCAGCCGCGTGCTCCACAGGAGCATGTACGTGTTGAAGATCGCGAAAGCGAGCGCGATCCAACCGAGGGACACGGTCACGTCTTTCTCCGGGACCTTGCCCCAAAGAACGAGAACTACCCAGGCGGCGAGGCCCATCCAGAAGGCGCCGTAGGTAGAAAACGCTGTGGCGCCGAACGTGTTGCCGGTCTTGAACTCCCACATCCCGGCCGCGAACTGGGCGAGGCCGCCGTAGAAGATCGCGAAGCCGAAAAACGGCAGTAGCGGCTCCGAGCCTGCACCCAGGGCGTTGTGCGCGCTTAACAGAAAGGTGGTGAGTGCGAAGCCTCCTAGGCCTAGCGCAGCCGGGTTGGCGATCGCGGGCACCGGTGGCGCTGCGGTTCTGACTTCAGACATCCCCAAGCCTCCTATAGCGCCAGGGCGTTCCCGCCCAGGCATCCCCAAAACGAGTCTTAACAATCGTATTCCGATTCATCCGCGTCTTCAATTCGCCAACGCGGCATCAAGAGCGCCCGGAAAAGTTAACCTTGCACCCGCGCCGGGGTCGTCCCAGGGGGAATCGAATTGGCCCGGCCAGAGGGAAGGTAAGGATGCAGCCAGGGGTCGTCGGGCTGAGGGGCGCGCTTATTGCCGCCTGGGAGGACGACCTGCGTGCGGTCCGCCAGGACGGCTTCGACATGGGTCGCGGCCGCGAGGCCCTCGTCTTCATGCAGCGCTTCTACGGCCTCATCTCCGACCTGCGGGCGCCGATTCAGCGGGCGTGGGGCCCGGGCGGGCACGTCCACGTGGTGGATTCGCCGGACCTGGGCGGGCCCGGTCCCCGGGTCTCGCAGTCGCGGATCCGGCTGCGCAACCACAGCGATCTGGTGGCGGTCGAACTGTTCTCGTATGTGGACGGCGAACCCCAACCGAATCCCGCGGCCGGCCTCGACCGCGAGATTCGTGTCGCCGAGATCGGAACGCTGGCCTTTGTCACGGAGCTGTATCGCACCGCGGTTGACTTCCTCCAGGTCGCGCTG
>VBHB01000066.1 GCA_005880315.1 Chloroflexota bacterium | reverse complement strand
CGCCGCCTCGATCCTGTCGACCGCGAGAGCTTCGAGACGGCGACCGCGGCGGCAAATGATGCCGTCACTGTCCTGCGCGAACTATCGCAAGGTGCGACCCCTCGAGTCACGTTCGCTACCGAACCAGTCGACCTCAACGAGCTCGTGACTCGCGCTGTCGGAATGGCCCGGCCACGAGCTCGCACCAAAGAGGTCCAGCTAGCCGTACACGAGAGGCCGGACCAGGTCAACGTGCGTGCTGACCCGCTTCTCATGCGCGAAGTGATCACAAACTTGTTGAACAACGCCATTGACGCCGTGAGCCAGGGTGGGCGCGTCGAGACGACGACCGGCAAGCGCGGGAACGGTTGGCCCTACTTCAGCATCGCTGACAACGGCCCAGGCGTATCTGACGAACAGCGCCACCGTCTGTTCGAACCGCACTTCACTACCAAGGAGGGCGGCACCGGCCTGGGCCTGTTTATGTCCTACGGCATAGTCCGCGAGCATCAAGGCCAACTCTTGTTTGAAGGGAACCGTCGCGGTGCAGTCTTCACGGTCATCCTGCCGCCCTTCAGCGGCTGACGCTTTTCGCACGCGCCTCCCGCTAGGAGATCGGCTCCCAGGGATCCATCGACGCCAGCCCGTGGGTTCCGAGGAGAAGCGATACCTCGCCGCTGTGAAACGCGTCGTGCATGACCAGCCGCGTAAGTACTGACTGTCGAGTGTGCCGTTGAATTTGCCCGGCGCGATCGCGAGTAAATGTCTCGCCGAGCATCTCCGGCGTCCAGCGCTCCAAGCATGACTCAACGATGCGCCACGAGCTCTCGATTGCGAACATGAGCTCGTCGGGCCCGCGGGGGACGTCCAGGTGATCCTCCCAACCCTCGCCATCGAGAGGATCTGGAAACGGCGTTTTATCAGCGCCGGCCTCCTTGAGGACCCCGCATAGCCAATAGACGCGAGCGCCGGCGATGTGGCTCACAATCGCCCAGATCGGCCACCCGTCAGGTGACGCACTCAACTGCAGTTCTCGCGGTCCAAGCTGAGGCAGGCGATGGACCAGATGCGCCTGGGTCTTCTGCCAGCCCTCGAAGATCAAAGCCACGCTCATGGCTGAGGGAAAAGGTTAGCCGTCAGTGATGACCTTTGTGTTTGTGTCCTCCGCCGGTCGGGCCCAATGGCGGAATTGAAGGAAGCGGGGCTTGTGTCGGCACGGTCCCGGGCAGGTAGTAGTTACCGAATGCGTAGACCAAACCGGGTGGCGGGCTGTACCAGGTGTCCGGTCCGAGTAGCGGCAGGGCCTGCTCTAGAAAACTGTGCCACGCCGGCACCGCCACGACGTAGCTGTCCGATCCCTGAGTCATCTTCACGCGCCAGTCTGGGTTTCCCATCCAGACAGCCACCGCAATCCGCGGCGTGAAGCCTACGGTCCAGGCGTCGGCGAAGCTGTCCGAGGTGCCCGTCTTGACGGCAACGTTGTATCCGCGAACGTTGAGGTCGGAGTTCAAGCCGAAGATCATCGACCTGTTCTCGTCCTTCGACAACATGGTGGCCATGATGAAGGCGACCTTCGGATCGACGACCTGCTTCGCGGTGTCCAGATGGGTATAGATCGTCTTGCCGCTCCGGTCGTTGACACGCGATATCGCGAACGGTTCGTGCAGCACGCCCTGCGAGGCTAGAACTGAAGCGCCAGTCGCCATCTGCAGCGGGGTCTCGCCGTAGCCGCCGAGGGTCAAGGACGGGCCGAAGCTGTTGATCGGATCGTTGTTCGTGTACGACCCGTCCTGATGGGGCTGCCACGGTGGTGCGCCCATGGATCGCGCCGTGTCGACGACGGTCGGCACTCCCACGCCAAGCTCAACCTTGACCGCGGGGATGTTCAACGAATTGCCGATGCACTCCTGCACCTGGCAGGTGCCGTGGTAGGTGCCGTCGTAGTTTTGAGGCGAATAGACCGCGCCTGTGTCGGGGTCCACGTAACGAAACGGATCGTCGGTGATAGGCGTGGTCATGGTGACTTTGCCGCTGTTGATCGCGGCCGTGTACGTGTAGATCTTCATGGACGAACCCGGGTTGCGTGGCGGCCACACGGCGAGGTTGTACTGGCCGCCATTGGCGTTCGGGTTGGCGGAGGACACCATGGCGATGATCGCCCCCGAAGTTGGATCGATCGCCACCAACGCCCCCTGCTGCACGTTGCGCCACGCCAGGTTGGCCTGTGTGCCGGAGATGGCGTCCTGTCCAATCTGCTCCAGATGGACATTGAGAGTCGTGTAGACCTTGAGGCCGCCACCGTAGGTAGCGGACTTTCCATATTTCTGGATCAGTTGGCCGGTCACGTAGTTCACGAACCCGGGTGCGATGACATTGTTGACGGGCGTGAACATGTGCGCCGGCGGGCTCAAGTCCTCCTTGAACGCCCTGTCGGCCTGAGCCTGAGTAATCTTGCCCGCGCTCACCATCGCGTCGAGCACCTGGTGCTGCCGCTCCCTGGCGCTCTTCCAGTTCTGGAATGGGTTGTAGAGGCTTGGGCCGCGGATCAGGCCCGCAAGCATCGATGCCTGGGCCAGATCGAGCTCGCTTGTCTTCTTCTTGAAATAGATCTGCGACGCCGCCTCGGCTCCCACAGCACTATTTCCAAACGAGACGCTGTTGAGGTACATCTCGAGAATCTGCGACTTCGAGTAGCGATGCTCGACGGCGAATGACAGCAGCGCTTCAGTCGCCTTGCGTTGAATCGTCGGATCGGATCCGAGCAGGCGGACCTTCACCAGCTGCTGCGTGATGGTGGATGCACCTTCAACGCCGTTGCCTGCCTTCAAATCGACAAACGCCGCCCGGGCGATGCCGCTCGGGTCGACCCCAGGCTCCTGGTAGAAGTTGCGATCTTCGACGGCAACAACGGCGTCGGGCATGTAAGTGCCCATCCCCGAGAGAGGTTCGTAGTAGTGCTGGTATCCGCGCGGATGTAGATCGGCGAGCTGCCTGTTATCACTGGCGTAGATCACGGTGTCCGCGGGAAGGTCGTTGGCGAGACCGGACACGTCTGGCAGCTGCGCCGCAAGGCCGACGACCATCTGCGACGAGACCGTCAGCATCGGCACCGCCACTGCGAGCACGACGACGACACGAGAGAGCCAGCCGGGCCTCAGCCGGAGTTGTCGTCGGGTCCTATTGGGCGCCGCCGGAGCCGGCGGCTGAGTGCCGGTTCGGCTACGAGCCGGTTCGATCTCGCCCATCGTGGCTGGTTCGAGCGGTGGTCATATTCATCGCATCGGTGCCCACGAAGATCAAAACGCCTGCACCATGCAGAGTATTGAGATTCAAAAAGGGACCGATCTGGCAACGCCCGGCGTTTCAAGTTCCGTGACGTGGTGATTACCCGCCACCCCTCTCCCCCACAAAGGGAGAGGGCTGCCTATTGCGCCTCCGACATCCGGCGGGTGATCGCCGCAGCCAGTTCCTCCAGCTCGACGGGTTTGACGAAGTAGTCGCTGGCATCGAGGTTCGCGGCGAGAGCGCGCGATGCGGGGTCCGTGGCACCCGTGACGACGATCGGCCGAGTCGCCTGGACCCGCTCGTAAGCCGTGGCGTCCAGGGCGCCGACCAGGCTGAGATCGAAAACGAGCACCTCGCCGGCACGCATGGCCCGCGGAGCAACTGCAAAGTCCGCGTCGAAACCCAAACGCCGCAGGCCGCGTGCAGTGATGTCGGCGAGCCGTGCATCGTCGTCAACCACCAATACAGCCCCGCGAAGATGGCTCGCATCTTCAACCTCGGTCAGGTGAGCCAGCGCTTCACGGACGTCTTCGAGAAGGCGCGTTGGCGGCAGCGCGCCACCATCCGCAATCGCCAGCTCGAGCTCAGCCTTGAGCCGGGCAAGCGTGGATCGCAGGCGGTGCAGTGCCGCCGCCAGCTCAGGCTTGGGTGACGAACCGATACCCGATGCCACGAACAGTCTCGATCCAACCGGATTCCTTGAGCGCGCGCCGCAACTCGTAAACGGCTTGCTCGACGCTGTGCTCGAAGCCTTTATAGCTGTTGCCCCACACGTGCTCGAGGAGCTCAGCGCGAGTGACCACCTCGCCCTCACGCGCCGCGAGCATCTCCAGCATCAGCATTGGCCGGCGTTCGATCTTCAGCAATTTCGATTCGAGAAACACTTGGCCCCTCGCCGAATCGATGCGCAAGCGACCGCGCACCAGGATTCGTTGCGACGACGCGCGCTCACGCAGCGCTCCACGAACGCGTGCCAGCAGGACCTGACGGTCAGTTCCTTTGGCGATGTAGTCCATCGCGCCGCGTTCGAACCCCAGCACCTGATCGCCGGGCGAATGGCGCGCGCCGGTGAAGATGATCACCGGAAACGCAACACGATCTGCGCCCGACCGCAGCGCATCGAGGACTTCAGGCGCCTGCATGTCGGGCAGCTCATAGTCGAGAAGCATCAGGTCTGGCGCGTTCGACCTGGCGCTTGCCAGCGCCTCAGTTCCGTTGCCGGCCACCTCGACCGTGTAGCCGGCGCGACGCAGCACCTCGGCGGTCAGCTCCGCCATACGAGGCTCGTCGTCCACGACAAGCAGTTTCGCGGTCAAGCCGCCCATCCCCGCCGCCATTATCGATAGTTCAGCCTTTCTTGAGGAATTGCTGATCCGCCGGTGAGGCTGGATCCGGCAGGCGCCGACAGACTTGGCGCATGGGCCAGCTTCCAGACCTCCAAGAAGCCAGGCGCCGGCTGGGACTGGCCCTAGACGCTCTCTGTCACGACCGTTGGGTTCTGGGCTATTTGCGTGGCGGATCGTTGCAGCCGATAGCCGCTTCTGAGATCACACCGCGCCTCCTTCAGGGCCGCCCGCTCGCTCCCCTTTCGCGCCGGGCGCTTTATGAGAAGAGGCCGGTCGTCGTGAACTCGGTGATCGAGAACCCGAACCCATCCAACGGTTACGACTGGGAGCTGGATTGGCCGGCCGTGTTGTATGCCCCGGTCGGCGAGATCGGCCAGAGGCCGATCGGACTGCTCACGGTCGGATGCCGCCGCGACCACTGGTACACGGACGCCGACGTTCATTACGCCGGCAGCCTCGGCATCACACTCGCGCCGATGGTGGCGGCGCTGCGCCGCCCGCTAGGGCGACTGAATGAAACCGAGCACGAGGTCGCGCAGCTGCTCAGCTACGGCCTGTCCGAGCCGGAGATCGCGCGGGCGATGAAGGTTTCAGAGCGTCGCGCGCGAGTGCTGGCGGATGAGGTGACGCGCAAGCTGAGAATCGTCAGCATCGAGGTGGGACTGGCGTTTCCGGAGCTGCCTGTGAGGGGTCGGGAGCTGCGGCTGTGACCTGGTAGAAACCGCAGCTCCTAGGTCGGGCCGAACAGAAACACAGTCGTGCCCCGGCCCTCGGTGCTGACGACCTCCAGCCGGCCGCCGATGCCGGCCGCCCGCTCCCTCATGCCCACTAGCCCGTAGCCGCCCGACGGATTCGAGGTGAAGCCGCGGCCTTCGTCGGCGACCTCGATCATGAAGGGGCGGGCCGCGAAGGCCATCTTCACGCGGCAGATCGATGACCCGGAATGGCGCCTCACATTGGTGAGCGCCTCGCGCACGACCTGGTACACCACCTCGCGCTGCTGAGGCGGGAGCATGTCCTCGGTCCCGTTGCTGGAGATCTCGACGCGAATGGAGTACAGGCGAGCGAACTCATCCGCCTGCACGCGGAGGTCGCCCATCAAACCTTCTGGCCCAATCGGCCGCGGGCGCAGCTCGGCCAGCGTTTCGCGCACCTGCTTGAGCATGCGCTCGAGGATGCCGAACACGTTGCCCAGCAGCTCATCCGAGCTGCCCGCCTTGCCGAACTTCGGATTGGCCTCCATGTAGGTCTTGAACAGAGAGATCGCCGCCGCGAGATCGGTCGCGATCCCGTCATGCAGCTCGCGCGCGATGCGAGACCGCTCACGGTCGACCGCCTCCTCGGCTGCCTGCCTCGCGGCCGTGCGAGCGGTCGAAGCCGGCTTCACCTCCTTCAACTCGCTCACCTCGCCGCCATCCGGCGCCGGTATGAACCCAGCAAAGCAAGGACGAGCGGGTGACGAAGCCAGCGCAGGATGCGCCGGTAGGGCCGCCAAAGCCGCTTGGTTTCCTCGATGGCGAGCTTGAGGCGATCCAGGTCAGCCTGGATGTCAGACCGTTCGGTCTCGATGTAGGCGGTGAGAACCCGCATGCGCCGACCCATCCGTAAGCCCCAAACGGCCGCCAAAGCAATCTCGATGAGGATGGCGACCGCACCGACAGCGAGCAGCCCGACGCCGATCGTGCCGAGCAGCGCCATCGTCGCGTCGGTCACTCTTTGGTGTCGCCCTCTTCGATCGCGGCCACAGGCGCGATGGCGACCACCTGGTCGTCGGGAGGCACCCGAATGACAATGACGCCCTGTGTCTGCCGGCCGATTCGGGAGATGGCCCCGACCTGCGTGCGCAGGACCATGCCGCTCGCGCTGATGATCAGCACCTCCTCCTCGGGATCGTTGACCACCCGCATTGCGGCAAGCTTGCCGACCCGGTCGGTCACCTTGAGCGTGAACACGCCCTGGCCGGCGCGGTGATGCATGGGATACTCGTCCACCGGCGTGCGCTTGCCATAACCGCGCTCGGTGACCACGAGAAGATCGCCGCCAGGGGTCGCCGTCGCGGCGCCCACCACGGTGTCGCCCTTGCCCAGCTTGATGCCGATCACGCCTTGCGTGTCGCGACCCATAGCGCGGACTTCCTTTTCGCCGAATCGGATCGCTTTGCCAAGCGCCGTAGCGATGAGAATCCCATCGGAGCCTGTAGTCGGCGTGACCCAGTTCAGCTCGTCGCCCTCCTGCAGGTTGATGGCGATGAGGCCGTTGCGGCGCACATTGGCGTACTCGGCGAGCGCCGTCTTCTTTATATATCCGTTTCTGGTCGTCATCAGCATGTAGCGCGCCTCAGTCTCCGACTCCGGACGCACGAACACCGCGCTGATGCGCTCGTTCGGTCCGATGTCGATGAGGTTGTTGACCGGAACGCCCTTTGCCTGCCGCTCGCGCTCAGGCACTTCGTGCACGCGCAGCTGAAACACGCGCCCGCTTTGCGTGAAGAACAGCATCGACGCGTGGGTGTGAGTGGTCAGCAGGTGCTCCGCGTAATCCTCCTCACGTGTGCCGCTGGGGGCTTCGCTCCCCGCGGTCGGACGCGCACCCTTCAAACCCACACCCCCCCGCTTCTGGGCGCGGAAGACGCGCAGAGGCTGGCGCTTCACATAGCCCCGGTGCGTGAGCGTGACCACGACCTCTTCTTTGGGCACGAGGTCCTCGGCCGACAGCTCGTTCGGCTCCTGGTCGGTGATCTCGGTGCGGCGATCGTCGCCATACTTCTTGACGACGTCGTCCGTCTCCTCCTTGATGAGCATGCGGACCTTCTGGTCGCTGGCGAGGATGCTCTCCAGGTAGGCGATGGTCTTGATGACCTGCTCGTACTCCTCATCGATCTTGCCCCGCTCGAGCCTGGTCAGGCGGCCGAGTGTGAGAGCGAGCACCGCCCTCGCCTGCCGTTCAGAAAGTCCGAACCGGGTTTGTAGCTGAGTCGCGGCGACCTCGGTGTCGGCCGCCGCTCGAATCGTCTTGATCACCTCGTCCAGGTGGTCAAGGCAGATCTTCAGACCCTCGAGGATGTGCGCGCGTTCCTGGGCCTTCTCGAGGTCGAAACGGGTGCGGCGCAGGATGACGTCGCGGCGGTGATCGATGAACAGCTGCAGCGCTTGCTTCAGGCTCAGCACGACTGGACGACCCTCGACGATGGCGAGCATGATCACGCCGAACGTCTGCTGCAGGGAAGTGTGCTTGTATAGGTTGTTGAGGACCGCGAACACTTGCGCCTCGCGCTTGAGCTCGATGACGATGCGCATGCCCTGTCTGTCAGATTCGTCGCGAAGGTCCGCGATTCCCTCGAGCCTTCGCTCTGAGACGAGCTCGGCGATCTTGGCCACCAGCGCCGCCTTGTTAACGGCGTAAGGCAGCTCGTCGATGATGATTCGCTCGCGCCCATTGGGCGCCTGCTCGAAGGTGTGGCGGGCACGGACGATGATGCGGCCGTGTCCGGTGGAGTACGCGGCTTTGATTCCGGCCGTGCCCATGATCAGGCCGCCGGTGGGGAAGTCCGGGCCCTTGATGAACCCCAGGAGATCTTCGCCGGTGGCCTCGGGGTTGTCGACCAGGTGCTTGATGCCGCCCGCGATCTCGCGGAGGTTGTGCGGGGGAATGTTGGTGGTCATGCCGACCGCGATACCCGTGGCGCCGTTCACGAGCAGATTCGGGAGGCGCGATGGCAGAACTGACGGCTCCTCTTCAGACCCGTCGTAGTTCGGGACCATATCCACGGTTTCCTTGTCGATGTCCGCCATCAGCTCGGCCGTGATGGCGGAGAGCCTCGCCTCGGTGTAGCGCATGGCCGCCGGCGGATCGCCGTCGACGCTGCCGAAGTTGCCCTGGCCGTCGATGAGCGGATAGCGAAGTGAGAAGGGCTGGGCCATCCTGACGAGTGCGTCATAGACCGCGTCGTTACTGTGCGGGTGATAGAGCTTCAGCACGTCGCCGACGAACGCTGCGCACTTGCGATGCCGGCTTGCGGATGTGGCTCCGGCGCGTTGCATTGCGTAAAGGATCCGGCGTTGCACCGGCTTCAAACCATCACGCACCTCGGGCAGGGCCCGGGAGATGATGACGGACATCGCGTACTCCATGTAGGAGGTCTGCATCTCCTCCTGGAGGCTTCGCATCACAACAGTTCCGCCGATTTCGTCAGTCAAGCTATTCCTCGTACTTCTTCAGGACCACGACGGCGTTGTGCACGCCGAACCCGAAGCCGTTGGAGATGGCCACGCGCACGTCCTTGCGCCGGGCGGTGTTGGGCACATAGTCGAGATCGCATTGGGGATCCGGGTTCTCGTAATTGATGGTCGGGTGAATGAGGCCGCGATTGATCGTTAGCAGAGTGGCGATCGCCTCCACCGCGCCGGCGGCACCGAGGAGGTGGCCGATCATCGACTTGGTGCTGCTGATCGCGACCCTATATGCATCCTCGCCCAGCGCGAGCTTCAGCGCTTTCGTCTCGCCGGCGTCGTTGAGCTGCGTCGAGGTGCCGTGCGCATTGACGTAATCGACGTCCTTCGGCTCGACGCCCGCGTCGCGCAACGCGAGCTTGATGGCCTGGGCCGGCGCCTCGCCGGTCTCGTCGGGCGCCACCTGGTGGAACGCATCGCAGGTAAGCGCAAATCCCAGCACCTCCCCGTAGATGCGGGCGCCGCGATCAATCGCATGCTCCAGCGACTCGAGCACAAGCGTGCCGGCGCCCTCGCCGGGCACGAAACCGTCGCGGTCGCGGTCGAACGGGCGGCTTGCCTTCTCCGGTGCGTCATTGCGGGTGGAGAGGGCGCGGATGGCGTTGAAGGCGGAGATGCCGACTTCGCACAACGACGCCTCGCTTCCGCCCGCGAGCATCACGTCGGCGTCGCCGTGCTGGATGATCCGGGTGGCGTCACCCAGGGTGTGCGTCGAGGCCGCGCAGGCGGTGGTGACGGTGGTATTGGGGCCGCGGAGATGGAAGGCCATGGCGACGGAAGCCGCGGCCATGTTAGGGATGATCATCGGCGCGTACAGCGGGTTCAGCCGGCCCTTGGTCGCGTAGGAGATGGCTCCACCAGTCATCTCGATAAAGCCGCCGATCCCAGTCCCCATGTCGACCCCAACACGAAAATCGTCCTGTTTGGAAAGGTCGATGCCGGAGTCCGCTAGTGCCATACCCGACGCGGCCACGGCCATCTGCGAGAAGCGGGCCATTCGTTGGGCGGTCTTGCGATCCATGTACTGGGTCGGGTCGAACGCGGGCACCTCACAGGCAAATTTGGTCGCCAGCTTCTCCGTCGAGTAAGCTCCGTCGACCGTCCTGGCCGCGCTGCGGCCCTCGATCAATCCGTCCCAGTACTCGTCGAGCGTCTTGCCGAGTGGGTTGACGGTCCCCATTCCCGTCACGACGACGCGCACCCGCCCGTTCTTTTTCACTTCCCCACCTCAGCCCGAATCTTACGCACGAGTTGATTCTCCACCGCTTCCTTGGTCACTCGAATGGCGTTCTTGATCGCTCGCGCGTCAGAGCGTCCGTGGGCGATGACCGCGACGCCGTCGATGCCGAGCAGCGGCGCGCCGCCGAACTCCCTCCAGTCGATTCCACTGCGCAGGCGCTGCACGCCATCGCGGATGAGCGCGCCGCCGACCTTGCCCGTAAGCGTGCGCGGAATTTCCTCCCGCATGCTCCTGAACAGAAACTCGGCGGTCGCTTCTGCCATCTTGATCGCGATGTTGCCGACGAAACCGTCGGCGACCACCACGTCTGCCTTGCCCGCATAAAGGTCCTTGGGCTCGATGTTGCCCACGAATCCGGGCATAGAGCCCTTCAGCCGCCGCGCCGTCTCCTTGACCAGCTCGTCACCTTTGCCTTCCTCTTCGCCATTGCTCAAAAGCCCGATGCGAGGATCGGTGCGACCCATCATCTCGCGCGCGTAAATGGCGCCCATCGCGGCGTACTGGACCATGAACTCGGGTCGCGAGTCGACATTGGCACCGACATCGAGGAAGTACGCGAAGCCGTTCTTGACCGGAAGGATCGAACCCAGAGCCGGCCGCTCCACGCCCCTGATTCGGCCCTGGATGAACAGCGCCGCGGCCATGATGGCGCCCGAGTTGCCCGCGGAGATCCAGCCGTCAGCCTTGCCTTCCTTGCAAAGGCGTGCACAGACCGCCATGGACGAATCCGGCTTGGAGCGCACCGCCTGCGCTGGGTGGTCGTCCATCGCGATGACCTGAGTCGACGGAACCAGGCGCAGCCGGGGATGGTTGTCGAGCATTGGTTGCACCACCGCGGGCGAGCCCACCACCGAGACCTCGATCCCGTATGCGGTGGCGGCGTCCGAGGCGCCTTGGAGCACTTGAGCGGGCGCATGATCGCCACCCATGGCATCGACTGCTATTCGCACCTGCGCCGGACCTAGATGTCTAGGTTGCGGACGCTCTTGGCGTGCGCCTGAATGAACTTCTTGCGCGGCTCCACGTCCGGACCCATCAGCTTCTCGAACACTTCGTTGACCGCGGCCGCGTCCTCGACATGAACCCTGAGCAACACGCGCGTCTGCGGGTTCATCGTCGTGTCCCAGAGCTCCTCGGCGTTCATCTCGCCAAGACCTTTCATGCGCGCGGCCTCGGCGTTCTTGCCGAGCTGGCGCATCGCCTTGTCGCGCTCGGCATCTGAGTGACACCAGATGACTTGCTTGCCCTTGGACACCTTGAAGAGCGGCGGCTGCGCCATGTACAGGTAGCCCTTGTCGATGATGTCGGGGAAGTAGCGGAAGAAAAAGGTGAGCAGCAACGTCCGGATGTGGCTCCCATCCACATCGGCATCGGTCATGGTCACGATCTTGTGGTAGCGCAGCTTCTCGATGTTGAAGTTGTCGCCCACGCCGGCGCCCATGGCGGTGATGAGGTTGCGGATCTCCTCGAAGGTCAGGACCTTGTCGAGGCGTGCCTTTTCGACGTTGAGGATCTTGCCGCGGAGCGGAAGAATCGCCTGCGTTCGGCGGTCGCGCCCGCCCTTGGCCGTGCCCCCGGCGGAGTCACCTTCCACGATGTAGAGCTCGCACAGCGCTGGATCTCGCTCGGAGCAATCAGCGAGCTTACCGGGCAGCGTGCTCGACTCGAGCAGGCTCTTGCGCTGAACCAGGTCGCGCGCCTTGCGAGCGGCCTCACGCGCACGGGCGGCGGTGAGCGACTTCTCGACGATGCGACGCCCCTCTGAAGGGTTCTCCTCGAGGTACTGGGTCAGGCCTTCCGTGAGCGCGGTCGAAACATGGCCCTGCACCTCGGCGTTGCCGAGCTTCCCCTTGGTCTGGCCTTCGAACTGGGGCTCGAGAACTTTCACGCTGACCACGGCGGTCAGGCCCTCGCGCACGTCCTCACCTGTGAGGTTTGGATCCGACTCCTTGAGGATGCCTGCCTTGCGGGCGTATCGGTTGAGGACGTTGGTCAATGCCGACCGAAAACCCGTGAGGTGGCTGCCGCCTTCGATGGTGTGGATCGTGTTGGCGAAGGCAAGCACGTTCTCAACGAACGTGTCGTTGTACTGGAGCGCGATCTCTACCTGCGTGCCCTCGACCTCGCGGTCGACATAGAACGGAGTCGGGTTGACGACCGCCTTGTCGCGGTTGAGCGCGCGGACGAACGAGACGATGCCGCCCTCGAAGTAGAAGGTGTTGGTGAACCCGAGGTTTTCGTCAGCCAGCGAAATCTGCAGTCGCTTGTTGAGGTAGGCCATCTCGCGCAGCCGGTGCTGGATGACCTCGTGGTCGAACGTAGTGTCGGGGAAGATCTGCGGGTCGGGCCAGAAGCGGACTGTGGTCCCGGTGTGGTCGGTCTTGCCGACCACCTTGACGCCGCCCTTCGGCACGCCGCGCGCGAACTCCTGGTGGTGGATCTTGCCGTGGAGGTGGACCCAGACCTGCAGCTTCTCGCTGAGGAAGTTCACCGCCGACACGCCCACACCGTGCAGGCCCGAGGAGACCTTGTAGCCGCCGCCCCCGAACTTGCCGCCGGCGTTCAGGCGGGTGAGCACCAGCTCCAGCGCCGATAGGCCTTCCTTCTTATGGATGTCGACGGGGATGCCGCGGCCGTCATCTTCGACCTGGACGCTGCCGTCGGCGAAGAGTGTGACCACGATCTTCTGGGCATAACCTGCCAGCGCCTCGTCCACGGCGTTGTCGACCACTTCGTAGACCAGGTGGTGGAGGCCCGTCGTGGTCGTCGACCCGATGTACATGCTCGGGCGCCGTCGGACGTGCTCCCGGCCCTCCAGGACCTGGATCTGGTCGGCGGTATACGCCACGTCGGCGCCTAAGGGCTGGGGCCTGCGATTACGCGCGGCGAGAGGCTCTTCGGCCTTGCTCACCGGTATTCAAGCCCTCCCAGCCCGGAGAAGTCTTGGGGATCAACTGGGCAGAGTTTCAGGCCACTAATTTTACCGGATTTCGAGTTCAAAATGGCCCGCCGGGAGAGCCTTAACAGGGCTTACTTAGAAGGCGGTTTCCAGCGCAGGATCGGGTCTTCGCTCTGGCCCAGCAGATAGGCGTTGATCTTCCTCGCGGTGGCCACCTCGTCGAGACGGCCGACGGGCAGCCTGGTGGGTTCGTGGTGAAGCTTTTCCGGGTCTTCTTTGGCCTCCTGCACGATCTCCGCGATTGCAGCCGCAAAAGCGTCCAGCGTCGGTTTGCTCTCGGTCTCGGTCGGCTCGACCATGATCGCCTCCGGGACCACGAGTGGGAAGTAGATGGTAGGGGCGTAAAAGTCGCGTTCCAGGAGCCCCTTGGCCACGTCCAGGGCCTTGATCCCGTTGGGGGCGAGATTGTGGGCGCTGGCCACGAACTCGTGCATGCAGGGCCCCTCGTGGGGGAGGTCGAGCAGGCCCGCGACCCGCATGCGCAGGTAATTGGCGGACAGCACAGCGTCGAGCGAGGCCTGAGTGAGACCGTCGCCGCCCATGGCCACGATGTAGGTGTAAGCGCGGACCAGCATCCCGAAGTTGCCGTAAAAGCTCCGGACTCGGCCGATCGACTGCGGGCGCTTGAAGTCGAGCTTGAGGTGGCCGTTGAGCCGCTCGACGGTGGGGGTCGGCAGAAATGGCACCAGCTCCGCTTTGACTCCAACCGGACCGGCCCCGGGGCCGCCACCACCGTGCGGGGTGGTGAATGTCTTGTGCAGGTTCATATGCACGGCGTCGAAGCCCATGTCGCCCGGCCGGCAGACCCCCATGAAGGCGTTCAGGTTGGCGCCGTCGTAGTACAGCTTTGCACCCGTGTTGTGCACTAGCTCGGCTATATCCAGTATGTCTCTCTCGAACAGGCCCAAGGTATTGGGGTTAGTTAGCATGAGTGCGGCAACCCGGCCGGATAGCTTGGCCTCCAGGTCGGGCAGGCTGATGCGACCGTCGGGCGCTGAGGCGACCTCGACCACCTGGAAGCCGCTGAGCGCCGCGCTGGCTGGATTGGTGCCGTGGGCGGAGTCGGGGACCAGAACCTCGGTGCGGGCCTCACCGCGTGAGCGGTGATAGGCCTGGATCATGCGCAGCGCCGTCCATTCGCCGTGGGCGCCGGCGGCCGGCTGCAGGGTGACACGGTCGACCCCGACCACGGCGCATAGAGCCTGCTCCAAGCGCCACATGAGCTCGAGGGCGCCTTGGACGGTGTCTTCGTCCTGGTAGGGGTGGAGCGCCGTGAAACCCGGCAGCGCCGCTGCAGCCTCGTTGGCGACGGGGTTGTACTTCATGGTGCAGCTGCCCAGCGGGTAGAACTGCTCGCTGATCGAGTAGTTCATCGACGCCAACCTGCTGTAGTGCCGCATCACCTCGGGCTCGCTCAAAGTCGGAAGTGTCGGTGGTTCGGAGCGAAGGAGGCCGCGCGGCAGCGCATCCCGAGGTTCGGGCCCGGCGACATCGGCGTCGGGCAGGCGAGGAGCGTGAGCGTTCGGCCGGCTCGTTGACCTCCGTGCATGTGAACGTGAGCACGCCCTTGAGCTCGCGGTGCCAGCGGCCCACGTCCAGCCCGCCCAGGATGCCCTTGCGCGCGAGCTTCCGATTGACGGCAGCCGCCTTGGGGACTCGCATCGGAAACTCACTGAGGAACTGCCGCTCCGGGAAGACCGGCTCCCAGCCCGGAAGCGCCGCCAGCCGCTCTGCCAGGGCATGAGCGCGCTTGAAGCTGACCTCGGCCACGTGGCGCATGCCGGCGGCGCCCATGTACGTCATGTAGACGCTCGCCGCCAGCGCGCACAGTGAGTGGTTGGTGCAGATGTTGGAGGTGGCCTTTTCGCGGCGGATGTGCTGCTCGCGCGCGGTCAGGGTCAGGACGAACCCACGCCGTCCTTGAACGTCGTGCGACGTCCCGATCAGGCGCCCCGGCAGCCGGCGCACCAGCTCCTTGCGGCAGGCCATGAAGCCGACGTGCGGACCGCCGTAGCTCGGGGTGAGGCCCAGCTGCTGGCCCTCACCGACCGCGATATCGGCGCGGTACTGGCCGGGAGGCGCGAGGAGGGCGAGGCTGATCGGGTCGACGCATGCGATGGCGAGCGCCCCTGCATCGTGCGCCCGCCGGACCAGGTCGGGAGCGTCGACGAGGAGTCCAAGAAAATCCGGCTGCTGAAAGATCAGCGCGGCGGTCTTGGCGTTCGGTTCGCTGCCCTTCCTGACCTTGATCCCGCGGCCTTCACCGAACGCCCGCAGGACGTCGACATACTCGGGATGCACGTAGCCGGCGACGAGGACTTCTTTTCGTCCGTTATGAACAGAGGCCATCATGGCCGCCTCGGCCACGGCGGTCGCCCCGTCGTACAGGGAAGCGTTGGCGACGTCGAGGGCCGTGAGCTCGGCGATCAGGGTTTGAAATTCGTAGATCGCCTGCAGGGTGCCCTGGCTCGCCTCCGGCTGGTAGGGCGTGTAAGCGGTGTAAAACTCCGGTTTGGAAGTCACGGCCGCCACCGCGGCCGGTATGAAGCGGCGATAGACACCGCCACCGCGAAATGTCAGCCGGTCCGCAAACACACGGTTGCGCGCCGCCAGCGACGTGACCTGCGCGATCGTTTCGAACTCGGACAGACCGTTGGTCAGCTCGAGCCGCGGTATGCGAAGGGATCCCGGGATGTCGCGCAGCAGGCCTTCCATCGAGTCGACGCCGATTGCCGCCAGCATCTCGGCGCGCTCTTCTGGTGAATGGACGAGGTAGGGCAACTAGGCGCCGGTCTCCGTGAGCTTCTTATACGCGGATTCGTCCATCAGATCGTTGGGCAGCTCGCCGGCCATCTCCAGCCGCAGGATCCAGCCGTCGCCGTACGGATCGGAGTTGATCAGCTCGGGCTTGCCGGCCAACTTGTCGTTGACCGCCGTCACCCGACCCGTGGCTGGCGAGTACAGATCTGAGGCCGCCTTGACGGACTCCACGACGCCGAAACTTTCACCGGCATCGAGCTTGCGGCCCGCATTCGGCAGCTCGAGGAAGACCACATCGCCGAGCTGGGACTGCGCGAAATCCGTGATGCCGACCGTAACGGTCTTGCCGTCGACCACGAGCCATTCATGGGACTTGGTGTAAAGCCGGCCCGCCATGCCCTTCCTCCCTCTTCGTGAACGCTGCCGCTGGTTCGGCTCAAGACTTCGCGGGCGTGGCGGCGGCCGATCGCGCCGAACCCCGGTAGAACGGAAGCTGGACGGTTTCCGCCGCAGCCTGGCGGCCTCGAACGTCGACGGCAGCCGTTTCCCCGACTCGCAATGATGCGACTTCCACCATGGCCAGCGCGATGGGGTGTCCGAGGAAGAAGGAGTGCGTGCCGCTGGTTACCGTGCCGATTCGCCGGCCGCCCTTGAAAACGGCGGCCCCGTGGCGGGCGATGTCTCCGGCCGCGGTCTTCAGGCCTACCAGCGTGCGCTTCGGCCCCTCACTCTTCACCGATGCGAGCGCGTCCCGCCCGACGAAATTGCCCTTGTCGAGGCGCACGGTCCAACCCAGGCCCGCCTCGTACGGGTTGACGCCCTCGTCCATGTCGTTGCCGTAGAGGCGAAGGGCTGCCTCGAGCCGGGTGGCGTCGCGGGCGCCAAGACCGGCCGGAAGCGCACCTTGCTTCGCAGCATGCGCGAGGATCGCATCCCAAACCTGCACCACGCGATCGGCTGTGACGAAGATCTCGAAACCGTCTTCCCCGGTGTACCCCGTGCGCGACACGAGGGCGCTGGTTCCAGCCACCTTGCCTGGGCGGAAACCGAAGTACGGCAGACCTTTGAGTCCCGTTGCCGGGATCAGCGACTCCGCCTCTGGACCCTGAAACGCGAGCAGCGATTGCTCGAACGTGCGATCTTCGACGTCAACTCCTGCCGGCGCATGCCCGCGCATCCACTCCAGGTCGCGCTCGCGGTTGGAGGCGTTGACCACAACGATGAAACCGTCGTCGCCCCAGTACGCCACAAGGTCGTCGAGGATGCCACCACGCTCGTTGCACATCAGGTTGTATTGGGCTCGTCCTGGGCCGATTCGAGAGAGGTCGTTAGTCAGTAGGCCCTGAAGGAAATCGAAGCTGCCATCCCCGTGCAACTTGAATCGACCCATGTGAGAGATGTCGAACAAGCCGGCGGACCTGCGGACAGCGAAATGCTCATCACGAATCGACGTGTACTGCTGCGGGAGCTCCCAGCCCCCGAAGTCGACCATGCGTCCGCCGAGGGCGACATGGCGTGAGTAAAGTGGAGTCCTGCGGGCTGGGCTAGCCGTCAAGTTGCGTGCGCTCGTCTTCGTCGTCGGCGTCGAGGTCGATGGCCTCAGGGTCGATGAAGGCGAGCAGCTCGTCGTCGTACCGGCGCCGCGCGTCGGCGACGACCTGGGCGACGTATGCGGTTCGATCGAGGGTCCACTCGAGCTTCTCGGAGAGCTCGGCCGGGGTCGGCTCCCGATGCAAGATGCGTTTCAGCACGATCTCAGCACGTTCGTAGTCCGTCGCAGCGGCCACGAGCAACTCGCCCTCCCGGACGGCGGCGCTCTCCGCCTCGATCGCCGCGTCGATCTGCGCGCCGATTCGGGCATCGGCGAAATCCCCGAAGTCCGTCTCGCCGCTGTAGGCAAACGTCCGCACCGCCTCGAGCAGGCCGATCGAGCCTTCCTGGACGAGGTCCGGGACAGAAAGACCCTGCGCGTCGCGGGTGGCCGCCAGGCGTATGACACGATCCAGGTGGCCGGCCACCAGGCGGTCCTGGCTCGCTGCATCGCCGAGCGCGGCCCGCTCCAGGAGCCGCGACTCCTCCGCTGACGTGAGGGTACCGATGGACTGCGCTCGGCGCACCAGCTCGCTCAGCGCGGCCGCGTCGTCGCTCTCCGGCTCGCCAGTGCCGGCCGAGTCGTCGCGGCGAGAGGAGGATGCCATGAGTTGGATTTTACGATGCGCCAAACGGCTGCCTGCGCCGCCCGTCCGCAGGTCGATGTTCCACGTTTTACATGCCAACCCGGACTTGCGATCGCCATACTCAAATCATGAGCATCCGCCGGTTGCTAGGAGCGTTAGCCGGCCTGCTGGCGCTCGCCGCCCTGACATCCGCCTCGGCTGCCGCAGCCGCGCCGCGTGTCGAAGAGGCGGACCTGAACGGCGACATCAACAACATCATGTCGGCGTACATCTCGTCGTCCGTATCCCGCGCCGAAAACGACCACGCGGACGCGCTTCTGGTGATGATCAACACGCCGGGCGGCATCTCGACTTCCATGGACGAGATCGTGACCAGCCTCCTGAACTGCCACGTGCCCGTGATCGCATTCGTCTACCCGAGTGGCGCGCGGGCGGCTTCGGCAGGGCTCTTCGTCGCGCAAGCGGCGGACATCCTGGCGATGGCACCCGGCACCAACATCGGCTCCGCCCACCCGATCCAGGCTACCGGCGCCGACCTCACCGGTGACCTCGGCAAGAAGGTGCTCAACGACGCCGTGACCAGGGTGCGCAACCTCGCCTCCATCCACGGGCGCAACGCCGACTGGGCCGAAGACGCCGTGCGCAACAGCGTCAACATCGGCGCCGAGGAAGCCGTTCGCATCCATGTAGCCGACCTCGAGGCCTCGGATCTGAACAGTCTGCTCAATGTCGTCGATGCTCGTGTCGTACCCAGGGCGACCGGCGCCCTGACCCTGCACACGGCCGGGGCGCAGATCCAGGATTTCCCGATGCCCTTCTGGATGCTCTTTCTGAACGCCCTGATCGACCCGACGGTCGCGGCTTTGCTGATCCTGCTCGCGTCCTACGGGATCATCACCGAGCTCTCGACGCCGGGCGCGATCCTGCCTGGTGTGGTGGGCGGGATCGCCGCCGTGCTGGCGATTGTCTCGCTGGCCAACCTGCCTGTGAACATCGCCGGCGCGCTGATGATGCTGGTCGCGCTGGCGCTCTTTGTCGCCGATCTCAAAGCGAACACACACGGCATCCTCAGCTTCGGCGGCGTGCTCGCCCTGCTCTTAGGGATGGCGTTCCTGGTCAACACCGGGCCGATCGGGCTTGGCGTCAATCCATACGCCGTGCTCATCGCGGCAGTGGTCACGAGCGGCTTCTTCATCCTTTTCATCCGCAAGGTCTGGCAGGCTCGAAGGCGACCCGTCACCACTGGCGCGGAGGCGCTCGTCGGCGCCAGGGGCGAGGCGCGTGAGGAGCTCGCCCCAGAAGGACTAGTCTTTGTGCGCGGCGCGCTCTGGAGAGCAGTAGCGGGTGGGAGCACGATTCCGCTCGGGAGCGAGGTGCGCGTGGTGGGTCGCAAAGGCCTGCAGCTGCAGGTGGTCGCCAGCGATGGGGGACCAAAGGACGCAGGACCAAAGAAGGAGGACGGCTGATGGACTTCTTGAGCGGTGGCGTAGTCCTGGGCGTGATCGTCGTGCTGGCGCTCATCGTCGCGTTCTCGAGCCTGCGCATCGCCAACGAGTACGAACGCGGCGTCGTCTTCCGTCTCGGCCGCCTCATCGCGCTCAAGGGCCCTGGACTCTTCTTCATCATTCCGTTCGGCATCGACCGCCTGGTCAAGATCGACCTGCGCGTCATCACGCTCGAGGTGCCCCCGCAAGAGGTCATCACCAATGACAACGTGACCGCCAAGGTCAATGCGGTCATCTACTTCCAGGTCGTGGACGCGCAGCGCGCTGTGACCCAGGTCCTGAACTACATCAATGCGACGTCGCAGATCGCGCAAACCACCTTGCGCGCGGCACTCGGGCAGGCCACGCTCGACGAGCTCCTAGCGAATCGCGAGAAGATCAATCAGAACCTACAGAAGATCATCGACGAGCAGACCGAGCCCTGGGGTATCAAGGTTGCGGTGGTCGAGATCAAGGATGTCGAGCTGCCGTCCACCATGCAGCGGGCGATGGCAAAGCAAGCCGAGGCCGAGCGCGAAAAGCGCGCCAAGATCATCAACGCCGACGGCGAGTTCCAGGCCTCGCAGACGCTTGCCAACGCGGCGCAGATCATCGGGACTCAGCAGGGAGCGTTGCAGCTTCGTTTCCTCCAGACCCTGGTCGAGATCGGCACGGAGAAGAACACGACCATCGTTCTTCCCATCCCCATCGAGCTCTTCCGGCCGATCCTCGAAGCCACCTCGTCGAAGCCCACCGATGGAACGCCGAGCGCTCCGGTGTTGAACCCCCCAAGCTCGAAGTCAGGCTGATCGCGCACCTTCCGCTCGACGCGGCAGGGACGTTCGTCTCGCTACTGCTGCCACTGCCGCTGGTCGTGACCGCCAACGCGGTGGTGGGCAAGCCGTGGGCGAGCCACGCGACCGGCATCCTCGCAGGCCTAACCTCCGGCGGCACCTTCCTGCTGGGTGCCATTTATTTCACGCGGGTCATTGGAGCGCCCGCCACCCCAGCGTATGGCGCCGGCGTGATGGTCACAGCGGTCGTCGCCGCGGTGCTGGCTTACGACCCGGTGCGGCGCCACGTGGCGGCGATCCTGCACCTCGACCCTGAGAATCCCGTGCACGCTCTGGCGCTGGTCCTGGCGGTGATCGTGCTCGGCACACAGATCTCGCAAGTCGTGTTCGTCGACGTGCTCGCGGTCGATCAGGCGGGGCCGCCCCTCAGCGTGATCGACCTCTTCGCGCAGGAGCTGCCATTTCTGATCATCGCCGTACTCGGAGTCGGCATGTTCATGCGACGAACCGCCACCGAGGTCGTCGTGCGTCTGGGCGTGACCAGGCCCGCTTGGTGGCAGGTCACGCTCGGGCTGGCCGCAGGAGGCGTGTTTGTCGCGTTCAGCGTTGGCATCGCCAGCCTGAGTCACGCTTGGACCCCCGATGTCGCGCACCGTGTCGACGTCACCACCGAGCATGTTTTTGGCGGGCTCACGAATCCAGTCGGGATCGTGGCCCTCGCGGTGCTGCCGGCCATCTGTGAGGAAATCCTCTTTCGGGGCGCGCTTCAGCCTCGGCTGGGTTTGGTGATAACCGCGCTCCTCTTCGCCTCGATCCACACCCAGTACAGCATCTCGTTCGACACGCTGACCATCTTCATCCTTGCGTTGGGCCTGGGGTTGATCAGGAAGTACACCAACACCACGACCTCGGCCATCGCTCATGCCACCAACAACCTCATCGCTGGCATCGGCATTACCGGCCAGGTGCTCGGGTTTGCCATCGCGGCCGAGGTCGTCCTGGTGGCCGTAACCGCATATGCGCTGTGGTCCTTCCGCAGCCGCGTCGCGATCACCCCGAGCAATCCATGAGGCTTCTTAACAGGCTGGGTTGTGGGCTCGAGCTCGACCGCCTAGCGTGGCCGGTATGGTGCGAGGCGGGGGAGGGACTCCACCGGGACAGGGAGGGCCCCCAAAAGACGCGCGCGGCGGCGGCCGCGGCGGGCGGGCCGGCGTGTGGGATCGGCAGTCAAGGCCGGCCCCAAGATATTGCCCACCACGAGAGTTACGGTAATGGCCGTGGTCAATCAAAAAGGCGGCGTGGGCAAAACTACCACCGCGATCAACCTGGGTGCAGCACTGGCCGAGCTGGGTCACCCAATCCTGCTCATCGACCTCGACCCGCAGGCCAACTCCACCTCCGGCCTGGGCCTGAATCCGGCGCGGGCGCGCAACTCCATCTATCAGCTCCTGGCCGGCGAGGCGGGCGTGGAAGAGGTGATGGTCGACACTGGAGTGCCGCAGCTGAGGCTCGTGCCATCGCATATCGACCTCGCCGGCGCCGAGATCGAGCTCGCGACACTCGAAGAACGCGAGACCCGATTGCGCACGGCCCTCGAACAGATTCCAGCAGGCGTCGAGTGCGTGATCATCGACTGCCCGCCCTCACTCGGCCTCCTAACGCTGAACGCGTTGACGGCTGCAACCAGCATGCTCATCCCCACCCAGTGCGAGTACTTCGCGCTCGAAGGACTCAGCCACCTTCTCTATACGCACCAGCTCGTGCGCTCGCGGCTCAACCCCAAGCTCGAAGTGGCCGGCATCCTCATGACGCAATTCGACACGCGCACGACGCTCTCGTGGGACGTCCTTCATGAGGTGAGGCGCTCGCACCCCGCTCACGTGTTGAACACGCTCATCCCGCGCAACGTCCGGATCAGCGAGGCGCCCAGCCACGGCAAGCCGGTGATCCAGTACGACCCCACATCCAGCGGCGCGGCCGCATATCGCGCTCTCGCAAAGGAGCTTTTGGAACGATGACAAGCCCACGCATGCGCGGCCTCGGCCGCGGACTCGACGCGCTCATACCTATGTCGCGCGAAGGCGAGGCGATGGTGCCCCAGATGATTGCAGTCGACCAGATTCGACCCTCGCATCAACAGGTCCGGTCGCGCTTCGATGCCGAACCGTTGGGCGAGCTGGCCGAATCGATTCGTCTCCACGGCGTCCTCCAGCCTCTGCTCGTGCGGCGGATCGGTGACGGTTACGAGCTCATCGCGGGCGAACGCCGGTGGCGCGCGGCTCGGCTCGCCGGCCTGCAAGCAGTACCCGCCGTCGTGCGCAGCGACGCCGGCAATGATGCCCAGCTCGTGCTCGGGCTGATCGAAAACCTGCAGCGCGCCGACCTCGACCCCATCGAGGAAGCGCGTGGCCTCAAGCGTCTCACCGAGGATTTCGGGCTCACGCACGACGAGGTCGCGCAGCGCATCGGAAAGCATCGCGTGTCAGTCACGCAGTCGCTCCGCCTGCTCGGTGGCTGTGCCGCGGTGCAATCGTCGGTCGGCAGCGGCGTGATCACCGCCGGCCACGCGCGCGCCCTGATCGCGCTCGACAGCCAGGCGGCGCAGGAGCATGGCCTGAAGGTCGTGATCGGCAAACGCCTGTCGGTACGGCAGACCGAGAACTGGGTGCGGACGTATCGGCCCAAGAAGCTCACGCGAGCCAACGCTCCGGCCGAGCTACGACAGATTGCAGCCGAGGCGGAATCAAAGCTGGGCCTGCCGGTACGGGTCAGCGGCAGTCTCAACCGCGGGAAGGTCGAGCTTCGTTATTCGAATCGAGAAGAGTTGGAACGGGTCTACGGTAAGCTCGTCTCTTAAATTTCATGGCCGCCCCCCCACAGCCGGCAGTAGCGGCTAACCAGGCACGCACGACCACCGGCTCATCACTCCTCCGCGAGCTGGCCGAGGTCATCGTGCTTGCGGTCATCCTCTACTTCGGCATCAGCTTCGCCGTGCAGACCGTGCATGTAGAAGGCCTTTCGATGTTCGCGACCCTCGAAGACAACGACTACCTGATCGCCGACAAGGTCGACTACCGGATTCATCCACCGGAGCGTGGAGACATCATCATCCTTCGCCCGCCCACCGATGATTCCAAGGACTTCATCAAGCGGGTCATCGCGCTCCCAGGGGAGCGATTGCTGATTCGCGACGCGGTCGTCTATATCAATGGACGCCGCCTCGATGAGCCTTACATCCCCGAGGCGTGGGTCGTGAACAAAGACTGGGGTGGCCCCGACGGGACGGTGATTCCTCCGAACCAGTATTTCGTTATGGGCGACAACCGCAACAAGTCACAGGACTCGCGGTCGTTCGGCCCCATCGGGCGGGACCGCATCGACGGTCGCGCGTGGTTCCGCATCTGGCCCGTCGCCAATTTCGGCAACATCTACGCCAAGGTGCCAAGGCTCGAGAGCGGGACCGTCTTCGCCGGCTGAGCCCCCGGCCTAGGCTCCGACCGCGGCCCGGAACGGCGCGTCCTTGGCAAACGGACCGATCACAGCCATCTGCATCGGCGTGCGCAACACCTCGCTGGCCACGCGCCGGATGTCTGCCGCGCTGACAACATCGACGAGCGCCACCTCTTCGTCAATCGTTTTGATCGAACCCATCAGCAGCTCCTGATAGGCAAGCCAGAAAGACACGCCGTTCGTGCTTTCGAGCTCTAGCCGCAAGCGGCCTTTCGTGAATTCCTTCGCGCGCCCGAGCTCCTCCTCGGTCAGCTCCTGGTCACAAAGCTTGTCCATCTCAGCGATCACCGCGCGCACCGCGCCCGCCGCGTTCTTGGGGTCCACCCCGAGGTAGACACCGAGCATCCCGGTGTCGCGATGTTTCTGAGTGAAACTGTGGACGTCGTAGGCGAGGCCGAGACGCTCACGGATGTTCAGGAAGAGTCGCGAGCTCATGCCTTCTCCGAGCACCGTGTTCATGAGGTCGAGCGCATAACGATCGGGGTGTACATAGTTGAAGGCGCGCACACCAAGGCAGATGTGCGCCTGCTCGGTGCGCCGGCGCCGCAGCAGAACCCGCGGCTCCTTTAGCTCCGATGGCGGCTGCGCAACGACCTGCCCGTTGGGCTCGGCGGGAAGCCTCAGGCTGTTGGCGACGAGGCCGAGGATCTCCGTTTCCTCCATCGCTCCCGCTGCTCCGATCACCAGGTTCGGCAGCCGGTAGTGCGCGCTCGCGTACTCGAGGATGTCATCGCGGGTGAGCCGAGCGATCGACTCCTCGGTGCCGGCGATATCGCGACCCAAGGGATGGTCCGGCCACATGATCTCTTCGAAGAGGTTTTGGACGTATTCCTGTGGCTGGTCCTGGTACATCCGCAGCTCCTCGAGGATCACCGTGCGCTCACGCTCGACATCGGCAGGTGCCAGCTTGGAGTTGGAAACGATGTCGATCAAAACGTCGAGCCCAAGCTCCAGTCGTTCGGCAGGCACCCTCGTCCAATAGGCGGTGAGCTCCTTGTCGGTGGAAGCGTTGATGAAACCGCCGATGCCTTCGATGGCGTCTGCGATCTCCTTCGACGTCGGCCTCCGCTGCGTGCCTTTGAAAAAGAGGTGCTCGATGAAATGCGACACTCCAGCGTGGCGCTCGTCCTCGAGCCGCGAACCTCCGCCGAACATGAAGACGAGGCTTGCGGACAATCTCTCGGGCATGGCCGCGGTGACGAGCTTCGCCCCGCCCGCCAGCCCATGAACTCGGTGCAGGGTCAAGGGATTTGCCAGTATAGGAGCCCCATCGAGGCGACCCCGGCTACGACCCGGAGCGGCTTTCCCCAAGCGCCCCAAGCGCCGCGTACAGCGTCATCGCCACGAAATCGGCGGGCATCCCGTCGGACACGGCGTCGAGGGCTTCGCCCAGGTACTTGCGCACGTTCGACCCCTGTTCGATCTCGCTGAGCTCGAGGCAATCCCGGATCGCTTCCGCGATCTCCGTCGGGGTCAGGTCCTCGTCGCCCGCGCCGTCCGCGACGGCGTTCACCAACGCGATCGCCTTCCGGATCCGCTCCGCCGCGGCCCGGCCGGGCATGGGATCAGCTGGTCTCGGGCTTGCGGGGTCCGACCACGACGCGCCGATCAGGCTCCTCGCCGATGCTCGAGCTGCCGACGTCGGGGTCGTCCTGCAACGCGAGGTGGATGGCGCGTCGCTCGAACGCCTGCATGGCATCGAGCGTGATCGCGTCGCCGGTCATCTTCACCTGCCTCGCGGCGCGCAGCGCAATCTCGCGCACAGTGTGCTCGCGGCGCTGGCGGTACCGCTCGACGTCGACGATGACCCGCTCGCCCTCGGCGAGTTGCTTGCCGAGCATGACGTTCGTAACCGACTGCAGCGCGCGCAGCGTCTCTCCACGCCAGCCAATCAGCGCTCCAAGGTCGCGGCCGCTGATGTCGATGGTGATGGGATCGGCAGCCGTGCGCACCGTGACCTGCGCCCGCACGCCCATGTGCTTCAGCAGTCCCTCGACCACCGAACGTGCGGTCTCGGCCTTGCCGTTGGCCGGGGCGGCAGTGCCGATAACGGGCGCGACCGAGTGATCGATGACGGTGACCTCGACCACCGTCTCTCCCGGACTCTCGCTGATGACCCGCACGTCCACGTTGCGCCGGCTCTCGCCAAGCTCGATCAACGCGACGTCCACGGCTTCGTCCAGCGTACGACCGCGACCCTCAGCTGATTTCATCCGAATGCCTCACGAACTCCGTTCACTTTTTCGGCCTCCTCGGCCTGCCGTTCTGTGGCAGGGGCTTCAGGCTGGGCGCGGGTCCGCGCGTCGGACCGCCTCCACCCTTGGACACCACCGCCTTGGGCGGCCCGCCGCCACCAGTCTGCCCCCCTCCACCTCGATTCGGAAAAAGATTCCCCCAACCAACTACGAAGTACTGCTGAATGATACTCACGCAGTTGCCGATGAACCAGTAGAGCCCAAGCCCGGCCGGCACCTGCAGGGCGAAGATTCCAATCATCACCGGCGAGAGCAGCACCATGGTCCGCTGCATCTGCTGGGTCTGCAGCTCCTGCTCGGTCGCGTTGGGCGAAGGCGGCTGCTGCAGCATCTTCGACTGGACGAAGGTCGTGATCATCGCCAGCAGTGGGAACACGAAGTAATCGGGCGTCGGAATCGGCAGGTTGACGATGACGAGCGGGAGCGTGAACACGGCATGGTGAGCGGGGGTGTCGTTCAGATTGGGGATGAACAGGAAGGGCTGCACCCCATGGCCGCCCTTGGCAAAACCCTGGAAGACGTAGTAGAGCGCAGTCAGGATGGGGATCTGCACGACGAGCGGCAGGCAGCCGATCATCCCGCTGAGCGGGTTGATGCCGTGCTCCTGGTAGAGCTTCATCGTCTCTTGGGTAATGCGCTGTTGGTCTTTTTTGTACTTCTTCCGGATCTCGCCGATCTGTGGGGCCAGCTTGCGCTGCTCGGCCAGCGTCTTTCGCTGCGTCACGAGCTGGAACTGGGTCAGGGGTGAGAGCGCCAGCCGGATGATGATCGTGAGCACGATGATCGCCACGCCGTAAGCGCCGATCGCGCTGAAGAACGGCACCGCCTGGAAGTGGACGTACAGGTAGACCAGGAAGGCCGACAGGGGCTGCTCGATGACCACCTGCCAGAGCTGGTTGATGGGCTTGAAGACGTCGAAGAACGAGCTCAGGTTGATGTCTGCATCTCTCCAGATTGAGGGTGTACGCGGGTGTCAGGGAACAGGATCGTAGCCGCCCTTGGCGAATGGATGGCAGCGCGCAATCCGCGTCGCGCCCATCCAGCCGCCTCGGAACCAGCCGTACTTCTCCACCGCTTCGTACGTGTACTGCGAGCAGGATGGGTAAAAGCGGCACGAGGGGGGCAGGACCTTCGACAGCGAGAGTTGGTAACCGCGGATCAGCGCCAGGAATATCGTCGTCATGAGTTCAGGTTTGCGAGCCTGAGCGCCGCCTGCTCGGTCTCCGCCTCGAGGTCGGCGAATGGCAGGTCGAGGGCCGCCGGGCGGGCGATCAGGACCACGTCATATCGTATTCCCACTCGGCTGAGCGGCGAATCAGGTCCCAGCATGCGCTCGCGTGCCGCCTCCCGCAGCTTCCGCCGCGCACGGTTGCGGTCGACCGCGCCCTTGACGTGCCGGCTGACCGTGACCCCAATCCGGCTCTCCTCCGTCTCGACCGGAATCGCGAACGCGACCAGGGTTCGCCCGGAGTAGACGCGCTTCCCGCCCATCACCTTCTGGAAGTCGGACTGCCGGCGCAGCCGGAAGCGCTTCTTCAATTGAAGCCGCCGCGCGCGCTACGGCGTGAGGCGGTGGCGTCCCTTGCGCCGGCGGTTCTGCACCACCCTGGCGCCGCCTCGCGAGGACATGCGGCGAAGAAAGCCGTGCACGCGGCGGCGATAGCGTTTTTTGGGTTGATAGGTTCGCTTGATCGAGAGATCCCCCGTGGAGCCTTAAGGAACCGCGGTAGTGTAGCGGACGATTGCCCCGACATCCATGATACCGCCGGTATAACCTCATCCAGTGGCGCGGATGCCTTGCGCCACGCTCAGGTGTTTGTTACACTCCCCGCCCGGAAGCAGACAGGTACTCCACGACGTAGCCACTTCAGTACAAGTCGCGCGAACTGAACCCACCCATCGCTCCAGCATTGCTCACCGAAACAACTACAGCACCGCTTCCATATTCCGGGATGGATCGGATGGGGGATTTCGAATGGGTCGGCACCGCCAACCTGTGGAAATCCGCTCCGATCTTTTCCACAGGCGCCGAGATTATGGAGCTCGTGACGAAAGAGCTCCGATTGAACCTGTGCTCGCGGGCACGCAATTCAGACGGTAGCCTCGTGAGCGAGGAGCAAGGAGATGGGCGGTGATTTTGACCCCAGGTTGTCCACAGCATTTGCAAAAGCTGGTGAGGCTTTGCCCCCAGGCGTCCGGCGGGCCGGAGACCAGTCGTGAGACTGGCGCGCCGGCGCCGCGGGGCGCGTGAGGTGAACCAGGACCAGATCTGGTCGCAAGTACAGGAAGAGCTCCGGTTCCAGCTCGCCAAGCGAACCTACGACATGTGGCTCAAGAACACGTCGGTGGTGGCTGCTGACGGCAACACGTTTCGAATCGGAGTGCCCAGCAAGCTCGCGAAGGACTGGCTCGAGGATCGCTTCTCCGGCCTTATCCAGGAAACCCTGCAGGCCGTGACAGGCTCGGAGGTCGACATCGATTTCGTGATCTCCGCCACCGGGCAGCGGCCGCCGTTCGTCACCGCCGACGGCGATGCCACCGCCAATGGCGACAACGGGCACGAGAACGGTGTCGAAGCGACCCAGGACGCACCTGACATCACACCGTCCGAGCTGAATGCTCGCTTCAAGTTTTCATCATTCGTGGTCGGGCACAACTCGCAGTTCGCCCATGCTGCTGCCAAAGCAGTCGCCGAAGCCCCGGGCGACAGCTACAACCCGCTCTTCCTGTATGGAGGCGTGGGACTCGGTAAGACACACCTCATGCACGCCATCGGCCATGAGGTCCACGACCGTTTTCCGCGCAAGCGCGTCGTCTACCTCACTTCGGAGCAGTTCACCAACGAGGTCATCAGCTCGATCGCCACCGCTCGCATGGGCGAGTTCCGCCACAAGTACCGCACCGTTGACGTTCTGCTGATCGACGACGTCCAGTTTCTCGCCGGCAAGGACCGCACCAAAGAAGAGTTCTTTCATACCTTCAACGCGCTGCACGAAATCAACAAACAGATCGTCATCTCTTCGGATCGTCCGCCCAAGGAGATCCCGACTCTCGAAGACAGGCTGCGTTCGCGATTCGAGTGGGGTCTCATAGCCGACATCCAGTCACCGGACTTCGAGACTCGTCTCGCCATCCTTCATTCCAAGCTCGGCAACAACGACAGCTTGGTCCCCGAAGACGTGCTCAGCTTCATCGCCCACAAGGTGCAGCGCAACATTCGCGAGCTCGAGGGCGCGCTCACGCGGGTCCAGGCGTTCGCGGCGGTGCACCAGCGGCAGGTCGACGCTGAAGAAGCTGCGCGCCTGCTCGCCGACATCATTCCGGCCAGCACTCGCAAGCCGATCAACGTCGAGCGCATCCAGGCTCTCGTCGCCGACTACTACAACGTCACCCTCGATGACATGAAAGGCAAACGGCGCGACAAGCACATCGTGTTTCCGCGACAGGTTGCGATGTTCCTCGTCCGCGAGGAAACCCCATCTTCATTGCCGGCGATCGGCAAGGCTTTCGGCGGCCGCGACCATACGACCGCCCTTCACTCCATCGAGAAGATCGCCAATGAATTGAAAGAGGACGAGCGGCTGCGGTACGAAGTGCAGGCGATCAAAGAGCGCCTCTACGCACAGCAATGACGGACTACGGGTCGGTTTCCACAGATTGTTCGCCACGGCACGGGAGAAGCGTGGGAAGTCCGGCTCGAGCCCGGTTCGTCCCCAGGAAGACAACAGGGGGCCGTCGCGACCGGCATGGTTCTCAGAACCTTGTCCCCGGCTCGGCGCGATCTGTAAAGACTCTCGACATCCACACTATCCACAGCGCTTACTGTTATCGACTACTGGTTCTCTCTATAAAGAGAAACTCTAAGTACGGGGGACAACTCTCTTGAAAGCCAAAGCCATCGAAGCCCAGATGAAAGTGACATGCAGGCCTGCGGTGCTCGGCCAGGCGCTCCAGGTGGTGTCACGTGCCATCTCCAGCCGAACGACTCTGCCGATTCTCAACAACATCCTGATCGAAACCACCTCCGAAGGCCTTGCGTTGACGGCCACCAACCTCGAGATCGGGATCCGGAAGATCGTGGCGGCCGAAGTGGCCATGGAAGGCAGCACAACGGCGCCGGCGCGTTTGCTCACGGACTTCGTCGGCACGCTGCCCGACCAGGACCTGGAGATAACCCTCGATGGCGCCACTCAATCTCTCAACCTGCGCTGCGCGAGGTTCGACACGCACATCAAGTGCATCGAAGCCGAGGAATTTCCGCCCGGCCCGCGCCCAGACGAAGGGGACCGCCTCGAGGTGGCCCTGGATGACTTGGTGACCGCGGTCGAGCAGACGCAGATGGCGGCGTCGACCGACGAGGCACGGCCAGTTCTTACAGGGGTGCTCGTCCAGGTCCAGGCTGGAGGCCTCACTCTGGCCGCCACCGACGGCCACCGACTCGCCGTGAGCAAGCTGAGCGCCGCCGGAGCCGGCGACCTGGAGGCAAGCCTGATCGTTCCGGCGCGAGCGCTGGCCGAGCTGTCAAGGGTGTTGAAAGGTGAGCCGGGCCGGGTCGACGTGATCATCTCGAAGGCCCGCAACCAGATCTTCTTCAAGGCCGGGAGCTCGGAGCTAACATCCCGCCTGATCGACGGGAAATATCCCAACTATGCACAGGTTATCCCCAGTAAGAGCTCGACCAAGGTCAAGGTCTCCACCGCAGAGCTCACCCAGACCGTACGTGCCGTCTCGCTGTTTGCCCGCGACAGCGCCAATGTCATCCGGGTCAAGGCTCAAGCTGGATCTCTGACTCTCTCCGCTACCACCAATGAAGTGGGCGATAGCAAGGCGGAGATGGCGGCCGATGTCGACGGGTCCGACATCCAGATCGCCTTCAACGCACGCTATGTGCTCGATGCGCTGGGCGTGATCGGCGAGAACGAGGTTGAGCTCATGTTCGACGGCCCGCTCAGCCCCGGCATGCTGCGACCGCCGGGCAAGGAGCACTACCTGTACGTGATCATGCCCGTGCGGGTGGCGATGTCCTAGTCGCCGGAGTGCTTCTCCGGCGTCTTTTGCTCAGGAACCACCGCAACTACGCCCACCTCGACATCTCGATGGAGCCGGGGGTAAATGTCTTCCTGGGCGCCAACGGCCAGGGCAAGACCAACCTTTTGGAATCGGTGGCGATGCTGGCCCTGTCGGCCTCGCCCCGGGCTCGCCGCGAGGTCGAGCTGGTGGGTCCGGTGGCGGCGGCTTCACGCATCGAGGCGGAGGTCGAAAGCTCCGGCCGGCGCATGGAGCTGGTCATCGCCCTCAACGTCGAAGGCGAGCGCGCGCGACGCACGATCGAGGTCGATGGCGCCCGCCGCCGGGCCGTCGATTTGCCTGGGCATTTCCGGGTCACTCTGTTCTGGCCGGACGACCTTGGCCTCATCAAGGCGGGTCCGGACCAGCGCCGGCGCTTCCTCAACCAGCTGCTCGTCCAGGTCCAGCCGGGCTATGCGCGAGCACTGTCCGGGCTGCGCCGGATCCTCGAGCAGCGCAACAGCCTTCTAAAGCGGATCGCGGCGGGCGAGGCCGCGGCCGACCAGCTCGACGTGTGGAACGCCGAATTGGTGCGGGTGGGAACGGAGGTCGTGGACGCGAGGGCGAGCGCGGTCAACGAGCTGGCCCCGGAGGCAGCTCGTTGCCATGCCGAGATCGGGAGCGGCGAGCGTCTCGAGATCCAATATCTTGGCCCGCCGGAGGATATGGCTGCGGCTGTGCATAACTCGCTCGCGGAGGACCTCCGCAGAGGCTCGACCAGCATCGGGCCGCACCGCGACGATCTGCGTGTGCTGCTTGGCGGCCAGGACGCCCGTGGGTATGGCTCGCAGGGGCAACAGCGGACCGCGGTCGTGAGCCTGAAACTGGCGGAGGCGGACCTGGTCGCAAGGCGTACAGGGGAGCGTCCGGTGCTTCTGCTGGACGATGTTCTGTCCGAGCTTGATCTCGAACGGCGAGGCGCGCTCCTGCGTCACGTGGGCGGAGGCGGGCAGGTCGTGATCACGTCCGTCGACGTGGGCCCGTTCCCGCCCGATCTGATCGCAAATGCGAGCATCTGGAACGTGGAAGCAGGGCAGATCAAAGCCTGTGGATAAGCTGGGCAATATCCTGCCCCGAGTGCTGCGCCGCCAGCCCGGCGGCGGTTTGCTGATGGGTACGCAGGTGGCGGCTGCATTCAAGGTCATGATCGGATCTGAACCCGCGCGCCTTTGCGACGAGGTCGAGCTCAAGTCAGGGACCCTCCTTGTCACCACCTCCAGCCCGGCGCTCGCCCATCAGCTGCGCCTGGACGCCGAGGTGATCATCGAGCGGCTGAACGGCCTCGATTTGGGCCGGCGGGTCCGATCTCTCAGGGTACGGATCGGGCGTTCGACGGCCGTCGAGTGATGGCTTGACACGTCTCGATCCCGAGCAGCGCGCGGCGGCCGCGATCGGCCACGGGCCGGTGCGTGTCGTCGCCGGCGCGGGCACCGGCAAGACCGCCGTCATCGCGGAGCGGTTCCGCCGGCTGGTGATGGGAGGCGCCTCGCCGGATTCCATCCTGGTCATGACATTCACGGACCGCGCGGCTGCCGAGATGCGCGGGCGCATCGAAGATCTGGTCGGCGCGGCCGCCCCCGCGGTGGGCACGTTCCACGCGATCGCGCTGTCCTGGCTGCGCGCGGACGGGCGTGCGATCGGCGTGCCCGCAGGGTTCCGGATCATCACCGGCGCCGACCGGTGGATCCTCGCTCGTGAGCTCATGTGGCAGCTCGGCGACCTGGTCCTCACGGGCGACGAGCGGCCCGACGATCTCGTGGCGCCCGCGCTGCAGATGCTCGAGCGACTCAAGCAGGAGCTGGTCCCACTCGACCGTCTCGAACGCTGGGCCAAAACGGCCGACGATCGCGAGAAGGCGGACCTGATGCAGGCATGCGTGCGTGTCTTTCGCGCCTACGAGCGCGCGTGCCGCAAGAACCGGCTGCTCGATTTCGAGGACCTGCTCGCGCTGGCTGTGCGGATGCTGGAACAGCGTCCGGCCGTGCTCGAAAGCTATCGCGCGCGCTACCCGCACGTGCTCGTCGACGAGTATCAAGACCTCAACCTCGCGCAGGAGCGCCTGGTCGAGCTGATTGCCGGTGGTGGAGAACCGTTTGTGGTCGGAGACGACGACCAGAGCATCTATCGCTTCCGAGGCGCTTCGCGGGCGAGCCTCGAACGCTTTCTGGCCTCGTTCCCAACCGCGCAAACGGTGACGCTCGGCCGCAACCATCGAAGCTCGCGGCGAGTCGTTTCGGCGGCATCCGCGCTCATCGGCAACAACCCGGATCGCCTGCCCAAGCAGCTGCGGTCGGGCCTGTCCGGCGAGAAGGTGGAGATCTGGGCGTGCCCCGATGGAGAGTCCGAGGCGGACGCCATCGCGAGCGAGGCCGGGCGGCTGATCCGCGCGGGCCTACCACCCGCGGCGATTGCGGTCCTGTGCCGGACCAACGCGATCGCTCGGCCGGTCGCAGCCGCACTTGCCGCGCGCGGCCTGCCGCACGTCGTCATCGGCGGCCACGGGTTCAATGACAGGCCCGAGATCAAGGACGTGATCGCTCTGCTCCGCGTGTTGAGAGACCCGAACGACGTGGTTGCGGTGGCTCGAGCCGTCACA
>VBHB01000015.1 GCA_005880315.1 Chloroflexota bacterium | reverse complement strand
CGACCTGATGATCAAGGCCCACACCGACGTCGTCGGCAGCCTGCTTCGTCCACCCGATCTGCTGCAGGCGCGCAAGGACCGCGAGGCTCGCACCATCAGTGCGGCGAAATTCAAGGCCATCGAGGACGCCGCCGTCGACGCCGCGGTGAAGCTTCAGGAAGACGCCGGCATCGACGTCGTGACCGACGGCGAGATGCGCCGTCTTTCCTTTCAGAGTGCGCTGACCGACTCCGTCGACGGCTTCGGTGACGTGCCGCTCGACGCGTTTCTGTGGGGCGAGTGGCACAGCGACGTCCTCGGCGAGATGGACATCAAGCGGCCGCCCGAGCTCGGTGTCACGGCCAAGCTGCAGTGGCGCCGGCACCTGGCGGCCGAGGACTTCACCTACCTGCGCTCGTGCGCCACGCGAACCGCGAAGGTGACGCTCACGAGTCCCAGCCTCTACGCAAACCTCTGGTCGCAGGAGCGTTCGGGTGAGGTCTATCCGACCCTCGACGACTTTCTCGCCGATGTGGTCGCCATCTATCGCGGTGAGGTGGCCGAGCTGGCCCGGCTTGGCTGCACCTACATCCAGCTCGACGCGCCTCATTACCCGCTGCTGATCGAACCGAAGTGGCGCGCGTTCTACGAGGCCAGGGGCTGGAGCGTCGACCGCTGGCTTTCGCACGGGATCGAGCTCGACAACGCGGTGATCGCGGGGCACCCTGAGGTTACCTTCAGCATGCACATGTGCCGCGGCAACCAGGTCAGCCGGTGGCTGGTCTCCGGCGACTACGAGCCGATCGCGCGCCAGATCTTCACGAAGATCGGCGTGAATCGTCTCCTTCTCGAGTACGACGACGAGCGCTCGGGGTCATTCGAGGCGCTGCGCCATGTGCCGGACGACAAGATGGTCATCCTCGGCCTGGTCACGACCAAGACCGCGCGCCGCGAGACGGTCGACGAGCTGGCGGGAAGGATCAACGAGGCCGCGCTGCACATGGACATCGAGCGGCTTGGGCTCAGCCCCCAGTGTGGCTTCGCCACCTCCATCATCGGCAACTCGATCACCGTCGAGGACGAAGAGTCCAAGCTCACCGCCATCGCGAAGACGGCTCAGAGAGTCTGGGGTTCGCCTAGCTGAAGTCGTCAAGGTCGACGCTCGCCCGGTAGACACGGCGGGCGGGACCCGACTGGACCAGGTTTCCCTGTGCCAACCTCTGGACCTTCAGGTTTCCGCCCGGCATCTGGACGGTGACGTGCTCGTCCACGAGCCCGGCGCGCATGCACGCCGCCGCCACCGCGCTCGCGCTGGTGCCGGACGCCAGCGTGTAGCCCGCGCCCCGCTCCCAGATCTCGATACGCACGTGACCTCGGTCGACGACCTCGAAGAGCTGCACGTTGGTGCGCTGGGGAAACGCGGGATGTGTCTCGAGGTGAGGGCCCAGCTCGATGCAGCGCGCGAAAGTGACCGGCTCGTCGAACACCACGCAGTGCGGGTTGCCGACCGAGACGAGCATCGCCTCGACGCTGCCGGCGCGCGTGTCGAGATGCACGCGGTCGGGCTCACCTTCGAAGTTGGCAGGCAGGTCGGCAGCTCGGAACGAGGCGCGGCCGATGTCGAGCTCGCTCGTGACCTCGGCACCCTCCCGCTCGAGCACGCGGACGGGGTTGGCGCGGCCCACCGTGTGCAGGTCGAACCGATCGCTCGCGCCGTGCTCGAGGACCGCGTGGGCGGCGGCGATACGGAGCCCGTTGCCGCTCTTCTGAGCCTCCGAGCGGTCCGGGTTGAAGATGCGAACCGCCATCGACGCGGGGTCGAAGGCCAGCAGGCCGTCCGCGCCGAGGCCCCGGTGGCGGTCGCACAGGAGGGGCAGCAGGGGCACCGTTTCCTGGAGCGGTCCGGGCAGGTCGAGGACGAGGTAGTCGTTGCCCAGCGCCTGGTACTTGATGAGATCGATTCGCATTAGCGCGCCTATCATCCGGAATCAGCCGGGCTCGCCGCCGGTTGTCATAAGATGTCGTGCATATGCAGGATCTCGTTTGGCCTGCCCAGCGTCTGGTCCACAACCCGGCCTGCTTCTGTAGCTAGGCTCCCGGCCTAAGCTCGCGCCTTCGCATGGCGCGCCTTTCGACCGGCTTTCTCTCAGTCGACATCGCTTCGTCACTTGCATTTCTTTTGGAGGTTGGGAATTGAGCTCATCGACATCAACCAAGGCACTCGTCTCGACCGAGTGGGTAGCGGAACACGGCAAGGACAAGGGAGTCCGCGTCGTCGAGGTGGACGTGGATCCCAGCAACTACGACAAGGGTCACATCGAAGGCGCCGCCGGCTGGAACTGGAGGAAGGACCTCCAGCAGCAGGTCGTCCGTGATGTTGCCAGCAAAGAGCAGCTTGCGAACCTACTTGGCCAGAGCGGCATCACCCCGGACACCAACATCGTCCTCTACGGTGACAACAACAACTGGTTCGCCGCGTACGCGTACTGGGCGCTCAAGTACTACGGGCACGACAAGGTGCAGCTGGTCGACGGCGGCCGCGTCAAGTGGGAGAAGGAAGGCCGGCCCTACAGCACGGACGTCCCGAGCTACCAAGCGACCGAATATCACTTCCACGGTTCTCCGAAGGAAGACATTCGCGCGTACCGCGACCACGTGCAGTCGAAGCTCGGCAAGGCCGGGCTGGTGGACGTGCGTTCTCCGAAGGAGTTCTCCGGCGAGCTACTCGCCCCCGAGAACTTGCCGCAGGAAGGCGCTCAGCGTGGCGGACACATCCCGACCGCGGTCAGCATCCCGTGGGGCACGGCCGTCAACACAGAGGACGGCACCTTCAAGAGCACCGAGGAACTGAAGCAGATCTACGGCGGCAAGGGCATCACGCCCGACCGCGAGGTCATCGCGTACTGCCGCATCGGCGAGCGCTCGGCGCACACGTGGTTCGTGCTAAAGGAGCTCCTCGGGTACGGCGACGTGCGCAACTACGACGGCTCGTGGACGGAGTGGGGAAGCTCGATCCGGGTCCCCATCGAGAAGTAATGGCGCTCACCACGGTCGACCACTCCGCGCTCAAGGTCAACCAGACCGGCATTGTGGCGACCGTGCTCGTCGCGTTCATCGGCAGCCTGTTCTTCAGGCCGATTTTGGTGTTGATCCCCCTGCTCGCGGTGGTGCTCCTGCTGGGCACCTTCGCGCCGCAGCTCGCGCTGTTCAAGCAGATCTACTTCAAGGTCCTGAAGCCGCGCGGCATCGTCAAGCCGCGGCCGGTACAGGACCGGCCCGAGCCTCACAACTTCGCTCAGGGTCTCGGCGGTGTCTTCCTGGCGATCTCGTCGGTCCTGCTCGTGCCGGTGCCGGTTCTGGGCCTGGCGCTAGCCCTCCTGGTCGCGGTGCTCGCCTTCGTCAACCTGGCCTTCAGCTACTGCGTCGGATGCCAGATCTACTACCAGCTCGGCAAGGCGGGCCTGATCCGGGCATGAACACTCAACTCTGGGCTTTGGCGGTGGCGGGCACGATCGTGCTTGCTGCCGCCGGCCTGGAGGCCTTCCGGGCCACGCGGGCCCGGCGCCTCGCGGTCGGAGCCAGCGCGGCGCCCGCCCGCGAGCCGTACATCCTGTACTTCACCGGCGAGAGCTGCACCGTTTGCCGCACGCATCAGGAGCCGGCCCTCGCGAAGCTCGAAGGCGTACGCGTGGACAAGGTCGACGCCATCGCCGAACGCGAGCTCGCGGAGCGCTTCCACGTCTATACATTGCCGACCACCGTGGTCATGGCCGCCGACGGGAGTGCTCTTCACGTCAACTATGGATATGCCCCCGCGACCAAGCTGGATCGCCAGCTGGCCGAGGCTCGGAACGGATCCACCATGGAGCACGCCGCCACCGCCTAAGCTGGTCGATTGATGCGGCGTCTCGTGCTCACTTCCCTCGCCCTTCTTATCGTTGTGGTCGCCTGCGGCCAGGCGCAAACGGGTGCTACTCACGAGCTGGTGCTCGGCGCGATCTATCCCCTGAGCGGGCCGCAGGCCGCCGGCGGGAAGGAGGAGCTGGCCGGGGTGAGGACCGCTCTCCAGCTGGCCGAGAGCAGCGGCGCCCTCAAGACTGCGGTGCGCCTCGACGTCGTCGACGCGACCACGCCGGAGGCGGCCGTCGCCGCAGTCGACCACCTGGTGCGCGACGACCACGTCCCCGCCATCCTCGGCACCTACGGCAGCACGCTTTCGGCGGCGGCGTCGGCGCGCGCTGAGGAGTTGAAGACCATTTACTGGGAGACGGGCGCGGTGGCGGATCCCATCACGGCGCAACGCCACTACGTGTTCCGCACCGTCGCGACCGGCGGTTCTCTGGGGCGCATGGCCGTCACGTTCACGCATGACGTGCTGATGCCGAGTTACAAGCTGACGGCGCC
>VBHB01000065.1 GCA_005880315.1 Chloroflexota bacterium | reverse complement strand
CGTTCGCGACGCCGGCAAATACGACGGGCCGCTCGGGGTGATCGTCGCCATCGCCGCCATTCAGCGCCTTCACGACTCCGCGCGACGCCTGCCCTTCGCACTCGAAGTGCTCGCATTTGCCGATGAGGAAGGGTTGCGCTTTGGGTCGACCTACCTGGGCAGCGCGGCGGTGGCGGGGACGTTCGATTCCGCAGACCTCGACCGCATCGACGCCCGTGGAATCTCGATGCGCGAGGCGATGCGACATTTCGGCGGCGACCCGGATCGCACCGGCGACGACCGCTGGACCGAAGGACGGCCCCTCGGATATGTCGAGGTCCATATCGAGCAGGGGCCGGTGCTGGAGGCGCGCGGAATGCCGGTGGGCATCGTGTCGGCCATCGCCGGCCAGAACCGATACTCGCTGACCTTCACCGGGGAGGCGGGGCACGCCGGGACGGTGCCTATGGACCGGCGCCGGGATGCGCTGGTCGCGGCGTCGGAGTTCGTGCTCGCGGTGGAGAGCGAGGCTCAGAAGACTCCGGGACTGGTCGCCACCGTCGGCCAGCTCGCAGTGCGGCCGGGGGCCGCGAACGTGGTGCCGGGCGAGACGACCGTCAGCCTCGATGTCCGGCACCCCGACGACGCGAAGCGCAAGGCTTCCGCTCGCAGGCTGCTCGACATCTCGGTGCAGACGGCGCAGCGACGAAACATCGACCTGACCACCCGGCAACTCAGCGAGAACGCGACGGTCCCTTGCTCGCCCAACCTGGTCGCCCAGCTTTCGCGGGCGGTCAGGGACCTCGGCCACCCTGTCCACGAGCTGGCGAGCGGTGCCGGCCACGATGCTGTGGCGATGTCGACGCTGACTGATGTGGCGATGCTCTTCGTCCGCTGCAAGAGCGGCGTCAGCCACAACCCGGCCGAGTCTGTCGAGATCGCCGACGTAGGAGTGGCAATCGACGTCCTGGGTCACTTTCTCGAGCTGCTGGCCCAAGCGTGATCATCCGCGGCGGCTCGGTCGTGACGGCACGTGGAGTCGAGAGGGTGGATATCGCCATTGCGGACGGCCAGATTACCGAGGTGGGCATGAACGTTGGCGCTGACGGCGGCGAGATCGACGCGTCGGGCTTGCATGTGTTTCCGGGCGGCATCGATTCGCACGTCCACTTCAACGAGCCCGGCCGGACCGAGTGGGAGGACATCGCACACGGGTCGGCTGCGCTGGCAGCAGGCGGCTACACCTGCTTCATCGACATGCCACTGAACAATCTCCCCGTGACGACTGACGTCGCCGCGTTCGACTTGAAGCTCGAGGCCATGAAGCGCTCGTCCAAGGTCGATTTCGGCCTGTGGGGCGGCCTGGTGCCGGGGAACCTGGACCAGCTGAAAGGGCTGGACGAGCGAGGGGTGATGGGGTTCAAGGCTTTCATGTGCCCGAGCGGCATCGACGAATTCCCGGCGTGCGATACGGCCACTCTGGCCGAAGGCATGGCGCGGATCGCAGAGCTCGATTCGATCCTGCTGGTTCATGCCGAGGACCCATCTCGGCTCAATTCCCCCGCGGGAACCACCCCGCGCGACTTCATATGGTCTCGGCCGGCAGACGCAGAGCTGGAGGCGATCGCGCAAGCGATCGAAGTAGCCCGCCGTACCGGCTGCCGTCTCCACGTCGTCCACATCAGCACAGCGCGAGGCGCGGAGCTCATCCATGAGGCCCAGCAACGCGGAATCGACGCGAGCGGCGAGACCTGCCCTCACTACCTTCTATATGTCGAGGACGACATGGAACGCATGGGAGGCTTCGCCAAATGCGCCCCGCCCTTTCGCACCGCGCTCGATCGCGAGAAGCTCGAGTGGATGCTCCGGGACGGCCGCCTGCCCATGGTCGTGTCCGACCACTCGCCCAGCACGCTCGCGCTCAAACAAGGCGACGACTTCTTCAAGGTCTGGGGCGGCATCTCGGGGTGCCAGTCGACCCGGCAGCTTCTGCTGGCGAATGGCGACCTCGAGATCACGGCGGTCACCGCGGTCACGGCGACCAACATCGCCCGCCGTTTTGGTTTGGGTCGCAAGGGCGACATCGCGCCAGGCTTCGACGCGGACCTGTGGATCGCAAACCTAGGCGACGAGGACGTGGTACGCCGCGAGGATCTGCTCTATCTCAATCCCTTCAGCGCGCACGAGGGCCAGAGGATTCGGGGACGAACGGTCAAGACGCTGGTTGGGGGCGGCGAGCCCGGGAGCGGGAGGTTCATCCGGCCAGCCGCGCGCTCGTAGCCGCGATCTCCCGTGCGATCTCGTCCTCGTCGGCAGTGAGAAGTCTCCCATCGAACACCACGACGCGCCCGTTGACGATGACGATCGACGCGCGCGCAGGCGGTGCGAGCGCCAGGCCGGCCAGCCGGTCGGCCACGCCCGCGTGCGCCAGGTCGTCCACGCGAAACAGGGCGATGTCGGCGCACTTCCCCACCTCGAGCGTTCCGCAGTCTTCTCGACCCAGGCACTCCGCGCCGCCTTTCGTCGCGAGCCGCCACGCGCCGCGTGCGTCGAGCGCCTTGGGCGCGTCCTCGCGGCCGAGCAACGCAGCCCTGGCGCGAGCAAGGTAAAGAGCCTGGTGGGTCTCCACCGCGATGTTGGCGTCCTCGTTGCTGGCCGAGCCGTCGACGCCGAGACCGACGCGGGCGCCCGCGCCGACGAGGTCTTCGACGCGGCAGACACCGGCGCCGAGTCGCATGTTGCTCGACGGGCAGTGCGCGATGGCCGTCCTGGCTTCGGCGACGCGCTCCACTTCCGCATCGTTGAGGTGGATTCCGTGCGCGTACCAAACGTCATCGCCGGTCCAACCAAAGTCCTCCATCAGCTCTAGCGGCCTCCGGCCGAAGCGCTCCAGGCAGAACCGTTCCTCGTCGAGGGTTTCCGCGAGATGCGTGTGCAGCCGTACTCCATGGCGCCGCGCCAGGGAGCAAGACTCACGCATCAGCTCTGGGGTCACCGAGAACGGTGAGCACGGCGCCACCGCCACGCGGCACATCGAGCCTGGCTTCGGGTCGTGGTAGCGCTCGATCATCGACTCCGTGTGCGCGAGGATCGTGTCCTCGTCCTCGACCACGCTGTCCGGAGGCAGGCCCCCTTTCGATTCGCCGAGCGACATCGAGCCCCGGCAAGCATGGAAGCGAAGGCCCAGCTCCTGGGCAACATCCACGAGCGCCTCGAAGATGCCGGGTGCGCCGCGCGGAAACACGTAGTGGTGGTCGGCCGACAGCGTGCAGCCGGACAGGAGCAACCGCGAGATTGCGGCCCGCGCCGCTGCGCGGACGATGTCGGCGTCGATGCGCGCCCACACCGGGTAGAGCGCGCGCAGCCACTCGAAGAGTGTGCCGTCGGGGGCGTAGCCGCGCGTGGCCCACTGGTACATGTGGTCGTGGGCGTTGACCAATCCCGGTACGGCGACGCAATTGGACGCGTTGATTGCCTCATCAGCCGGCGGAGGTGCACCCTCGCCCACCTCGACGATCACGCCGTCACGCGCCAATAGCCAGCCATCTTCGATCTCACGACTGCCGGTGTACAAAAGGCCGGTCCGAACGAGAAGCGTCAAAGCGTCAGGTCGTGCGGTCGAACGGGCACGCGCTTGATCTCGCGGCCGGTCGCAGTGCGAATCGCGGCGACTATGGCCGGCCCTGAGGAGATCGCCGGCGGCTCACCAACGCCTTTGAGGCCGAAGGGAGAGTTCGGATCGCCGAGCTCGAGGACGTCCATCCGCAGCTGTGGCATGTCGAGGGTCGTGGGTAGCAGGTAGTCGGTGAACGACGGATTCCTGATCACGCCATCTTTGACCTGAATCTCCTCCATGACCGCGAGGCCGAGGCCCTGCGCAGCTCCGCCTTCGAGCTGGCCCTCCACAGCCTGCGGGTTGATCGCCTTGCCGACGTCCTGCGCTGTCGCCAGCTCGACGACCTTGACGAGCCCGAGCTCCACATCCACGTCGACGACGGCCCGATGGGCCGCGAACGCGAACTGCATGTGTGCGTTGGCCTGGCCGGTTTCGCCATCCAGGCGCGACGTGCGCCGCGGCCGGTACTCGCGCGTCTCCTCGATCACCTCTTCACCGAGAAGGGTCGCGAGGGTGATCACGACGCCCCCGTCCGCTGAGACGATGGCATCGCTCTCGAGCCGCCATCCGTCAGATTCGCCGGAGCCGCCGCGGCCGAGCCCGCTGAGCTCCGATTCGGCGAGCGCGAACACGCGGTCGCGCACGGCCTCGGATGCAGCCTTGACCGCGCCCCCCGTGATGTACGTCTGCCGCGATGCCGACGATGACCCTGACGACCCGACCTGCGTGTCGGCGCCCAGCACGACCACGTCGTGCACTCCCAGCACGGTGCTGGCGATCTGGGCCTGGACCATCACCAGCCCCTGACCGACCTCCGCTCCGGCCGTGTGCACCTCCACGCGGGGCCGCCCGTCTGCGACCGCCAGCTTCACCCGCGCGGTCGAGTAATCGTTGAAGCCTTCCGAATAGCCGACGTTCTTGAAGCCGACCGCATAACCCACTCCGCGGCGCACTCCCTCGCCATGTGTGGTGTTGGATACGCCACCGGGCATCTGCGTGAGGTCGAGATGATCCCCCGACACCGCGGTCGGCATTGGCATCACCTTGATGCGGCTCAAGAGCTCGGCCACCGGGACCGGACCGTCCACAGCCTGCCCGGTGACGAGCGTGCTGCCCGTCTTCATCGCGTTATGGATGCGCAGCTCGACCGGGTCCATGCCGAGCGCGGCGGCGAGCTTGTCCATCTGGGCTTCGTGGGCGTAGCAGTTCTGCACCGACCCGAAACCGCGCATCGCGCCACACGGCGGATTGTTGGTGTAGACGACCCAGCCGTCGATGATCGCGTTCGGACACTCGTACGGCCCCACCGCAAAGCAGCATGCGTTGGAGATGACGGCGGTCGAGCTCGACGCGTATGCGCCGCCGTCGAGCAAGATGCGGGCTTTCACGTAGACGAGCTTGCCGTCGCGAGTGGCGCCATGTTCGTAACGCATCCGGGCCGGATGCCGGTGGACGTGACCCACGAACGACTCCGCGCGCGAATAAGACATCTTCACGGGCCGTCCGGTTCTCAGCGCAAGCATGCAGGCGTGCGCCTGCATCGACAGGTCCTCACGGGCGCCGAACGCGCCTCCGATTCCGGCCATGGTCAGCCGGACGGCCTCATGAGGAAGCCCAAGCACGCCGGCGAGCTGATCGCGATCGATATGGAGCCACTGCGTGGCGATGTAGAGGTCGACGCCGCCCGCTCCGTCGGGAATCGCCAACCCGGACTCGGGGCCCAGCGGCGCCTGGTCCTGCATGCCCACCTCGTACTCGCCGGTAACCACGACATCGGCGCGCGCGTTCTGGTCGCCTCGCCGGATCTTGATGGCACGGGTGATGTTGCCGTCGGGGTGCAACCGCGGGGCGTTCTCGGTGAGCGCGAGCTCCGGGTTCGTCAGTGGCGCAAGCACCTCGTACTCCAAGCGCACCGCGTGCGCTGCGCGCCTCGCCTGTTCGGGGTGGTCCGCCGCCACCAGGGCCACCGCTTCCCCCCAGTACCGGACGACATCGATCGCGAGGACGGGCTGATCTGGAATTTCCAACCCGTACACCTTCTTTCCTGGCACGTCGTCGTGCGTGAGGACCGCCCGCACGCCCGGCATCGACCGAGCCTCGGTGGAGTCGATCGAGACAATGCGCGCGTAAGGGTGCGGGCTGCGAACCGTCGCACCCCAGAGCATTCCGTCAACCTGAAGGTCCGAGGAGTACGGAAAATCTCCGCGTGTTTTGAGGGCGGCGTCCGGGCGGCGCACGGGTTCGCCTACGCGCCCGCTCATCAATGCGGCGGGGGGCAGCTTCGGCTTCACCGTGACTGCGCAAGGCCTCTGGCCGCGAGGTGGACGGCGTCGATGATCTTGGCGTAGCCGGTGCAGCGGCAGATATTCCCCGCGAGCGCTTCGCGGATCTGCACCGTGCTCGGCTCCGGGATTCGATTCAGCAAGTCGTGAGCGGCAACGATCAGGCCCGGCGTGCAGAAACCGCATTGGACCGCACCAGCTTCCACGAAAGCCTCCTGCACGGCGTGAAGCGCTCCGTCAGAGCCGATGCCCTCCACCGTGACGATCTCGCGGCCTTCGGCCTGGCCTCCAAGTACGAGGCAGGCGCAGACCAGCTTGCCGTCGAGGTACACCGAGCATGAGCCGCACTCGCCCTGCTCGCAGGCGTTTTTCGACCCGAAAAGGCCGAGTCTTTCGCGCAACACGTAGAGCAGGCTCTCGCCCGCCCACACGTCGTCCGCGCTTACCTGCTTGCCGTTGACCGTGCACGTGATCCTCATCAGGCCGACCGGCGGCGTTCGTCCCATGCCCATGTGAACGTCCGGCGCGCGAGCACCGCGAGCGCGTGCCTGCGATAGGCCGCCGTGCCACGAACGTCGTCGATGGGCCGCGCCGCGGCCGCCACGAGCTCGCCGAAACGTGCGACGGCATTCGGGTCGACATCGGCCGGCCGTTCCCACAGCCCGCTTTCGTCAAGCACGCCGGCCATGAACTCTTCTGCATCGATCGCGGCCAGCGGAGTTGGCCCGGCGGAACCGATTCCCGTCCCGACGCGCTTGCGCTCAACATCGAGCGCGATCGCGAACGAGCACACCGCGATGACCATCGCGTTTCTTGTGCCCACCTTGGAGAACTGCTCCGGGCCCCTGGTGGGTTCGACCAGGAACGCCGCGATCAGCTCGTCGTTCCTCATGGCGTTGCGCTTGGGACCGACAAAGAACTCGCGCACCGGAACGCGCCGGCTGCCCGAGGCCGAAGCCAGCTCGACCAGCGCGCCGGACGAAAGCAGGGGCGGATGCGCGTCGCCGGCCGGCGATGCCGACCCTAGGTTGCCACCCACAGTTCCGCGATTCCGAATCTGCGGCGAGCCCACGGTCCGCGACGCCATCGCCAGTCCGGGCAAGCGACCGCCCAGCTCCTCGATGATCCGCGAGTACGTCACACCCGCGCCGACGCGCAGCATCCCGTTCTCCGTCCCCCACTCCTCGAGCTCGGCGACCTTCGTCAGGTCGATGACGGCCGCGGGCCGCTGACGGTCGAAGTTGATCTCGACCATGACATCCGTGCCGCCGGCGATCGGAAGGGCCTCGGGGTGGGCAGCCTTCATCTCGAGCGCCTCGGTCCATGTCGTCGGCTGCAGGAACTCCATCGCTACCAGGCCAGGCCCGGTTCCGGTGCGTCGTCGCGGGTCACGGTCCCTTCGATGAGCCCGTAGGGGCGGTCCGAAGCGTAGAAGACCTCGTTTTCGTTGTCGAGCCCAAACGGCCGGAGGTCGACCGCGAAGTGATGCCTGTTGGTCAGCGAGAGCCGGATCTCCGCGATGTCGCTGCAGGCCTCCAGCGCGGCTGATCCCATCGCATACAGCGTTTGCTGCAGAGCGAGGCTGTGCTTGGCGGCGAACGCTTCGATCAGCGCGGTGCGCGCACGAGTGAATGCCATGGCCCAGTCGACATCGAGCCTGCCGCAGCGCCAACGCGCGAACACCCCGGTCGACAAAACGCGGTCGCGCGTCTCCTCGAGCGTCGTATAGCGATCCTTCGGATAGCCCCAAAACTCCGACCCGGTCGACTTGAGCAGAACGAGATCCCTGAGCCCGGACACCACCCAGGCCGCGTCCTTCGTCGAAGTGACCATGGCCAGGCGCTTCTCAGCGCCGGCGCTGGCGAAGGCATGTGGGTGCGGCCGTCCGCCGACTCCAACGCGCGACCACTCGTGTTCCTCGATTGTCACCCGCGCGCGACGGACAGATTCAAAGCCGGCGGCGAAGTGGCGAGCCAGGCGGATCCCAAACTCCTCACTCTCCCCCACCGGCGCTTCCTTGGCGAACGCGAACACGGTGTTCTTCTGCGTGTCGGTCGGCACCACCTTGGTGTTGTCGCCGGCGATATGGCTGGCCTCGAAGTCGCCGGCGAGCGCGATGCTGACCACGAGGTCTTTGATCTCGTGACTTTCGCCATTGCGGGTCACACGAACCAGGTGCGTTTCGGCCTTCCCGTACTGGTTGTCGCCGAGGATGATCGTCATTGACCTTTGTAGGTTGAGTAGCCGAACGGGCTGAGCAACAGGGGCACGTGAAGATGCGTATCACCCCGCGCGGCCGCGAATACCACCGACACCTCCGGATAGAAGGCATGCGTCCCCGAGGCTTTGAAGTACTCGCCCGCCGCGAAATCCAGCCGATACTCGCCCGCCTCTAGCGGCACGCTGGAAAGCTCCTTGATGCGGCCGTCGGAGTCGGTGACGGCACGGCCGACCACCGACCACGGACCATCCGCCTGACGCCGGCTGAGTGTCACCGCAATGCCGCCGGCCGGGCGGCCGCGGGCGACGTCGAGGACGTGCGTGGAGATGCTCATTCGCTCAGCATGCGTTCCAGTCGAAGCCGCGTGATCTTTCGGTGCTCGCCGGCCGCGATGGCCACTTCGATTGCCGGGTCGTTGCGGAGGCGGCCCTGTAGCGCCGCGAGGATCTCATCGGCCGTGCGGCCCGATGCCGAGATGAGGAATACATGGCCGAAGCGCGCCTCGTAAAGGCGATTCGATTCGGCCAGCGCTGCCATGGTTTCGGGAGAGGCTCTACGAACGCCCTTTTGCTCACGTTCGGACGACTCAGGCGAATGACCACCACTTTCGCCGATCCTGGGATGGGCCGCAAAAGCCGCGATCCAGTCGGACAGGTCGAGCCCCGACCACGCCACCTCGCAGGCCGCGATGAGGCTTTCCAGATCGCGATACGGTCGCCCCGACGCAACCTGCTCGGCCCATGGCATCGACGCGAAGCACGAATGGAGCTTTCGGACGGCTTCCCCGGCTGGCATCTCATTGAAGTGGGCGATCACTCAAGACCCAGCGGCACCAGCTCGAATCGGCTCACGTCGACCAGCCCACGGTCGGTGATCTTCAGCTCGGGGATGACCGAGAGAGCGAGGAAGCTCACGCTCATGAATGGCCCGGCCATCGAGACGCCCATACCCGCGAGGCGACGCTCCATCGAGCTGAGCTTGTCGTGCACGTAAGCGAGGGGTTGGTCGCTCATAAGCCCCGCAACGGGAAGCGGCAGCTCTTCGACCACGCGCCCGCCTTCGGCGATGACGATCCCGCCGCCGATGTCCCCGAGACGGCACGCGCAGGCGGCCATGTCGGCGTCATCGACTCCCAGCACGACCACGTTGTGGGCGTCGTGCGCGACGGTCGATGCGAAGGCGCCTCGCTTCAAACCGACACCGGTCGCGAATCCCAGGCCGATCCGCCCGCTGGCGTGGTGGCGCTCCAGAACAGAGATCTTGACGAGGTCCCGTGCGGTGTCCGCCACGAGCGCGCCGTCCCTGACCGCAGGTTCGAACACCTCGGTGGCCGTCAGCAGTTGGCCAGGGATGACCCTGATCACGCGAATGCGCTCGGCGCCGCTCGGGATGCGAAAGGACTGTGCCGACACCGGCGCCAGGTGGACAGTCTGGCGGACCCACTCCGGGACCTCGAGCTTGGCGAACCGCGGCGTCGCCCCTCGCTTCAGAACCTGCCGAGGTTGGAACGAGACGAGATCATCGAGGACCAGGAGGTCGGCCTGGTAGCCAGGAGCGATGGCGCCCAGGTGCCAAAGCCTGTGATAGGTGGCGGGATTTATCGTCGCCATCACGATCGCGTCCTCGGGGCTGATGCCTTCGGCGACGGCCACCCGCACCATCTGGTTGACGTGGCCCTCTTCGACTATGAAGCCGGGCTCGCGATCGTCGGTGCAGAACATGCACCAGTCGCTGCCGAGCTGTTTGACGAGCGGGAGGAGATCGCGCAGGTTGCGCGCGATCGAAGCCTCGCGCAGCATCACCCACATCCCGAGCCGCCTCTTCTCGAGCGCTTCCTCGTAGGTGGTTGCCTCGTGATCAGATCGGATGCCGGCGGCCAGATAGGCGTTGAGCGCGGGCCCATGCAGGCCGGGTGCATGTCCGTCTATGTGGTCGGTGAGTCCGGTCGTGAGCTTGGCCACCTCCGCCTCTTCGCCGGCGACCACGCCCGGGTAGTTCATCATCTCGGCCACACCGATCGTGCGGTGGCGGCGAAGGAGGCTCTCGATGTCGCCCGTCGTGAAGGGCCGCCGCGGCGATTCGAAGCGTGAGGCCGGCACACACGACGAGGCCATCACATAGACATCGAGCGGAAGCTCGGTGCAGCAGTCGAGGAGCCAGTGGATGCCGTCGGTGCCGAGCACGTTGGCGATCTCGTGGGGATCAGCCACCACGGCGGTGGTGCCATGGGCCAGCACCGCACGAGCGAACTCGTCGACCATCAGCTTTGACGACTCGATGTGCATGTGGGCGTCGATGAAGCCAGGCACCAGGTAGGCGCCGGAGACGTCCTGGCGCGCCTTGCCTTCGTAGCGCCCAAGTCCGACGACATGGCCGTCTTTGATGGCGACATCCACCTCGAGCCATTCCTTGGTGAACACCGAGAGCACCTTGCCGCCGGCCAGCACGAGGTCGGCCGGCTCGTCACCCCGCGCGACAGCCATCCAATGCGCGTCGATGAGGGTCAAGGATAAGGCCCCGCCTGATAAAGGTTCAGTAAGCCTACTGATGACCCAGCAGGCGGGCGGCGCGATCCTGCGGACATGAAACGCACAATCGTCATCCTGGCGCTGGTCGCCACGCTGGCCAGCGCGTGCGGCGCAGGGGCCAACCCGACCGCAAGCCACTCGCCGGCCGGAGCAACTCCGTCGGCGGCCACCGCTTCTGGCGCGCTGAGCTGCCGCCTGCCGGTGGCCGGGTTCGTGATCTCCGCGCCCAAGGGGCAACCCGACAACAGCATCGGACCCGACGGCCAGGACAACCAGAAGGGCACAGGCGGCTTCCTGGACGTGGCGAGCGGCAAGTTCACCCCCGACAGCAAGAGCGACCGAAGCTACCTGGCAGCCGCCGGCAAGTGGCTGCCGGTGTCGATGCAGGCGGTTTCACCCGACCAGCGGGAGTACGTGCAGGGAAAGGCGCGGCAGTCGAGTGCCGGGGCGGCCCCGACCACCACCCTCTACATGGTCCAGGTGGCCACCGGGGCATCGCGCCAGCTCTATGCACCGGCTGACGGTCAGATGGCTGTCGTGATCGCTTTCACGTCGAAGGGGATCTTCGCCGTAACTGCATCCTCGACCGGCCCCGGCGCGACGGAGCTGCTGCTCATCGACCCCGCTAACGGCGCCTCCCATCCAGTGGCCGGCTCTCAGACCCCGCCGGGAGTGACTTACAGCGTGTTCACGGCGATCGCCGGAGACTACGCCTGGGGAACGCGGATCACCGGAACCCAGCAGCAGCCGTCGTATCAGCTGGTCCGGCTCAGCCTCATCGATGCAACGGTCGTCGTCTGGAGGCATTCAGAGACCATGCCGCTCTTCGTGCTCGGTTTCGACGCCGACGGGTACCCGCTGGTGAGCGGCGACGGCGTGCCGACCGGTGGGCTGACGAGCCTTTCGCTGCTGCCGGCCGCGGGCCGGAGCACGCGAATACCGGTCAATGGCGGTGTCTTCCTCCAGGGCCGGGGCACGCCGCTGAGGGACGGTCATGGCACCTGGTTCGGAAGCGGCGACGGCAGCATCTGGCTGTACTCGTCTTCGACTGGCCTGAACAAGGTCGCCACTGTCCCACCTCAGGCCGGCGGGAGCGGGCAGCCGTACGACCAGCACGCCTGGCGGAGCGTGGCCGGGCCATGTAGCTAGCGCACGGTTACCTTCGGCGCCGCCGGCTCGGGTGAGGGTGCGCGCGCCCTGCGCGTGGCCAGCGTCGAGCCGATCAGGACCAGGGCGAACCCGATGCCCATGCCGGCGGTGAACATCTCGCGAAGCACGAGAACGCCGGCCACGGCCGCCACGGCCGGGTTGATGTACGTGATCACGGTGGCTCGTACAGGTCCTATCTCCGCGATGAGGGCGAAGAAGATCAGGAATGCAACGGCGGTGCACACCACGGCCAGCACGGCGACCGACGCGAGGACCGGTGTGCTCGGTACTGCTCGTGGCCACTGGACGGCGGCGACGGGCGCATATCCAGCGGCGCAGATCGCCAGGGCCGCTGCGATCACGCCTACCGAGGGCAGCCCGGACAGGAAGCGCGAGAGGATCGCTGGGCCCACGGCATAGCAGACCGCGACCACCGCCATCTCCGCCAGGGGTAGCCAACCGGTGGCGCGCAGGTCCAGGCCGACGATCGCCGCGACGCCGAGGAGGCCGACCAGCAGGCCCGCGAGATTCAGCGTCCGAATGCCTTCACGGTTGCCGAACATTGGCGCGATGAGGACACCGACGAGGGGCACAGCTGAGGTCAATAACCCGGTCAGCGAGCTCGAGATCCTTTGCTCGGCACTGGAAAGGGCCAACCACGGAATGGCGATTTCGACCACGGCGAATACGAGCAATGGGCGCCACCTGTCGAGAACTGGGCGCAGCGCACCACGCCGCGCGGCAATGGGCAGCAGCACCAGTGCGGCGAGGCCGGTGCGCAAGAACACCAGGGTGGCGGGAGTGAGCTCGCCCACGGCGATGCGGATGAACAGGTAAGGGATGCCCCAGATCAAGCACATCGCCGCGAAGAGCAGCAGGCCGCGGCGCGTCAACCCTCTTCTCGTCCCACGAGGCGCAAGGATCGCACGGCTGGTTTCCGGACTGCGTTAAGGGTGCTGGTCGGCTGCTTCTTGCACGAGCCCGGCGGATTCTGTGACGACTACGTGCACACGCTGGGCCGCGTTGTTCTCGACGCCTTCGAGGTTCCAGCTCTGCGTGGTGGGCTGAACGTTGCCGGCGCCGTCGGTTGCGCGGACGCAAAGCTCGTGTTCGCCGGCGTCGAAAGCATTCCACTCGAAGGTCCATGGACGCCACGCGTAGTCCGAGACAGCGTCTCCTAGCGTCGCGGGCTCCCACGTCAGCCCACCATCGACGCTCACCTCCACCTTCGTGACCTCGCCGCGTCCGGACCAAGCGCGCCCGGTCAAAACCTGTCGCGAAGGTGCGAGAAACCTGAGCCGCGACACGAAGTCGGGAATGCCTGGCGGGATCATTAAGGCCCGCGGCAGCATCCGTGTGACCGGGACCCCGGCGTCGTCCTCTGACAGCCGGTAGTGATATGCGGCCGCCTGCTGGTAGCCGTCGAAGCCGCCATCCAGCACGGTGATCCCGCGCAGCCATTTGACGTGGGCCATGCCGTACCAGCCGGGAATGATCAACCGGAGCGGAAATCCGTGCTGCGGCGTGAGCGGCTGCCCGTTCATCTCGTAGGCGAGCAGCACCTCGTCGCGGCGGCAGTCGGCGATCGCCAGGCTTCGCTCGTACTGCTGCTCGATGTCGCCCTGGATGCCGCGGTCGATCCCCGTGAACACCACGTCGCCCGAACCCGTCAGCGGCTCGGCTTCGTCCAGCAGCGCGCCTAATGGCGTGCCCGTCCACTCGGCCGTGCCCACCGCCTCGGCCAGCCACGGCTGGCTCAACGGCCGGGGTGACAGCCGTGCGCGCCCGTTGCCGGCACACTCGAGAGTCACTGCGATCGTCCTCGAGGGCCGCGACTTCAGCTGCTCTAGCTGGAGCCGCATCGGATTGCGCACACGGCCTCCGATCGCCAGCGCCCACGCGGCCGGATCCACGGCCGGGACGTCGAAATGGATGAGCAGATAGTGGAGTCCGACCGGCGTGATCGCATAACGCAGTGCCTCGAGCGGCATCGAGTGGTTGCGGACCGCCAGCTGGAGCTCCTGCAGGGTGATGTCCGGCCCCGCAATCAGGGTGCCGGCAGGCAGAAGATCGCCGGCCTTTGTCTTCACCAGTCGAATTCTCTCCCTCCGCCGGGCCTCGAATTGTGCAAACATTTGTTTGGAGCATTGGCGTGCACATCGGCCTGAACACCGCCGCCCCGGAAACCCTGGTGGTCGACCTGAACTGCGCTTTCGCCTCGATCGAACAGCAGCACGACCCCAGCCTGCGCGGCCGCCCGCTGGCGATTGCGGCGTACGCCACGGACGCCGCCACCATCGTGTCGGCCTCGAAAGAGGCGCGCGACCTCGGGATCAAGACCGGCATGAAGGTATTCGAGGCGAAAGCGATCCATCCGCAGGTCGCGATCCAGGAGCCCAATCCGCCTCGCTACCGCACCGTCTCGGACCAGCTGGTCGAGATCATGCGCAGGCACAGCCCCGACGTCCTGCGAATGTCCATCGACGAGGCGTCGTTGAGCCTGGCTGGCACGCCCGACCTCGTCAAGCTTGGACCGGAGGGGGTCGGCCGCGCGATCAAGCGCGCGCTGCGGCGCGAGGTGGGCGAATGCATCACGTGCTCGGTAGGCATCTCAACGTCGATCTGGATGGCGAAGCAGGCATCCAACCTGAACAAGCGCGACGGTCTGGAGCGTATCGACCACACCAATCTGGTCGCCGTTTTCGAGCGGTTGCGGCTCACCGACCTGTCCGGAATCGCCGACGCCACCGCTCGGCGCCTGCTGAAGGCCGGCATCCACACGCCGGTCGAGTTCCTGCGCTCTAGCCCGGAGCAGCTGCACCTGGCGGGGATGCAGCGTGCGGTCGCCGACTCGTGGCTCCGGCGGCTTCGGGGCTTCGAGGCGGGCGCCTTCGAAGGCCCTGCCCGCAAGAGCTACAGCCACTCGCACGTGCTGGCGCGGTCGACGAGCTCGCAGCCAGACCTG
>VBHB01000064.1 GCA_005880315.1 Chloroflexota bacterium | reverse complement strand
GGTGCTTCTAGAGGTGGGACGAAGCGCCGCCGAGGCTACTCCCTAGCGCTCACGACGTGCGTGCTCACGGTGTGGTGGGCGATCCGCTCCTCGTCGAGCACCAGTCCGAACCCGGGGCGATCTGAAATGCGAACGCAGCCTTCCGCATCGATGACCAGGGGTTCGAGCAGCATCTGGTCGCGCGCGGCTGCCGTCCAGCCGCTGGGCGGGTCGTGAGGAAATTCCAGGAATGGACAGTTTGGAATCGCGGCGGCGAGGTGCAGGTTCGCCATGAGCCCGATACCGTTGCCCCACGTATGCGGAGCCACCTCCAACCCGGCGAGCTCGGCAAGCGCCGCGACCTTGCGCATTTGCCCGACGCCCTCTGACAACAGCGCGTCAGGCTGGAGAATGTCGTAGCACCCGCGGTCGATGAGGAGCTTGAACTCGTGCAGGCCGTGGTTGTCTTCGCCGCCCGCGAGCGGCAGCGTATCGAGGCGGTCTCGCAGCCGGCGTAGACCGTCGTAGTCGTGGCGGGGGAGCGGCTCCTCGAGCCAGCGCACATCCATCCGCTCGAGCTCGCGCGCGACCTCGAGGGCGAGCGGAAACCCCCAGCTGCGATGGCCGCCATGGCCCGGCTCGACGCCGGCCTGGTTGGCGTCCACCATGATCTCGATCTGGTTGCCGACCGCTCCCCGTACGGCCTCGACGACTTTGAGGTCGTCGCGGGGATCTGGCAGGTGGAACCGGAACTTGACCGCGCGGTATCCCTCGGCGATCATGCGCCGCACATCCTCGACGCGCTGCTCAGGCGAGCGCAGCTCCGCGGTCGCGCAATACGCGGGGACCCGGTCTGAGTAGCCGCCCCACAACCTCGCGACCGGAACGCGAGCGACCTTGCCGATCAGGTCCCACAGGGGCATCTCCATGCAGTACACCGGCGCGCCCAGGATCTCCGCGTCCCTCAGGATCGGTACCAGTCGCTCGACATACATCGGGTCCTGGCCGATGAAGTAGGGCGCGACGAAGCGCTCGATCGCGATCGCCGCTTCCAGCCCCGCGTGCGCCGCCCCGATGCCGGTGACGCCGTCGTCTGTCTCGACCTCGATCAAGACCATGAGCAGGTTGGGTTGGTTGCGCCCTCGGGCCCACGCCGGATGGAACTCGCCTTTCAGTGGAAAGTCGACGACTCGGCACGTGATCCGGTCGATCTTCACCCGCGCGCCAGCGGTGCCAGCAGTTGAGCTGACTCCAGCACCGATTCCTCGACGGGCACGAATGGGTCCTCGTATTCGATGCTGATGGTGCCGTTGAAACCCTGGTCGCGCAGAAGCCCGACGAACCGGCCCCACCAATCCTGGTCGTGGCCCCGGCCGACGGTGGCGAAGTTCCACGGCATATCGTCGGGTGGGTTGGGCCAACGGCTGTCGAGGACGCCGTTCAGGGCTATTCGATGCTGGTGCAGCGTGGTGTCCTTCCCGTGGACGTGGCCGATGCGATCGCCCAGCGCCTGGATCATGGCGAGCGGGTCCATCGACTGCCAGAAGAAATGACTTGGATCGAGGTTGACTCCGAGGTTTGGCCCAAGCTCCTGGATGCGCCTGAAGCTCTCGAAGTTGAAGACGTATGTCCCCGGATGGAGCTCGAAACAGACCATGAGCTTCGGGTGCTCGCTGCGCGCGAAGGCGGCCACCGCGGTCCAGTAGGGCGCCACGCGTTCGCGCCACTGCCACTCGGCGATCTGCTCGAGGTCTGGCAGCCAGCCTCCCCCCGAGAAGTGCGGGGCCGATCGATCTGCCGCCGCGGCCCCAGGGCACCCGGACATGGCGACGAGGCGATTGACCCCCAGCGCGGCCGCCAGCCGGATGGCAAGGCGCAGGTCGTCGCCGTGGCGTTGGGCGATATCCGGGTTCGGATGCAGCGGGTTGCCGGAGACGTTGAGCGCGGATATGCCGAGGCCGGCATGGTCGAGAATGGCTTGCCACTGGCGGAGCTTTCGGGGGTTGCCAACCAGCTCGGCTGCGTTGCAGTGAGGTGCACCTGAGTACCCACCGACTCCGATCTCGACGTCCTGCACGATGCCGGTGCGGGCCGCCCAGCTCGCCACCTCTTCGAGGCTGCGGTCCGGCATCGCGTCCGTCAGCAGGCCAATTCGGATGGCGGAATTGGAGCGTTCCAAATCGTCGCCCAACGTATGGCTTCAGGGGCTATTTTGTCAACGCTCTCTAGCCGAACGAGGCCACCGTATGCCGCTCGATGAGCTCCTCGTCAAGCGTGAACCCAAAGCCGGGGCGGTCGGGGACGGCCAGGAACCCTTCGGCGTCGATGGTCGGCTTTTCGGTCAGCATCTGGCTCAGTGCGGAGGCGGGCCAGCCCGGCGGATCGTGCGGGAATTCGAACCACGAATAGTTTGGGATCGAGGCGACGAGCTGGAGGTTGGCGAGGAGCCCCACGCCATGCGTCCAGGTGTGGGGCGCCATCAGCAGTCCGGCGGACTCGGCGAAAGCGGCGACCTTGCGGAGCTGGTAGATGCCTTCCGACAGCACCGCGTCCGGCTGCAGCACGTCGTAGCAGCCCTGCTCGATCAGGACCTTGAACTCGTGGACGCCGTGGTTGTTCTCGCCCCCCGCGATCTGAAGCGTGCCCAGGCGCTCGCGAAGGCGCCGCAGCCCGGTGTAGTGATGTCTCGGTAGTGGCTCTTCGAGCCAGACCACGCCCAGCCTCTCCAGCTCCAGCGCAACCTCGAGCGCTGTTTGGAAGGTCCACTGGTGGTGGCCGCCGAGGCCAGGCAACACGCCTGCCTGGTTGGCGTCCACCAGGACGGCCAGGCGGTCGCCGCAGGCGCGCCGTACAGCCTCGACCACCCGGATGTCTTCGCGCGGGTCGTCGGAGTGAAAACGCAGTTTCACCGCCTTGAAGCCCTCGTCGAGGATGCGATGGCAATCTTCGACGCGGCGTTCAGGCGAGCGGACCTCGCCAGTTGCACAATAGGCGGGAACACGATCCGTCGAAGCCCCCCAGAGTTTGGACACGGGCAGTCCCGCGGCCTTGCCGGCGACATCCCACAGCGCGACCTCGACGCAGTAGACCGGAGAGCCGAGGATTTCGGCGTCTTTCAAGATGCCGGTCAATTGCTCCGGGGCGGCGGCGTCCTGGCCGATGAGGTGCGGCGTGACGAAGCGATCGATGGAGATCGCGGCCTCAGCGCCGGCCTCGGCCGCAGTCACGCCAGTCAACCCCGCCTCGGTTTCTACCTCGACCAGCGTCATCAAGAAGGAGCGCTGGATTTCGTTGCGGCCCCATGCCGGATGGAAATCCGCCGGCAGCGGGAGGTCTAAAACCCGACACCGAACGCGGGTGATTCTGGTGTCGAGACCGCTGACGAGCTCCACCGACCGAATCGTATGTCAGGACGGTCAGGGAACCGCGCAGCTCACCAGTCCCGCGCGGATCTTGAGCTGGAGCACCCTCGTGACGGCGGCGTTGACATGATCCGCAAAAACCGAATCACTCGCGACTCGATTCGCAATCGCCGTGGTCATCGGCGCCACCAGGTTGGCGTTCTTGACCGTGACCAGGTCACCGCCCGCCGCTATGAAGTCGACCGCGCGATCTCCCGCGGGTATCGAGGCGACGGCGGCCGCGGCGCCGAGGTCGTCGGATACGACGACGCCGCCGAAATGAAGTTGGTTGCGCAGCAGATCGATCATGATCGCCGGCGAAAAGACCGCGAGATGTTGTGCGTCGATCTGCGTATAGGTGGCCGTCGAGACCATCACCATATCGGCGCCGGCGTTGATGCCTTGCTGGAACGGGACCAGGTAGGGATCGGTGGCCATCGTCGTTCGATCGACGACCGCTGACGAAAAATCCGTGTTGCCGGCGACTCGCCCTAGTCCGGGGAAGTGCTTGAGAGTCACGAGCACATTCGACTGGTGCATGCCCGCGATGAACGCGAGCCCATGTGTGCTCACCGTGACAGGGTCGTGGCCGAACTCGCGCTGCAGGGCTCCGATCGGCGCGTTCGATGCGTCCTGGCCCGCCGGCACCGTGTCCATGACGGGGGCCAGGTCGAGGTTGATGCCGGCGGCCTTGAGCTGGGCCGCCCACAGCGCCGCCTGCGTCTGGAGCGCCGCAGGGTCTTCGGCGCCCTGCTGGAGCGCGCTCGGGATCGGGCTGAAGCCGGGTCCTCGAAACTGATCGATCTGGCCGCCTTCCTGGTTGGCGCCGATCAAGAAGCCGACGTGCGGTGCCGCCGGCGAAGCGAGAGCCTGGACCTGCGCGCTGACCTGGGCGACGCTCGCCACCGGTGCGCTCGAAAAGTCGGTGAACCACACAGAGCCGACCGAATTCGCTTCGATCGCCGCTCGTTCCGCCGGTCCCAGCTGGTTGCCGATGAGGCCGACGAATATGAGCTGGCCGATGCGCTCCTTCGCCGTCAGTCTCGCGAGCGTCTGCTGCGCGCAGTCTTGCGGCGTTCCGCCGGCCACCGGCGACGGCGTCGCGCTGGGGGCCGCAGCTTCAGGACCTGCCTGGCAGGCACCGGCCAGCACCAGCAGGCAGGCGAGGGCGAACGTGCGCGCGCGATGAATCATCAGGACGTCTCCAGGTAAACAACGGCACCGGTGGTCGAGCGTTCCGCACGATGCCGGGCAGCTATCCCGTGACGGGCTTTCGAATCAGTTTAGACGGCGCTTGCCAGGCTGTTCGAGGGCGAGCGCCTGCCGGCGCACCGGGTCTGCGTTCCGCCCGACGGTGACGAACACCAGGAGCACCAATACCGCCAGCCCAAGTGCAAATGGGCCGATTGTGAGCAAAGACGTCTCCCAGCTGGAAGTGGTTGTTGGAGGGCGGAAGCTCGCGATACCGACCGTGTTGGGCCGGCTGTCGGGCGTGTAGACGATGCCGTTGGTCTCGTCATAAGCCGCCGAGTTGCCGTGTGAACCCGTCGGGACAGACGCGATGTAATCCACGGGGTTGCCTCCGAACAGGCCGACGAGGGCCGAGTTTGGCGATGCGACGAGAAAGCGATCCGCATTGGCGTCGTAGTTGACGATGTCGCCGCCGGGCACCTGCGTGAAGGTCTGGGCCGTGGCATTGGTGAGGTCCCAGCTGACGATGAATGAAGAGCAGGCGATCACGGCCGTGTTCGTCTTCGGGTTGATCGCCATGCCGGTCGGCTGGCAGCTACCGCCGAGAGGGATCTTGGTGACCGAGCCGTCGTTGGGATCGACCTTGAACAGGGCGTTGGCGTCGGGGCTCGTGACATACACCATCCCGTCGACGGGGTCGTAGCGGGGTTGCTCGACGGCATAGCCGATGGTGAAGGTGGCCTTGACCGCGCCGGTCGCCGGGTCGATGCTCGTGATCTTACCTTCGGTGCTGCTGCCTACATAAAGGCGCTGCCGGTTGGCGCCGTAATCGAGCAGGTCGGCCTTTTTCGCGCCGGTAGGCACCTCGCCGATCACGTGGTCGTGCGTGAGAGAACCGGACTTCTCGTCGATGATCGCCACCGTGCCGATTGCCGTGCCGACGAAGAGCCGGCCGATGTCGGAGGCGAGGGCCAGCCCGTTGGGGCTGGAGGGCACGGGAATCGTCATCACGTACCTGGGTTGCGCCGTCGAGATGTAGAAGACGTCAACGCCACGATTGGTGCGGTCGGCCACGTAGAGGCGATGAGCCGCCTGGTCGATCTCGACGGCGTCGAACGAGCCGGTCGCTCCGGCTGCCGTTGGGATTGGCGTATGGGAGATGGCCACCGGGTTCGAGCCGCCGCAGGCCGAGATCGCCAGGGTGATTGCCCCCAGGAAGGCGATCGCGTAGGGCCGAGCGAATCGGCCGCGCGCCCGGCGGATGCTTCGTATTGGTGTCATGTGACGGTTTTCCGAGGCTCTCCAGTCGACAAACGCCCAGGTGAGGTGCGGTATTCGGGGCCTTTCGCGCGCGTCTTCCTATATATGTGGGCGACCCTTCTATATATGTGGGCGCCCGTTTCAGCCTGAGGTGGGTGCGACGGTGACTCGCCAGGAGCACGAGAACGTGGGCGAACTCTGCGAGAACCTGAGCGTCAGCGAGTACTGGCCAAGGGCTGAGCTACCCATGTTGACGTTCGTCGTGCCGGAGCTCTGGGCATCGGAGCCCCTCGGGCCAACCAGGACGATGCTGCCCTGCGTGGACGGATTGACGTCGAGCTCGAAGGTGATCCCGCCGGTGAGCGGCGGAACCACACACGAATAGCTCCAGCTCACGGTGTACGGGCTGTAGCTGTTGAAGGTGGGGGAGCGGGCTGCGATCTTTCCGCTTGTCGCCACTCCACTGCTGCTCCAGCTCAAGCCGGTCTTGGGAGCCGGGCTGGGGCTGGGCGCGGGGCTCGGGCTGGGGCTTGGGCTTGGGCTGGGCGACGGTTGTGGCGAAGGCGATGGGTCCGGAGCGGGAGAGGGTGGCGAGCTGCCGGGCGGCGATGGCGGAGCCTGGTTGCCGCTGGTCGGCGGCTGCGTCGCCCCGGCGACCGGTGGAGGCGCTGGGGACGGGCGGCTCGGCGACGTGGCGGCGGGAAACCGCGGCGTCGGGCCAGGCGATTGGGCTGGGAGCGCGGCCGCCTGCGGGCTCGAGCGCGGCTGGTGCACGAAAGCGAAGCCCCACACTGCGACCACCGCCGCGACCAGTGCGCAGACCGCGATCACGCGCGGCGACCTGGCGGAGCGCAGGGTCAGGCCTTCTCGGAAAACGCCGATCGTCACCGGGGCGAGCGGCCGCGGCTGTTGCTCAGACATCGCTCACCCGAAGCGGTCGGCCCGGCCACCTGCCGCGCGACTGATCACGGCACGCATATTTCGACATTACCCAGGGCGCGTCCGACGACCAATGGGCGGTTGGGTTCACGAATCGGACTTGCCGGGATGACCCTGGGCAATTCGTCCTACTCGAACGCCACGCCTATTTCGGCACGTTTGGCGCCAACCTGGCTTATCCAAGCGCCGTTTAACGCACGTTTGGCGCCAAACGGTTTGTTTGAGCAGACCGCCGCTGCCGGCTGGCCCGGGCGGCCCGGCCTCGCACGGCAGCTCCGACGAGGGATGGCTAGGCGATTTCGGCCAGGCGTCTTTACTAGAACTTACATCGCTTAACCATGGAATCCACGGGATCGGATCGATTCCCCGTTACCCCTTAGGAATTGCCATCGATCGTCGACCTCGTCGGGGTATCTCGAGCGTACGGACCAAGGCTTGCGCTCGATGACGTTCACCTGGCTCTCGAGCCGGGCGAGCTTGCGTTCCTCGTCGGCCCGAGCGGCGCCGGCAAGACCACCCTTCTGAAGCTGATCAACCGCGAAATCCGCCCCACCAAGGGCGAGGTATGGGTCGACGGCATCGCAGCCCACACCCTGAAACCATCCCGCGTCCCCGACCTCAGGCGCCGCGTGGGCGTCGTGTTCCAGGACTTCAAGCTCCTGCCACGGTTGACGGCCCGGGAAAACGTCGCGCTGGCGCTTCAGGTGGGAGACCTGCGCGTCTCCGACCAGGAAGCCTCCGAGCGCGCGCTTGATGCGCTGGACGCCGTGGGCCTGGGCGATCGGGGCGGATCGTTTCCGCACCAGCTTTCGGGCGGGCAGCAACAGCGAGTCGCGGTGGCCCGCGCGGTGGTGGCCCAGCCGCCGCTCGTGATCGCGGACGAACCCACCGGCAACCTCGACCTGGAGAACTCGTGGGAGCTGATGGACCTGTTCGGCGATATCGCTGCATTCGGCACTGCAGTGCTGATCGCGACCCACAACGTCGAGATCGTCACCCGTCTCCAGCGCCGGGTCCTGACGCTGGTGGCCGGCCGCCTCGTGCGCGACCAGCCTGCGGGCAGAACCGGGAGGTTGGCATGGCTGGCGACGTCGTGACGGCCCGCTTCCCACGCCGCCGGATGGCCCAGATCGTCGCCATGAACGTGTTCCGCTATCTCTTTCGCGGCGCCGTTCGCAACTGGCTCCGGAACATGTCCAGCACGGCGCCCGCGCTCGGCTCGATGACGTTGCTCCTTCTTCTCTCCGGCCTCATCGGCCTGAGCGGGTTCGCGCTCGTCAACCTGGAGCGCGTCGAGGCGGGCCAGGCCTCGCTGCTGCATGTATACATCCGCGACAACGCAACGTCTACCGATGTCGATGCGCTGTGGGACCGGCTCGCGCAGGACTCTCGAATCGCCAGTGTGAACTACACCACCAAGGCAGAAGCCTTGCAGCGAGCGCAGCGCATCCCGGGGCTGCCGCAAATCGCAGACGCGGCCGACAGCAACCCGTTTCCGGCGAGCCTCGACGTGCAGGTGAAGAACATCGACAACGTCGCGGCGATCGACGCGATGGTGCGGAACGACCTCGCGGTCGATCCCGTCTACCCGACCTCGTACGACCGCGGTGCATACGCGCGGATCCAGGCTGTCCTGTTTGGGATCGCGGTCGCCGGGCTCGTGTTCGTGGCCCTGCTTGGTTTCGTCGCCGTCACGGTGACCATCAACAGCATTCGGGCCGCGATTCACTCGCGACGAGATGAGGTCTCGATCATGCAGCTGGTGGGCGCACCGCGATGGATGGTGCGTGGGCCCTTTGTCATCGAAGGCGCCATCACCGGCGGCCTCGCGGGGGCCGCCGCGGGCTTGGCTGTGTTCGGCCTCGCGATGGCTGGGATCGCCGCGGGCTCAGACAACTTCACGCAGTTCGCTCCAGGCGTCACGGTGTCCGTGGCGGCTCTGGCAGCGGTCCTCGTGTTCGCGACCGGCGTGGGTCTTGGCTCGGGGTCGTCGCTGGTCAGCTTGCGGAGGCATCTCGAGTCGTGAAGGGCCTACTGGTCGCGATCGTGCTCGCGCTGGTCGTGCTCGGCTCCGGACCTGGGGGCGTCAACGCCGACACGACTCCAACCGATCCGCAGCAGGCGCAGCTCGCCCTCATCGCCCAGATCCGCGCCCAGCTCGGCAGCAACCTGGCCGACGCGCTGGCGGCTCAGCAGCAGCTGCAGAAGTCGCTCCAGGACAACGCTGCGCAGCAGCAGGAGATGCAAGCGAAGATCGTGGAGGTCGAGAACAAGATCGCGGAGCTCGACGTCAAGATCGCCGATGCCCAGCGCCGCGAGGCTATCCTCGCTGACCGGATCGAAGCCGAGCGCACGCAGCTCCGCCAGCTCGCACGAGCGATATACACCGCGCCAAACTCGGTGCTCGTGGTCCTCGGCGAAGCGCAGAGCCTGAGCGACCTTCTGACTCGAATCGCCGACCTCAACGTCGCCGGTGCGCGAGCACGCGAGCTCAAGGCCACGCTGGCAAGTGACCTGTCGTCCCTCCAGAACGAGCGGAAGAGAGAGCAGGCCGACCGCGACGAGCAGGTCAAGCAACGCGACCTGCTGGACTCCCAGCTGTCGCAGCTGCGCGCGTTGCAAGTCCAGCAAGAGGAGTCGATGGCCGCACTGCAGGTGAAGATCGAGCAGACCCGGACCGAGATGTACCTGCTCAGTCGGCAGTCGACACAGCTGGCGCAGCAGGTAACCGATATGCTCCAGCAGCAGCAGGACGCGATCATCGCGGCGGCCATGCAGGCGGTCTGGACGCAGGTGCAGCTGTGGTCTCAGTCGAACAACGTCGGCCAGATCGCCACCAGCGCCGGCCACTCCACGAAATACCGATTCATCTGGCCGGAACCTCAGGCGCAAATCTCACAACCTTTCGGCCCCAGCACATTCTGGTTCGAGCCGCCGTACGCGGGCTACCCGCACTTCCACACCGGCATCGACCTGGTCGAACCTTTTGGGTCGCCGGTGTACGCCGCCGACGACGGTGTGGTGGCGCTGGTCGGCAGCTCCAGCAGCGGCTACGGCAACTACGTTGTCATCGCCCATTCCGGCGGCCTCGACACGCTGTACGGCCACCTCTCGACTGCGCTGGTGAAAGTGGGGCAGGTTGTAACGCAGGGACAGCCGATCGGGATGGAGGGATCCACCGGCAACTCGACTGGAGCCCACCTGCACTTCGAGCTTCGCATCAACCAGAAGCCGGTGGACCCGAGACCGTACTTGCCGCCCGGCGCACCGTCGGCCTACAAGGGTTAACCCGAAAGCTCGGTCGCGGGTATGTAAATTGCCGGCTTTCCGGCAGGTTTGCAGGCCATTTACTTCAATTTGGTCTGAGTTTGTTGACAGGCTGGGGCCGGCGCTGGAAAGGTTGCTGGGTGGTGACGGCGATGTTTCGCACGGCCGGCCTTGCCTCAGCCCTCGCTGGCGTCGCACTCGTGCTCTCGAACATGGCGGCCGCCGCGTCCATCAACCCTTATACGAGTGGGACCGTCGGCTACGACTACTCGTACGTGCAGTGTGGCTCGGAGGCCCCGGCCGCCGCGTTCGGCGTGGTCGGTGTCAACGCCGGCTATCCGTTCACCTACTACAACACGTGCCTCAGCGCCGAATACGCAGCCGCGGCGCGCACCGGCAACGCCGCCCTCTATATCAATACCGGATATGACTCGAGCTACACCGCGATCGACGGCCGTCACACCACCCAGGCCTGCGCGAACAGCTCCCAGGCGATCAGCGCGACTCCGACCGAGCAGGCGGCGTGGGCCGTCGGCTGCAGCGAAGCTCAGCAAGATCTCTCGTACGCGGCGAAACAATCGGCAGCTTCGCCCACCGCATGGTGGCTCGACGTCGAAACCGCCAACAGCTGGTCGTCGAGTGACCTTTCCCTCAACCGTTACACGATCCAGGGCATCGTTGACACGCTGCGGCCGGCCACCGCTGCTCCCATCGGGATTTACTCGACGTCGTACCAGTGGCGTGTGATCACAGGCGGATACCAGGCAGCAGTCGATGCGAACTGGGTGGCCACCGGTCAGAGAACGCTGAAGCGAGCCAAAGGCTACTGCCGGTCGACGGGATTCACGGGCGCTCCGGTCTGGCTGGTCCAGTATGTGACGACGATCGACAACGACTACGTCTGCTAGCCGAGCACAAAAGAACAGGGCCGGCGCGAGGCCGGCCCTATCTCTTCGATTGATTCCTAGGTGACGACGATGCCGAAAGGCGTTGCACCCTTGGGGAGCGCGAACGGCGATGCGTTCAGCTCGCTCAGGCCCCCGCTCGTGACCGCAAAGGCGCTGACGGCGTTGAGCTGCGCGTCGACGACGTAGAGGTCGTTGTCGCCGGGGTCGAGCCTGGCGTCGAACGGCCGGATGCCTACGCCGCTCTTGAACGGAGTGCTGCCGAGCAACTGCAGCGAGCCGTTCGCCCCGATCCGGTAGGTCGAGATGCTGGTGCTGGCGGTGTTCACCGTGTAAAGGAAATTCCCGTCGTGGGTGATCTCGACCCAGCACGGAGCCGTCTGGTTGTCGCGGTAGGGCGATCCCCCGATCGAGCTCAAGACGCCGCCGGCGGCGACGTTGAATGCCGAGACCGACCCGTTGCCGCTACCGGCATGTGCGTTGGAGACGTAAAGGCGAGACGGGTTCGCCGGTGAGAACTCGCTGCCGAAAGGTCCCGCGGCCTGAGCGGGGAAGGGTGAGCCTGCCGCAGGCGTGAGGCGCCCGTCCGATCCGATGGTGAAGCTGTCGATGAGGAACGTGCTGGGATCGGTGGTGCCGACCTCGATGCCGACCAGGCTGGTGCCGGTCGAGTTGAAGAGTATGTCGCCCGGGTTGGCATTGTTCGAGAGAGCGAACGTCGAGCCGCTGATTGGCGCCAGGTGTCCACCTGCGTTCAACCTGAAGCCGGTGTAGTTGCTGCCGGTGCCGGCGGCCTTGTTGCCTTCGTTGGCCACATAAACAAGTCCACCGCTGACCGCGATGCTGATGGGCTCGAACCCACCGGACCAAACCGGACCGCCCTCAACTGAGCGCAATGAGCCGTCGGGCCGGATGCGCAGCACCGAGATCTGGTTGCTGCCGGCGTCGGCCGCGAGCAGATAGCGGCCATCGCTCGTGACCTGAAGCGCACCCTGCGACCCAACGATAGTGCCGGTTCCCGCACCGCCGGCCGTGAACGGAGAGCCCGCCAGCGGCGTCAGCGTTCCATCGACGTGGCGATCGAATGCCGCAACGGTATTGACGCCGGCGGTGTTGTCGTTGACGTACACATGTCCGACCACGTCGGACGCGACCGCGCCCGGCGTGAAGCTCAGCGCAGCGGCCGCGGCGACCAACGCCGACCCCGCTGACGCAACGATTCTCCTACCAAGATGCATTGCCTCACTCCTCCAGTACCGTGTGATGTCGGCTTTCGCCGCGCCGTACTGTCGATCGGGGAGGCAAAAGCGTTACAGCGTCACGGCGCCCCCGCGGAACAGGAACTCACGCGGCCACCTTGATGGAGCCGGGGATTGATACCGGACGGAGCGGGGAAGAAACACACCGATAGATGAATACGCTCAAGACGGCTTTCTGGATGGTCCTGCTGACCGTTTTGCTGGTCCTCGTCGGCCGGGTGCTGGCCGGAACCGGCGGAATGATCATCTTCCTGGCGTTCGCTGTCGTGATGAACGGAGTCGCCTATTGGTTCAGCGATCGGATCGCGCTCGCGTCCGCGCAGGCCAGGGAGGTCAGTCCCGCCGAGGCCCCGATGCTTCACCGGCTGGCCGACCGCCTCGCGATCCAGTACCACGTCCCCAAGCCACGGGTGTATGTGAGCCCTGACCCTTCGCCGAACGCGTTCGCAACGGGGCGCAGCCCGCACCACGCCGCCATCTGCGTCAACGAAGGATTGCTGCGCATCCTCGACGAGGAGGAGGTATACGGCGTGCTGGCCCACGAGTTCGCTCACGTCCGTAACCGCGACATCCTGACCAGCTCGGTGGTCGCGGTTTTGGCCGGAGCCATCACCCTGATCGCCAACGTTGCTCAGTGGGGGCTGATGTTCGGCGGTTATGGCGGTCGAGACGATCGTGAGCAAGGCGCCGGCGGCTTCATCGCGGGCCTGCTGCTGATCATCTTGGCCCCTGTCGCGGCAGCGTTGATCCAGCTGGCAGTGTCGCGCTCGCGCGAGTACGAGGCCGACCACACCGGCGCAGAGGTCTCCGGGGATCCGATGGCGCTTGCCTCGGCGCTGCGCAAGCTCGAGCGGGCAACTCAGGTGATCCCGTCACCGACGGCGCAGCCCGCGTTCGCGCACCTGTACATCGTCAACCCGCTTTCGGGCCAGACGCTAAGCACTCTGTTCAGCACGCACCCGCCGCTCGAGGACAGGATCCGCCGGCTGGAGGCGATGGCGGCGGGCATCCGCCGCTGAGCACCTCCGCCAACCTCGCGCTAGCGCCTGGCCGGCGTCGCCTGCAGCAGCTTCAGCGATTCCCTGACGAAAGCCGGGATGTCCGCCGGCATTCGCGACGTGACCAGGTTCTTGTCGACCACGACCTCCTGGTCGACTACGTCGGCGCCGGCTTTCTTGAGATCGCCGAGAACGGTCTTCCACGCCGTCATGCGATGACCCTTGTACTCGTCGGCCGTCAAGAGCAGCTGCGGTCCGTGGCAGATGGCGAATACAGGCTTGCCCTTGCGCATGATCGACTTCACGAAGCTCACCGCCTCGTCGTGCGCGCGCAGGCGGTCCGGGCTGAAGCCGCCCGGGATCAAGAGGGCCTCGAAGTCGTCGGGGCTTATGTCCTTGAACGACTTGTCGACGGTTGCCCTGACCTTGCCCTTGCTGCCCTCGAGCTGGGCGCCCGCCTCGAGGCCGACGATGGTCACCTCTTGGCCGGCAGCCCTGAAGGCGTCATAGGGCTCCTTGAACTCGGAATCCTCGAAACCGTTGGCCAGTACGCAAGCGATCCTCATTCGTCGCCTCCTTGCTATGAGTCTTGAAGCCCACGTTACCAAGGACCACGGCCCATAGGCTCCGGCCTCGCCCATTGGCGCGTACACGGGCCTGGCGGAAGATCGAATCCTCAAGGGGGCGACGGGCACAGTCAGCGGGTTGTGCGGAGGCTCGACGACACTGTGCAGCGGCGCGCGAGGTACCCGCCGCTCCCGCCAGTCCACCTGTGGCAGTGCCTGGAAAAAATTGTCGCCAACTGTTGCACGGGACGCGTTTATGTTGTGTTGGTAATGCGAGGCGCGCTTTCCAAGCTGGCGCCGGCTGAGCGAAACACGCTCGAGATCGGGTCGTGCCTCGTCCTCAGCGTCCTCGGGCTCGGCCTACAGCTCGGCCAGTGGCCGATGTGGTCCGCCTTGGTCGCGGCAGTCGGTTACCTGGTCTGGGTCTTGTTCTATGCGGAGGTCACCGTGCAGGCGAGGCGACGGCGGCTGAGCCTCGCGAGCGCGGCAACCTCAAACTCCCCGGCGCCGCAGCCAGCCCACGAACACTGCGCCGCCTAGCCCGGTCGCCAGCACGCCGCCGAGCAGCAGCAGGACCGGGTTGTTTCCGCCATTCGGCTGCGGAGCCGAGGGCGCCGCGGCGGCGGTGGATGGCGTCGGCGACGGTGACGCCGCGGGCGATGCGGACGGGGAGGCGGCGGGCGTAGCGTCAGCCGGCGGGCCGGCCTGTGAGCTGCCGGCGGGCGGGTTTACGGCCGGCGGGTTCGCCGGCGCAGCGCCCGTCGACGTGATGGTTCCGACACCCTGGCTCCAGCCGCCTCCGGCGGAGTCGCGCAGG
>VBHB01000079.1 GCA_005880315.1 Chloroflexota bacterium | reverse complement strand
GTAGAGAGTGAAGGTGCTGCCGACGCCCTGCTGGCTTTCGAGCGTGATCTCGCCGGCAAGCAATCGCGTCAGCTCGCGGCAGATGGAGAGGCCTAAGCCGGTGCCTCCGTACTTGCGGCTGGTGGTGCCATCGCCCTGTGCGAACGCCTCGAAGATGGTTTGCTGCTGCTCGCGCGGAATGCCGATCCCGGTGTCGGTAACGGACATGGCGATAACCGACTCGGCTCGGTTGAGCGCTTCGTGCGACGGGCTCCAGCCCGAGGTCGCGAGCTCGGCGTGAAACTCGACCCGGCCCTTTTCGGTGAACTTGAAGGCATTGCTCAGCAGGTTGTTCAGCACCTGCTGGAGGCGCTGCGGGTCGGTGGGAATCGTCGTCGGCAGGCCCGGCCGCAGGTCGACGGAGAACTCCAGCTTCGTGGCCTCGGCGACGTGCCGGAACGTCCGCTCCAGGAGCGGCGGAAGCTCGGAGAGGGGCCAATCCGTGATCTCCAGAGCGACAGTTCCCGACTCGATCTTCGAAAGGTCGAGGATGTCGTTGATCAGACGCAACAGGTCGGTGCCCGACGAGCGAATGATCGTCGCGTACTCGGTCTGCTTCGGAAGCAGGTTTCCCTCGGGGTTGTCGGCCAGCTCCTGCGCCAGGATCAGCAGGCTGTTGAGCGGGGTGCGGAGCTCGTGCGACATGTTGGCGAGGAACTCGGACTTGTAACGCGACGTGATCTCCAGCTGCGCCGCCTTTTCCTCGACGAGGCCCTTGGCCACCTCGACTTCGTTGCGCTTCTGCTCGATCTCGGCGTTCTGTTGTGCGAGCTGGCGCGCTTTCTCGGCGAGCTCCTCATTGGTTCGCTGCAGCTGGTCCTGCTGGCTCTGAAGTTCATTGGCCAGTGATTGGGATTGCCTGAGGAGATCCTCGGTGCGGCTGTTGGCCTCGATGTTGTTGAGGACGATCCCGATGCTCTCCATGAGCTGGTCCAGGAAGTCCTGGTGGGTCTGGCTGAAACGCTGAAAAGAGGCGAGCTCGATGACCGCGCGCACGTCGCCTTCGAACAGGACCGGCAGCACGAGGATGTTCAGCGGCCTGGCTTCGCCGAGGCCAGAGGCGATCTTCACGTAGTTGGGCGGAACGTCCGTGATGAGGATCTTCTTCTTCTCGAATGCGCATTGCCCGACAAGCCCCTCGCCGATCCGGAACTGCATAGGGACTTCTTTGCGGCGCCTGTATGCGTAGCCGGCCTGAAAGTCCAGGTGCGCCTCGGTTCCGTTAGGGGCCTTCATCCCGTAGAAGACGCCATGGTCGGCATTGACCAACGGAGCCAGCTCGGACAGGATCATCTTCGACACTGTCATCGGGTCGCGTTGGCCCTGCAGCATGCGTGCGAAACGCGCCAGGTTGGTCTTCAGCCAGTCCTGCTCTGTGTTCTTCTCGGTCGTCTCCTTGAGGTTGCGGATCATCTCGTTGATGTTGTCCTTGAGGACCGCAACCTCTCCGCTCGCCTCTACGCCGATCGACCTCGTGAGGTCACCCTTGGTCACGGCCGTGGCGACGTCAGCGATCGCTCGCACCTGAGTAGTCAGCGTCGCGGAGAGCTGGTTGACGTTGTCGGTGAGGTTTCGCCACGTGCCGGCGGCGCCGGGCACGCGAGCCTGGCCGCCGAGGCGGCCTTCCACGCCGACCTCGCGGGCGACACTTGTGACCTGCTCGGCGAAGATCGCCAGGGTCTCGGTCATGCTGTTGATGGTTTCCGCCAGGGCGGCGATCTCGCCCTTTGCCTCGAGCGAGAGCTTGCCCTGCAGGTCGCCGTTGGCCACCGCCGTCACCACTCGTGCGATGCCACGCACCTGGTCGGTGAGGTTGCTGGCCATCGTGTTGACGTTGTCGGTGAGGTCCTTCCAGGTGCCCCCGACGCCCTTGACATCGGCCTGGCCGCCGAGCTTGCCCTCAGTGCCCACCTCGCGCGCGACGCGAGTGACCTCGTTCGCAAAGCCGTTGAGCTGGTCGACCATCGTGTTGATGGTGTTCTTGAGCTCCAGGATCTCGCCCTGGACGTCGACTGTGATCTTCTTGGAGAGGTCGCCATTGGCGACCGCGGTGGTCACCTCGGCGATGTTGCGGACCTGGCTGGTGAGGTTGCCGGCCATTGAGTTCACTTTGTCGGTGAGGTCCTTCCACGTGCCCCCAACGCCTGTGACCTCGGCCTGGCCGCCGAGCTTGCCGTCGGTGCCCACCTCGCGGGCGACGCGGGTGACCTCGGAAGCGAAGCCGTTGAGCTGGTCGACCATCGTGTTGATGGTGTTCTTGAGCTCCAGGATCTCGCCCTGGACGTCAACTGTGATCTTGCGCGAGAGGTCGCCGTTGGCGACCGCGGTGGTGACGTCTGCGATGTTGCGGACCTGGCTGGTGAGGTTGCCGGCCATGGAGTTGACGTTGTCGGTGAGGTCCTTCCACGTGCCGCCGACGCCCTTGACCTCGGCCTGGCCGCCGAGCTTGCCCTCGGTGCCCACCTCGCGGGCGACACGTGTCACCTCAGACGCGAATGCGTTGAGCTGGTCGACCGTCGTGTTGATGGTGTTCTTGAGCTCCAGGATCTCGCCCTGGACGTCGACGGTGATCTTGCGCGACAGGTCGCCGTTGGCGATCGCGGTGGTGACGTCCGCGATGTTGCGGATCTGGTTCGTGAGCTGACCGGCCATGAGGTTGACGTTGTCGGTGAGGTCCTTCCACGTGCCGCCGACGCCCTTGACCTCGGCCTGGCCGCCGAGCTTGCCCTCGGTGCCCACCTCGCGCGCGACGCGCGTCACCTCGGACGCGAACGCGTTGAGCTGATCGACCATCGTGTTGATGGTGTTCTTGAGCTCCAGGATCTCGCCCTGGCCTTCGACGGTGATCTTTCGCGAGAGGTCACCGTTGGCGAACGCAGTGGTTACCTCTGCGATGTTGCGCACCTGGTTGGTCAGGTTGCCGGCCATGAAGTTGACGTTGTCTGTGAGGTCCTTCCACACACCGGCCACACCCGGGACCTGAGCCTGGCCGCCGAGCTTGCCTTCCGTACCCACCTCGCGCGCGACGCGGGTCACCTCGGAGCTGAACGAGCGGAGCTGGTTGACCATCGTGTTGACAATTCGAGCGGTCTCCAGGAACTGTCCCTGTAAGCGCCTGCCGTCGATGTCGGTCGGCATCGTTTGCGAGAGGTCGCCCTTGGCCACGGCGCTGATGACTCGGGCCATCTCCGTGTTGGGACGGACGACGTCCTCGATCAGGTCGTTGATCGAGTCGAGTGTCGCCGCCCAGCCTCCGCCGGCGTCACCGATGGACGCGTGCTTGATCTGCCCCTCTTTGCCCACGTGCTTGCTCAGCCGGCGGAGCTCGCGCTCGAGGCGCTGGTTGGCCTCGATGATGTCGTTGATCGCCGCTGCGACCTGGCCCGCCGATCCTGTGGACGTGACGGGCATGCGTACGCTGAAATCGCCTCGCTTGACCGCGGTCAATACCCGCAGCATCGCCCGGTTGTCGGTCTTATCTGCGGCCGGCGCTTTGGTGGCCATTATGTGTGACTCCTCTCCTTTCCTTTCTCTCGACGTCGTACTTCGCGTTTAGTTGGTGGGTATCCAGAACTCGACTTTGGCGCCGGCCCCCGGTTCGCTCACGATGCGGCACCAACCGCCGGCAAGCTGCGCTCGCTCTTTCATCGTGAGCAAGCCCAGATGACCCGGCACGTGCAGGCACTCCTCAACGACGAAACCGGTGCCGTCGTCGCTGACTTCGACTACCACCCCACCGTCGAGAGCGCCCGCCGCCACCCGAATACGCGTGGCATGCGAATGCTTCTGCACATTGGTGAGGGCTTCGGCGACGTTCTTGAAAACCATCGTCTCCACCTCGACCGGAAGCTCGTCCGGAAACTGGAGGTCGATGTCGGTTTCGATTCCTGCGTGCACCCGCAGCGTTTCCAGCCGGTCGCGGATGGCCTCTTTCAAGCCGACGGTGAGATCAAGAGCCTCCGGGCTCACCGTGGACAGCAGGCGCCGGAGCGAATCCTCAACTTTCTTGATGGTCAGTGCCAGCTGGTCGAGCTGCGCGGTTTGACGCTTGGAGTCGCTGTCGGTCCGGATACGCTCGAGCTGGAGCTCGGCCGCGGTCAGAAGCTGCAGCGAGTCGTCATGAAGGGCGCTGGCGAAACGGCGTCTGGCCTCATCGCCGCCGGAAGCTACATTGGCCAGGAGCTGCCGGCGCGCCGCAATCGCCTCCTCGAGGCGCTCGACGGCGACGTCGAGCTCCTCTTCGGCCTCCCGGTACTGCCAGACCAGCCCGGTGGCCATCGCCGCGACGCGGAGGATCCAGGCATCGTCGTTGGTAAAACCGCGCTCGGAGTCGTACGCGGCCAATGCGCCGATCCGCCGGTCGCCTGCCGGCCACGAGACAGCGATCGAGTTGCGAGTGTCTCGAATGCCGTGTTCCTCCCAGAGGGAGTCGAGCGCGGCCGAGGTGCCGTCATGGATGTCGAGCTCGTCCCCGTAAATCACGCGTGAGGCGATGCCGTCGCCATCGGGCTTGGCCTCGATGCGGAGGCCGCGGATTGGGGACTGGGCTGGAAAGCCAAAAGGCTCGCGCTGAAGGACCAGGTTGCCGGCGGAAGAGAGCCGTAAGAAGGCCACGCGTCGGGCGCCGACCAGGCCGGCAACCGTTTCCGCGAGGTGGCTGAAGAAGGTAGGCAGCTCCATCTCAGCCTCGAAGTAGGTCGAGACGGCGCCGAGCGCGATCGAGGCCGCGGCCTGGGCTTTCTCGAGTCGTTGGGTCGCGCGCCTGCGCTGGCGCGGCCGAAGCTGGCCGTTGGCGCCCAAGCGCCCCGGCTCCGCCGATCCCGACGCACCCGCAGGCCGGCGACCGGCCGGCAGGGTGGCTACCTCCACATCGCCCCTCCTGAGAGTCTCTGTCGGCCTAAATCAAACCGCCCTGGGGAGGGGTACGTCGCCGTACAAGTGAGGTAGAAAAGGGTTCCGGGACCCGGTTCCGCGAGCCCCGGAACCAGCCGATCGCCCGGTTAAGCCCCGACGCGGCTCCGCCCGAACATCCGCAAGATGGCCAGCAAGATCAGGGCGCCGATGAAAGCGACGATGATGCTGCCGATCAGACCCACGCTGCCGTGGATGAAGAAGCCGGCGAGAAAGCCGCCGATGAGGGCGCCGATCAGGCCCACGATGATGTCGCCGATGATCCCGTAGCCGTGACCGCGGCTGACTGACGACGCTGCCCAGCCGGCGATGAGTCCAACGATGATCCACGCGATGATGCCGCCAGGCGAGAGCTCCATGGACACCTCCTCCAGTATTTGGCGTGACCGCCTCTCGCGAGGCGGTCACATCTAAAAAACGTTCCGTTCGAACGCGCTACTTTCTCATCGCCGTAGGCGAATGGGCAGGGTGCTGCTGGGTCCTATGTCATAAAGAAACCGGGCTCGCCGCGGTGGCGAGCCCGGCTCTAATTGACCTGCGCTAGTTGCGCTTGACCCGAAGACCGATGGCTCCCAACGCGACCAGGGCCGCGCCGATGATTCCACCGATCACCGGCAGGCCGGTGCCTGCCAGTCCGATACCGCTTGCGGAGACGCCGCCGGTAGCTGTCGCACCCGAGGTGCCGCCGGTGTTGCCGCCGGTGGCGCCTCCTCCTGAGGTGCCGCCAGTCGTGCTGCCAGTGCTGGGCGTGCTGCCAACGCTGGTGCCGTTGCTGGTGGTGCTGCCGGTGCTCGTCTGAGGAGTCGAGTTGCCGGTCGAGCCGTTCGCGCTGCCAGCTGAGCCGACGCTTCCGGTGCTTCCGGTCTGAGGAGTCGAGTTGCCGGTGCTGCCGTTGGCGCTGCCAGCTGAGCCGACGCTTCCGGTGCTCCCGGTCTGAGGAGTCGAGTTGCCGGTCGAGCCGTTGGCGCTGCCTGCGCTGCCGACGCTGCCGGTGCTCCCGACCTTGGGGGTCGAGTTGCCGGTGCTGCCGTTGGCGCTGCCCGCTGAGCCGACGCTTCCGGTGCTTCCGGTCTGAGGAGTCGAGTTGCCGGTCGAGCCGTTGGCGCTGCCCGCTGAGCCGACGCTGCCCGTGCTTCCGACCTTGGGGGTCGAGTTGCCGGTGCTGCCGTTGGCGCTGCCTGCGCTGCCGACGCTGCCCGTGCTCCCGACCTTGGAGGTCGAGTTGCCGGTGCTGCCATTGGCGCTGCCCGCCGAACCGACGCTGCCCGTAGACCCAACCTTGGGGGTTGAGTTTCCGGTCGAACCGTTCGCGCTGCCTGCGCTGCCGGTGCTGCCCGTGGACCCGACCTTGGAGGTCGAGTTGCCGGTGCTGCCATTGGCGCTGCCCGCTGAACCGACGCTGCCGGTGGACCCGACCTTGGGGGTTGAGTTTCCGGTCGAACCATTCGCGCTGCCTGCGCTGCCGGTGCTGCCGGTGGACCCGACCTTGGGGGTTGAGTTTCCGGTCGAACCATTCGCGCTGCCTGCGCTGCCGGTGCTGCCGGTGCTCCCGACCTTGGGGGTTGAGTTTCCGGTCGAACCATTCGCGCTGCCTGCGCTGCCGGTGCTGCCGGTGCTCCCGACCTTGGGGGTCGAGTTGCCGGTCGAGCCGTTGGCGCTGCCCGCCGAACCGACGCTGCCGGTGGACCCGACATTCTCGTTCGACGCCATCGCCTTCGTCTTGGTGCTGCTCTTCGCGTCCGAGCCGAAGCTGACCTTGGTGCTCGCCTTGGCGCTCGCGCTCGAGTCGGTCTTGGCGCTAGAGCTCACCTTCGCGCTCGAGTCGGTCTTGGCGCTCGAGCTGCTCTTCGCGCTCGAGCCGCCCTTGGTACTGGCGCCGTCTTTCCCGCCGTCGCCCTTACCGTCTCCACCTCCACCGCCGCCTATCTGCTGATCGAGCTTGACAGGGGCTGTGTCGGAGCGCGATGCGACCACCGATGTGGTCGTCTTGCCGGACGTCTTGGCGTTGCCGTTATTAGAGTCGGCTGCGAGGGCGGGAGTAGTCCGACAAAGCATGAGAACTGCACCCGCCATGAGGACCAATAACTTGACTGCGGTCCGATGCATGAATGACGGCCGGCTTGCCACAAATTCGCTCAACGTGTCCAAAAACGCTCACCTCCACGTGGATATGAGCATTTGCCCTCGCCGCCATCCTGGACACGGACCCCGCCTTGCTAAAAATTGCCGGCACGAGGATATGTCGCAGAACGCCCCGCTCAGCGTTCCCTATTTGGCAATGCTTAACACGGAAACGCCGAAGGTCTCGCTAGTAACCATGCTCGAGGCCACCAGCGAGGATGTCGTAGGCGACTTCGTATCCGCGTTGCTGGCTCCCAAAGGTTGGGAGGTCGATGGGATCCGGAAGCGTGCATCCCGCCTCGAGCCACCCGATCGATACTGGGCGATGTTCGAGATCCAAGCTAGGGAGAGCCAACCCAAGATTGACGCGCGCGCGCGTAGCTTGAGGCTCGTGGCGCGTGGCGCTTTCGGCGCGGATGCGTGGGAGGACCTGCACGCCAGGCTCGAGCGCCACACCGGCCGGCCGGCCGACCCAATCGACGGCCTCGGGTATCCAATGATCTTGGCGGAGAAGCAGGTGGCGTTCTGGTTCTATCCGTTCGACCCCTCCATGCCCGGCCTGCCGGCTGCGGCCGACCCGGACACCATGACCCGCGTCCTCCTCGGCCACGACGACCCTCCAGTTCCTTTACCTGACGGGGTTCCCAACCTCAGCGTGGAAAGGGTTCGCTACCTGCCCGAGGTGGGAGCGATCCTGCGCTATCACTTCGAGACCTCGGCTGGGCCCCTGTCCATCTACGGCAAAGTCCAGCCTGGCGACCGCGGGTTGCGAACCCAAAAAATCGTCGAGGGCCTGTGGAACTCCAAGGTCCCGAATGCAGACGGCCTTCTCAACCTGCCGCGGCCGCTGGGCTTCATCGACAGGTACGGGCTGCTGTTGGAGCAGGCGATCCCCGGCGCGCCGGTGCAGGGGAACCGGCGCAGCAACGAGTTCCAGAACGCTGCGCTCGCCGCCGCGGAGGCGGTGGCCGTCGTCCACGAATCCGGCGTAGAGACGGACATCGAGATCTGGCTCGACGCCGAACTCGAACGACTCGATCGCGTCGCTGAGCAGTTCGCGTACGTCAATCCCCAGGGTCACTTTCTGCTCAGCGACCTGATCGTCCATCTCCGCAATCGAGCCCGGGTGGCGTTCGCCGAGGAATGGCGCCCCACGCATGGGGACCTCAAATACGACCAGTTCGTGCATCACAACGGGCGCTACACGCTCCTCGACTTCGATTACTACGGTCACGCCGAGACCAGCTATGACCTCGGCAAGTTCTGCGCATATCTGGTGCCATCCAATCCGATGGGATGGGAGGACACGGTCGCGGCGGAGGCAGCCCGCTTGAGCTTCTTGCGCCGATACCTGGAGCTTCGCCCGCATGCGACCGTGAACCGGTTCCCGATCTACGAGGCTCTGCAGCTGGCGTTGCGCGCCATGAGCTTCATGTGGGCCCAACAGCACGGCTGGGAGCGAATCGCCGAGACCTTCCTGGTGATGGCGCACGAAAGGCTCTACAGCCGCTTCCCAGAAGTCTGACGGCGTTAACAACGTAAAGGGGGCCCGCGGCCCGAGCCGCGATCCCTTTTACAACCTTTTACCCGATTTTCCGCCACCATGCCGTCCTGGCGCCGTCAGACTCTGCGGCTGGCATGCGGGTTCTTTCCTGGATCGGAGGCGTCATCCTGGTCGCCGTCATCAGCACGGCGACCGCTGCCACGCTGCGCGCGCACAACGACGGCACTCATGCGTTGGCTGCTTCGCAGCCGAATGCCGCGGCCACATACGACGGCACGTCGTTCACCCCCAACCTTCTCGCCAATCACAATCCGCCGAGGCCGAGCCCGTCTCCGTCGGTGGCGCCGTCGACCACGAGCTCGAACGCGCCGGTTGCCTCCAGGCCTGCTCCACCGCCGGCGCGGCCTTCCATCGTCATCGGCTCACAGCAGCAGGTGCTGATCAACCGGGATCGTGCTGCGGTGGGTCTTCCGCCTCTGACGTGGAGCGCATGCCTTCACAACGTCGCGGTGTCCAACGCGGTGAGGCTTTCGAGGCAGGGCTGGGTGCCGCCCTATCACACGAACGGTCCTTCGGTCGATCTCGGCTGCGGCCTCGGCCACCAAGCCGGTGAGAACGTCGGCTACTGGAGCGGAGGGATCAATGATTCGCAGCTCAACTCGATGTTCTGGGCGAGCCCCGAGCACCATGCGAACATCGTCGGTCCGTACCACTACGTCGCTACGGCCTGGGCGGTGGCGCCAAACGGCTACGCATATATCGCCGTGGAGTTCAGCTAAAGCTGTTCTGGAGCGGGTAGCCGGCTCCGAGTAGCCGGCTTCAACACAGCGTTGTCCTCTCGAAGCGCGCCATGGCCGGGTCGGCTCTAAAGGCCGGCTCGTAAGCGCGGGCGCTGAGGAGGAGAGCGCGAAGGGTGGTTCACAACCCAACCGGTCGCGTCCCGCAGAACCCAGTCCACAGCCACCACCTGTTCGGCTGGATCTGGGCGAAGCGGGGCTGGATCGCGGCCGCCACCGGGATCGTGTTCGTGCTGTCCACGCTCTACGTGCTGTGGGCGGTCAAGGATCTGCCGGACCCAAGCCAGGATGTACTGGCGGCCGGCGATGTCGTCGTGGTCGATCGCAACGGGAAACTGATCGAGGACTGGAGCCCGGCTGGGCACTACCACGTGAGCCTCAAGCTCAGCGAGATGGGGTCGTATGCCGCTTCGGCCACTATGGCGGCCGAGGATCGCAATTTCTATCATCACGGCGCCATCGACGTCGGCTCGACCGCGCGCGCCGTGTGGGTCGACGTCACCCACATGGGCCTCAACGAGGGCGGCAGCACGATCACGCAGCAGCTGGTGAAGATCCAGCTGTTGACGCCTCAGAAATCGTTCACGCGCAAGCTGCAGGAGGTTGTCCTCGCCGTTGCGCTCGAGGAGCGCTTCTCGAAAGACCAGATCCTCACCATGTACATGAACCGCGTCTATTACGGTCATGGCGCTTACGGGATCGGTGCCGCCGCGCGCACGTATTTCTCCAAGGATGCAAAAGACCTCACGCCGGCACAGGCCGCATTCCTGGCAGGCCTCATACAGGCGCCGGCCGCCTACGACCCCAAGCTGCATTACGACCTCGCCCGCGATCGCGAGCTCTATGTCCTGAAGGGGATGGTCACCATCGGCGCCCTGAAGCAGGAGCAAGCTGACCAGGCCGCGGCCCAAGACGTCAAGGCTGAGCTCCACATCCAGGCCTCCGCGCGACAGAGCAAGGCGCCGCATTTCGTCGACTATGTCCTTTCTCAGCTGGAGCAGACCTTCGGCGCGGCGGCGGTGCAGCAGGGCGGCATCACTGTCCACACCACACTCGATCTCGACATTCAACAGGCGGCCGACTCGGCAGTGAAGAACGGGATCCGCGACCTGGCATGGGCGAACATCAACAACTCGGCATTGCTCGCCGCGAACCCGAAGACAGGCGAGATACTGGCGTGGGTCGGCTCAGCCGATTACGCCAACGACTCCATCGCGGGCCAGTACGACGTCGTCCTCGCGGAGCGGCAGCCGGGCTCGTCGTTCAAGCCTTACGTGTATGAAGCCGCGCTGCGCGATCACAAGATCACGCTGGCGACCATCCTGGACGACCATACCCAGAGCTTTAATGGCTACGTTCCGCACGACTTCGACAACGGCGGTATGGGGAAGATCCCGGCGCGGACCGCGCTCGTCTATTCGCGCAACATTCCCGCCGTCGAGGTCGGCCAGATGGAAGGCATGAACAACGTGATCGATCTCGCCCACGCGATGGGCATCAACAGCCACCTCGACCCTGGGTTGTCGACAGCGATCGGCGGCAGCGACGTCACCATGCTCGAGCACGTGCAGGGTTACGAGGTGTTCGCGAACCAGGGGCAGAAGGCGGGGCTGAACGCGATCAAATCGATCGACGACGGCAGCGGAAAGACGGTCTATACACACGATGTGCTTGGCCCGCAACAGGTGCTGACTCCCGCGGAGGCCTACCTCATCACGGACGTGCTGAAGCAGTACCAGTACAAGTGGGGCTTCGGCTGGAACCGCCAGATGGCGAGCAAAACGGGCACCAGCGACAACGGCCATGGCCAGATCCCCGACTCGTGGATCATGGCTTACAACCCCGACATCGTCGCCGGCGTCTGGGTGGGCAACACTGCCCCCAACGGCGGCGGCGGAATGATCCGCGCCTTCGGCGAAAGCGTCGGCCAGACGATCATGGCCCGCTTCGTCAACGCCCTCCCCAGCAAGATGCGCGGCTGGTACGGTCAGCCATCCGGGATCGTCCATGCGACCTGCGGCAGCCAGCAGGAGATCCTTCTCAGCGGCACCGAGGGTCTGTGCCCCTCGCCGAGCCCAAGCCCGAGCGCGTCACCGACCCTTCTCCCGAGCCCGACAGGTTTGCCGAGTCCGTCGTCGCTGCCGTCACCGATACCCACCCCGGTTCCCTCGCCCAGCCCGGTACCGTCCCCGTCCATCAAGCCATCGCCCTAGGCAAGGCAGAGAGATGCTCGAGATCGCAGACAGCCCGTTCATGAATAGCGTCGAGCGCCGCCGCCCCGGCGGGTCGATGCGCGCGTATGTGAATCGGACGCTGCCCCAGCACTCCGCCGTGGTGGTGAGCAATCGGGCGCCGCACGAGCCGCGCCCTGAGGGCGGTTTCGCGCGCGGCGCGGGGGGCGTGGTCACCGCGCTGCTGACTCTCGCCGAGGTGACGGCCGCCGACTGGGTGTGCTGTGCGCGAACCGATGCCGAGCGAAAGATGGTCGCAGAGCACGGCGACAACTGGGATGCGCCCCTGCTCCGATCCGAGACAAAGCTTCACTATGTGACGCCGACTCCCGAGCAGTACGAGCAGTACTACTCGGTGATCGCAAACCCGGTGTTGTGGTTTATCCAGCACTACCTGTGGGACCTTGCGCAGCAGCCCATCATCAACGGCCGGATTCACCGCGCATGGAATGAGGGCTACGTCGAAGTCAACCGGCAGGTGGCGCAGAAAGTGGTCGCTGTCGGGCATCAGCTGCCGCACCGGCCGCTGGTGCTCATCCACGACTACCAGCTCTACCTCGTGCCCAAGATGGTGCGCGCGCAGCTACCGGGAGCGATCATTCACCATTTCATCCACATCCCATGGCCGACGGCGCAGTACTGGAAGGTGCTGCCCAAGGAGATGCGCTCGGCGATCCTCGAGGGCCTTCTCGGCTGCGACATAGTCGGCTTCCAGTCAAGCCTCGACGTACGCAACTTCCTGATGACCTGCGAGGAGAACGCGGGCCTCCAGGTCGACGAGAGGGAGAAGGCGGTCCTCTTTGACGGCAGGGTCGTGTATGCGCGCGCCTACCCGATCTCCATCGATGTCGCCACGACGACACGGCTTGCCTTTTCGCACGGCGTCATGGTCGAAGAGCGCAAGCTCCGCGACTGGCGCCCCAAGCAGCTCATCGTACGCATCGACCGGACCGACCCATCCAAGAACATCGTCCGGGGCTTCCTCGCCTACGAGAAGCTGCTGGTGCATCACCCCGAGCTCAAAGGGGACGTCCAGTTCTGGGCCTTCCTACAGCCCTCGCGCCAGGACGTGGCGGTGTATCGCACCTACCTTCGCCGGGTCCGGCAGGTGGCGGCGCGGATTAACAGCCAGCATGGCCGCGACGGCTGGATGCCGATCCGTCTGGAATTCGGCGAGAACGTGCGCAAGGCAATGGCGGCGCTGCGCAACTTCGACGTCCTGCTGGTCAACCCCGTCTACGACGGCCTGAACCTCGTGGTCAAGGAGGGCGCTCTCGTCAATCGAGCCGAAGGCGTGATCGTCCTGTCCGAGAATGCCGGCGCACACGAGGAGCTGCACCGCCATGTGCTGTCGGTCAATCCATTCGACATCGAGGCCACGGCGGAGGCCATCTACCAGGGTTTGACGCTGAGCAGCGAGGAGCGACGGAAGCGAAACGAGGCTGCGCGCGAGGTCGTGCGTACGAACGACATCTCGCGATGGATCACCCGCCAGGTGCAGGACATTCGCGACCTGGTCGCGGTGCCGGGCTTGCGGGCTGGATGAGTTAGCCCGCTCGCGGTCTCGAACCCGCCGAGGCTAGCGACCCAACCAGTTCGGCGCGGTCGCTACAAGAAAGATCACTGCCACCAGGAGCAGGAGCGTGACGGCGGTCCCGAGCGCAACAGCCAGCGTCCAGATGGTGGAGCGCAAATGGCCTTGGCGCTTGCGCCGACCTCGGTCGATGGCGCCCATTTCGAGACTTCCCCTGGTGTCGCTTTGGATCAGTCCGAGCGAGGCTTGAGCCCCTCAGACCGGCTGTGCTGGGAAACCATGACGCTGCGAGAAAGCGTGATCGCCACCAGTCGCACGAGACCGACCGCGATCAGCGAGTAGATCAGGATCGCGAATATGAGCGACAGCTCGAATACCGACTGCCCGCTGACGTATGTCGGCAGCAGGCCGTGGAACGGCGCCAGCAGAAAGTCTGTCACTCCGTAAGTGAAGCTGGCGAACCCTGCGTGCACGTTCGCTCCCAAGAGCTTGAGCACCAACCGGATCAAGAGCAGGGCGTCGATGATCCCAAACAAGAGGTAGATGCCCTCCATCGCGCGCCGCGCCGGAGTCGAGCTCTTGACGACGGATGCCTCTCGCACCGGCGCTTCGCCTGTGTCGTCGACCACGGTCGACGATTCCTTACGGACGACGCCTGACGATTCATTGCGAACTTGTCTTTCTTCTTCGTGCTGCATGACGGACCCTCCAGTCGTCAAACGAACGGAGATCTACAAATGTAAACGCAGGGGTTCTGTCAGCCACTCGGAGATCCGAGGAGCTTGGCCTCAATGGAGAACGCCTGGGGCGATCGCAACCACCGACGGAGCTGCTGAGCTTTTTACTAGGAGGGGTACCAGAGCGGCAGCTTGGACAGGGCCTCGTCGCGGTCGACATCGGGTGTCGCGCCGGCGCTCAGCTCGTACTGCCATGCCGCCATGTTGCCGGCGCAGCCGACCTGGTTCGGACTCCACGCGGGGGCCGACTCCTTCGGGTAGCTGGCGATGAGCGATGGCTCGAAAGACCAGAGGTAGGACTTGCCTGCGATCTCAGGGCGATCCGCAACTGCTCCGCACCACGCCTGGCCGAAGGTGCTCGATGCCGTGCCATCGCCATAGAAACCCGGGGCGTAGCCGGCGTTCAATACGCCGTAGTACCAGCCTTCGATGAAGCCGGAGTCGACTGCGCCTGAGCACCAATCGCCGGGCGGCTCGATGTCGATCACTATCACTGTTCCCCTCGGGATTCCGAGCCTGGCCGCGGCCGCGGTGGCCCCGGCGGCATAGTCCTGGCCGTTCTGCCAGTAGCTGACGGCTGAGCAGTCGTAATCGTTGTAGATCGGAAGGATGCCGACACGGAAGTGGGCCGCCGCCGCGATCTCGGTCGAGCTGATCCCAGGACAGTTGGGGGTGGTGGTGAGATAGCGGCCCCAGAAGTCGGCGCCGCCTAGGATCTGTGCCACCTGCGGCAGAAGGCCTCCCCGACCGGCAGCATCGGTCGTCATCGGCTTGCACGAGTCGACCCCCCACAACAGCCGTGTTGGCTGCACTGCAGCCGATCGCGCCTGCACGTCGACCAAGGGAGCGCGGTCGGTCACGGTGTGGAGCAGCTGACCCGCAATCGTCCACGCGCTTGCCGCCAGCGGTAGCGATCCGATCACGGCCGAGAAATATGGCGTCTGGCCGGAGCCCAGAGTTATGCGTGCGGAGCATGTCCGGCCCGTCTTGCACGCCTTGTCGACCAGCCGTCCGCTCTGGTCGACGATGCCGAGGCTCCAGGGCGTGGTGCCCAGGTCGGCGTTGGCCGTTGCGGTGAGATTGACCGTCCCGCCGGCCTGCGGGAATGTGGTGTTGGCCGCAAGCGCGACGGAGAGCCAGGTCAGGTAGGCGATGTTGGACGCAGCGTGTGTGCCTGCGGCCGGCGTGGATGATGGGCTGTCCGCAAGGTAGGCAACGATCTGGTGCGCACCGCCGACGCTATACGTGAGCATCGTGCTGCAGGCGGTGCCGTGGCTGCAGTAGGTGAGCGGCAAACCTGTCGTCACGTCCCAGAACAGGAACACCAATCCGGACTTGGCAACGTCGGCCGACGTCGCCGCCGTGAGCTTGACCGACTTACCCGGTCCGACGACAGCCGGCAGGCTGGCGGTGAGGCTCGCGTCGAGCCACCTCACCTGGACGGCGTTGGAGACGATGGCGTCGCGCGCCACGGGCGCCGTCGTCGTGGGCGGCGTGACGAAGGCCGTGAACGAGTACGTCCCCACCGTCGTCTTGTATGCCACCTGGCACCTGCTCGATCTCATGCAGGCCCCGACCATCGTGCCGGTCGTGCTGTCGAAGATCTCGATTGCGGAACCGGTGCCTGTCACGCTGCTGCGTGCGGTGGCCGTGAATATGACGGATTCCCCGGCGCCGATAAGCGCGTGATCCGCAGTGAGGGCGAGGCTTGCAGTCGCGGAGCTTCCCGGCGCGAGGGATGAGAGTGGCACGCTGGGGATGACCGGGCTGCCCGCCGAAGGGTGGACCGGCGCCGGGGCCGACGAGGCCGGTGAGGAGAGCGTTGTTTCATCGCATGCTGCGGGTGAGCTGAGTACCGGCTTCGCCGGGTCCGCCGGGCATTGAACCAGGCCGTCGGGTAGGGACGGCTGGCCTGGAGCGGGATTGAAGTTGGTAGGGATGGCGTCGCAGGCGGCGCCCTGCCCGGAAGCAGGGCAAAGCTTGGCGCTCGCCGGCAGGGTGAGGCTCGGCCGCTGGTCGTTGGGGCTCGACGGCGACGCCGTCAGAGCCGGGCCGCCGGCTGGTGCGGCGAGAGCGATGACGCTCAGATTCAGCATCACCGCCACGAGCACGAGCGGCAGGTAGCCCGTAGGGCGGAACGGCAAGCCACGATAGAGCCGGCGTAGTGAGTTCAGGTACCCCTCCTTGCGTCACCGCCCGATCAGTGCCTCGGCGCTCTGTCGGATACGGGTGACCGGAGTGGGGACGTTAGGGGCGAGCCAGCCACACCGCCACTGCGATGCGGTTAATTTGGCTCAAGGGATGTCAAATGGGCCGAAACCGGCTCATGGGACCCGTTTTTCGGGCCCTCGCTCGCGCTAGAAGGCTGTTTTCACCCTTCCGAGCCCGTCATCGGAGGTGCGCCGCCGTCTAGGGTCCGGCGCTGGCACCCAGTACGTTGCCGTACGCGAGCCCCAGGGCGAACAGGCCGAGCAGGCTCAGGAAGACAAGCAGGGACGTGCGTGCGAACGCGTCGACGAGACCGATGTCGTCGCCCCTGTCGGAACCGGCCAGGCTCACGCGGTGGCCGACTGCGGCTGCCCTGAACGCGAGCCCCAAGGTGATCAGCAGGATGACCAGGAGTATTGCCATGAAGCAAACGGCGCGGACGCTGAGCGGGTCAGCGGCCGCGCCATCAATACAACGTCCTAGCCGCCCCGATCACCCTTGTCGCGCCGGCGTCAAAGCTGAGGCGTGACCCCCCAATACTCGGCTTACCGGCCGCGTTTCCCTTTCGATGGGGAACACGACCATGGTGCAGTTCTCGCTGGCCCTGTTCGCGGGCATGGCGGCGGCCATGGTGGTACCGCCGGTCCGCCGCTCCGTCCCCAGGTGGATGGAGGCCACCATCTGGTTGGGTCTCATCGTCACATGCTGGCTCGCCATCACGAACATCCAACCACTGAGCACGCGCAAGCTGACCGAGTCGGCGGCTTGGGGCGCGGACCAGATCGTGAACACATCGATCGGGCTCGTATTCGCGAGCATGCTCGGATGGGTGGGCGACCATCGATTCGTGATCGCAAACGCGGTCGTGCTGATGGTCGGGGCGGACATCCTGGTGCTGGTCCTGATCCGATCGCGGCGGAGGGCAGCCGGCTGGCAGCCGCGGGTGAGGCTCGGCGAGTGGATCGAGGTGCCGCTGCATCGCGCCCCCGCGCCGGTTCTCGCCGCCGCCCCATATGCGATGGACGATTGGAACCGGCGCGCCGAGCACGCGACGACGGTGTTGGCAGCTGCGTTCCTGACCTGGTTCGTTCAGGTGCTGATCTGGACGCGCGACGTCGTGATCCCACGGGCGAGAGTCCGGCGGGCGGACGCAATTGAGGCGGGCCGCGTGCGGGCAGCCGCGCGCTTCGAAACGCTCCGCGAGAGGGCGTTTCGGCTTCAGGCCTCGGCGCGTTCGTGGCACTCAGAGCACGCGCCCGCCATCAACGGCCTGGCCGCGAGGGCGAGTCAGATGCTCGATCGGGCCGTGGTCGGAGGCGGCGGCCCTGCTGATGTCCCCGGCGAGCGCCCGGTGACTCCAGACCAGGTCGTCAACATCCGCGCGCTGCTGAGCGCCCAATCGATCGGCTGGTATGGGCCGATCGTGCCCGCACCGCCGCGTGTGGGTCCGGAAGGTGAGGAGGGACGGGGACATGAATCAGGTCGACTGGCCTCGTAGGGGAAACGGGCACCGGCGCCGAGCCAGCACGCCTCGCGTCGTTAAGAGAGAGCGGCTGCTTCGCCCCACGGGTTGGCTCCTACGAGTCATGGTGCTGGTCCTTGTAGCCGGTCCCGCCCTTTTCTTGACTTCGCCGGGCTACGTGGCATTTGCCGATCGGATGCCGGACGTGAGCAAGCTCGACAAGGCGGTGCCGACGGATACGGTGATATACGCCTCCGACGGGACCACGGTGCTGGCAGACCTTCACGGTCCCGGCTACCAGCATTACGACCAGGCCCTCACCGACATGGGTACGCTCCTGCCCGAGGCCGTCATCGCCATCGAGGACCGCAACTTCTACTCCGAGCCTGGAGTGGATCCAGGTGGAGTGGCGCGAGCGGCGCTGATCGACTGGCGCGCGCATGGGACGGTCGAAGGCGCCTCCACCATCACCCAGCAACTGGTGAAAATTCGATTGGTTGGCAACGAGGCAACCATCGATCGCAAGCTCCGCGAGGCGCTGTTGTCATTCGAGGTCGAGCGCGCGTATTCGAAGCCGCAGATCCTCGAGATGTACCTGAACGACGTGTTCTTCGGCAACAGTGCGTGGGGCGCCGAAGCCGCGTCGAAGATCTACTTCCACAAGGACACGCAGGACCTCGACCTGGCGCAGGCATCGATCCTGGCCGGCCTTGTGCGAGGGCCGACGATGTACAACCCGCTGCTCAACTGGAAGTCGGCGAAGGCCAGGCAGCTGCAGGTGCTCAATGCGATGGTGCGCACGGGTGCCATCACGCAGTCCGACCTTGCCACCGCTTATGGCGAGGACATCTCGCCTCCGGCCCACATGTTCACGCCTACCAACCAGATCGTCGCCGGCAGCTTTGTTCGTTATGTGGTGGCACAGCTGGTGAACGAGTTCGGTTCTGACATCGCTTACGGCGGCGGGCTCAACGTGATCACCACGGTCAACCTGAAGTTGCAGGACATCGCGCAGAGCGCGATCACCAACGGAATCGCAAGGCTGGCATACCGCCATGTGAGCCAGGGCGCGCTGGTGGCCATCGACCCTACCACCGGCGCCATCCTCGCGATGGTCGGGTCCGCCAACCCCAATGCGAACGGCGGTCAGTACAACCTGGCCGTTTGGCCTCCTCGCAACCCAGGCTCGTCGATGAAGATCTTCACCTACACCGCGGCCATCGCGAGCAGGCGCTACACGATGGTCAGCCGGATTGCGGATAGCGCGTTCACGTATCGCGACCCGATGTCGGGGGAGGCGTACACGCCTCGTAATTACGATGGGCGCTATCACGGCACCCTGCAGCTGCAGCAATGCATGGGCAACTCTCTCAACATTCCCGCGGTCAAGGTCGAGCTCGGCATCGGCGTCTCGTCTGTCGTGTCGATGGCACGCTCGATGGGCGCGCCACCATGGCAGCAGCACTACGACGCGTCGGGCAACCCGGTGTACACGAACGACGACCCACTCAACACCTACGGCCCGTCACTGACCCTCGGCGGGTACGGCGAGACGCCGCTGCAGATGGCCACCGGCGCTTCGGTCCTGGCTGCGCAAGGCCTGCTGCGGCAGCCCTTCGCGATCCAGAGCATCTCCCGAAGCGGCACGTATCTGTACCAGCACCAGAAGGACCCGGGCGTGCAGGTCGTCGACCCCAAGGTCGCCTACATCATGGAACAGATCATGTCGAACGACCGCAACCGCGCGTTGATCTTCGGCTTGCACTCTCTACTGACCCTTCCGAACCGCCATGTCGGTGTCAAGACCGGCACGTCTGACTCGTTTGCGGACGCCTGGACGGTTGGTTACACGCCGCACCTCGTGGCGGCTGTATGGACCGGCAACCCTGACTGGCGCCAGAAGATGACCAAGGACTCCGACAGCTACGTCGTCGCCGCGCCGGCCTGGCACACATTCATGCAGTCCGCGCTGGACACGCTGAATATCGGCGACGAGTGGTATGCGGAGCCCCCGGGCTTGGTCCACCGGACCGTGAGCGGCCAGACGGCCTGGTTCCTGCCGGGTACCTAGCTCCCCGAAGTCTCGGGGCGGCCGGCGGCTCCCTCTTAGGCGGTGGGTTCGGGTCGGCGGCTGGGAATGATGGCGTTCAGCGCCTGCACGAGCCGCCGGCGCAGCGGGTTCCACGTAGCAGTTCGCTCCGTCCGCCGACGTTCGTACCGGGGAGCGTTGGCGTCGGCGCACAACTGGCAGCCGCAGCCATGACCTGTGTCAGGAAGCCGATTGCCCTGCTTGTCGAACCTGGCTTGCATCAGAAGCTCAACCTCACAACCCGTGGGAGATCGTGTGGACTGCGATGGCGTGCGGCCGGTGCTTCAGTCGGCCGCCGCCATCAATCCGGGTTCGTTGATGAAGTCGCCCGCCTCGCCGTAAGAGTGCCGGAGCATCACGCGAAGGCGGTCCTTGGCGACTGCCAGCCTCGAAGCCACAGTGCGCTCCGGTATGCCTAGGGACTGGGCGATCGCGCGGTTGGTATAGCCGTGGTAGTGGCGCAGCACGATGGCGGCCGCTTGCTTGGGCGGCAGCTTGGCTAGCGCCTCGGCCAGATCCCGGTGCTCGATGTGCTCTTGGGGGTCGGGGGCCAGCTCCGGACGTCCAATGCGCCGGATCACCTCGCCGACCTCGCGGAGTCGCATCTTCCGTTGGTATGAGACAGCCGCGTTGATCGCGATACGGTGGACCCACGCCTCAGCCGGTGCGATCGGTTTCCACGTGCTCCACTTCCGGTAGGCTCGCTCGAACGCATCCTGGGCACAGTCCTCGGCCGCAGCTCGATCGCCGAGCATGGCCGTGAGGGTGCCGAGGATCTTGCCGTAGGACGTCTGGTACAGGCGCTCGAAGTCGGCCTCGTTTCCGGGCGTGTACTTCGGCTTTTGTTCGCGATTGTCTGGCTCGACCGATTCCTGGATCTCGTTGAGCATCAGCTCGAATCAACCCCCTGCGTAGTGAGTGCGCGAACTATGTGGCGCTTCCCGCACCTAAATCTCCCTCGCGGAGGCCTCCACGGTCACCGTACGGTTGCGCGGATTTTGGGTCGCACACTTGAGGTAGGGCTTCGTTCGAGCCGAGTTCAAGTAACGCGCTGCGAGCTCAGCGTTCTTGAAGAAGGATGTCCCCAAGCTCAGCGGGCGCCTTTGGGCACCAGCCTGGCGACGTGCTCAGCGCGTTGGCAGTCGGTCTTGCGGCTGATGCGAGCCAGACCGGCCGGAAGACGCTGAAGGTCATCCGCGCGCGCTCGCCGGAGCTGGTGCGGATGAGCGAGGCCACCGGCGAAGACCTTATCGCCACCTCGGTGGGGTTCATCGACGTCCTGCTGACGTCGCTTCGATCCGATCTCGAGGTCCCCTGGTCCGAGTACGAGCAGCGAACGCGGGACTACGGGCGACTCAAAGCGGCGCAGGGGGTCCCGCTCGAAACCCTGATCGACGTGCTGGCCGTTTACCGCCGGGCGACGATCGAGCTCATTACACAGCCCATCGAGGGCACGCAGCGACGAGATGAGATCTTCGCGCTGGCGCAGTCACGGCTCGAAGACGTGGTCGAGCGACTGACGACGTGCGTCGTCCGCGGCTATCTCGAGCATCTCGACGCCGAGCATCGCACGCGAGAGAGTGAGCTCTACGGACTCGCCGCCATCGTGACCTCGATGGGCCGCTCTCTCGACGTCATCGAGACGGCTGAGGTGGCGCTGGTCGAAAGCATGGCGGCGCTACGCTTAAGCGCCGGCGCGCTGTGGTTGAAGGAGCGCGCGACATTCAAACTGGTCCACGCCGCCGGTCTTGACACTCAGGACATCGAGCAGTTCACGCGCGAGACCGGGCCCCATGTCAAAGCCGCAGTCACGGCGGTCGGGCGGTCCGAATCTCGAGTGGACCGCGGACTTGGCGCGGAGTGGAACGCGCTGCGCGCGCAGCTGAGGGTGAGAGGCCGGATCGTGGGCGTGATGACGGTCGGCACCAAGATGCCGCGGATCTTCGGAGCCTCGGACCTCCTGTTCATGGCCGCCGTCGCCGACCAGGTGGCGATCGCCCTCGACCGAGCCCGCCAGTTCTCCAACGAAGCCCGAACCGATCACCTGACCGGGCTTGCCAACCGCCGTGAGTTCGAGAGGATCATGGAGCGCGAGGTCGCGCTTGCGGAGCGGCACAATCGAAAGCTCTCGGTCATGATGGTCGACCTCGACAACCTGAAGCGGATCAACGACCGTCAAGGTCATCGCGCCGGAGATGACGCCCTCCGTCTGGTCGCGCAGCAGATGCAGCGGGTGGTGCGCGCGTCGGACATCTGCGCGCGGATCGGTGGAGACGAGTTCGGCATCGCCATGCCGGAAACTGACCTCGAGCGCGCGCGCGAGGTCGCGACTCGGCTGCGCGCCGCGGTGAGCCATGCGAGCCTGGCCGCCCGGTCGCCCGAGCCGATCGAGGTCAGCATGGGGCTCACCGCGTGGAGGCCAGGCCAGGATTGGCAGGCGGCCTATGAAGTCGTGGACAGCGAGCTTTACGAGGACAAGCGTCGGCGCAAAGAGGCCAAACGGCTGGCGCCCAGGGAGGAGAAGCCGGCGACCCCGATGCGGATACTTGGGCGGTCGTCGGGTCGGCGGCGGCTGGCCGGCGGCTGACGCGCCCGCTACTCGATCAGCGCCAGCTCTCTCGCCTTTACGATTGCCTCGAGCTTGGAGTGGACTCCGAGCTTGCTGCCGAGGCTTCGGATATGCGTGCGCACGGTTGTGTAGCTGATCGAAAGCTTGGCCGCGATCTCTCGGCTCGATGTGCCCTCGGCCATCAGCCGCAGCACCTCCTTCTCGCGATGCGTGAGGCTTTCGAGCTGCGTGTCCATCGCGCGGCGCCGGTTGAGCAGCGTAGCGATCGTGCGCGGGGTGAACAGTGAGCCACCGGAGGCGACGGTGCGGATCGCTTCCACCACCTCGGCCGCCGCCCTCGACTTGTGAATGAAGGCGCTCGCGCCGGCTTCGATCGCGGCAAAGCGCGCGCCGTCACTGTCCTCGCGAGTCAGGAAGATCAGCTTGGTGTCCGGGCGGACCTGACGGATACCGGCGCCGGCATCGGCCCCGGTGCCGTCGGTGAGGCGGAAGTCGACCAGGACGATATCGGGCTTCAGCTCCTGTGTGCGGGTGATCGAATCTGCCACCGAGGCCGCGCTGCCGACCACCGAGATGTCGGGCTGGTCGTTCAGCAATGCCGCCAGGCCGTCGGCAACCACCTGGTGGTCCTCGACGATGAGGACTCTGATCGGCTCGGTCACTGAGCTGACGGCACCCAGAACTCGACTGTGGTTCCGCTCCCGGGCTCGCTGGTCACCTCGCACCAACCGCCGGCAAGCAGAGCCCGCTCTCGCAGCGCGAGCAGGCCGAGGTGTCCGGGCAGATGGTCGCGCTCGTCGACGACGAAGCCTCGCCCATCGTCGACCACTATGCCGTGAATGCCTCCATCACGCGCCCTCACTATGACCTGGACGCGAGTGGCGGCGGCATGCTTCTCGACATTGTTCAGGGCTTCGGACACCTGCCGGAAGACGATGGATTTGATCTCGTAGGGTTCGTCGTCGGGGAGTCCGAGCTCGATCTCAGCCTCGATGCCGGTCATGGTGCGCATCATGGCCACCCGGTCACGGATGGTTTCTTCGAACCCGCCGGGCACTTCGAGGGCGGGAGGCCTAACCTCGAAAAGCAGCTTACGCAGAGACTGCTCGGCCTGGTCGAGAAGCTTGCGCGCATCCAAGACCGGTGCGGCGTGGTCGTCTGCGGCCCGTTGGAGGTGGAGCTCGGCCGCAGTCAGCTTTTGCAGCGCATCGTCGTGCAGCTCGCTCGCGAAGCGCCGGCGCGCGGTGTCGACGGCCGTCGACATGTTCCGGAGTAGCAGCTGGCGGGCCTCATCCACCTTCTGCAGCCGGTAGACGGTGCTGTTCAGGTCGGTCTCAGCCAGCTTGAGCTGCCACACGAGCCCGGCCGCGAGGCCGACCATCTGTAGCAGCCACGCGTCCTCCATCGAGAAACCTTCCCGCTGCCGTGACTCATAAGCGGCGACGACGCCGAGCCTCTGGTCGCCTGCGCGCCACGGAACGCTGATGGCGCTCGAAACGCCAAGCACCTCCAGAACCGCTCGATGGGCCGGACTCTCGTCAGCCGACATCGCCGCCTTGAAGACACGGTCCTGGTACACGACCTGGCTGGTCAGGTCGTTTCCAAAGGGTTCGGCGGGCGCCGGGTAGAGGCGGGCGATGAAATCGTCGTCGATGCCGTGCGCGCCCGCTATCGGCGTCAGGGTCCGGTCCTGATTGAGCTGCCAGAACAGGACCTTGTCCGCCCCAACCAGGTCGGCGACGCTCTCGGAGAGGCCTCGGTAGAACGCGCTGAACGTGGCGCCTGTCCGGGCATGGATCGATACCGCCAGCAGGGCTTTTACCGCCAGCTCCCGCGCCCTTTCAATGTGGAGCGCGGACTTGGCGCGCTCCTCGTTGAGCACCCGCTCCCTCTCGCTCCGATCGAGGTCCGCGCGCATGTGAACGAGCGCCTCGACGAGCTCTTGCCTGCGTTGCTTGAGGCGCGAAACCTCCAGGGCTGCAGCCACCTGGTTGGCGAGGATCGCCAGCGCGCCGCGCTGCACGACCGTGTACACGCCGCCACCCGCGACGCCCAGTAAGCCGACGACGTGACCGCCCGCCTTCAGGTGCAGGCCGACGTAGACATTCAGGCCAGGGTCGGGCATACGTGCAGCGCTTTTAGGCGAGCTGGCGACGGAGGCGGCGGCGAAGAGCTTGTCGATCTCGTCGCCCGTCACGCTTTGCGAGGGGTCGGCTGCCCGCGAATACACCTGCTGGCGGGTGCCGGCGTCGTCGAGCAAGGCGATGAAAGCCACGGCGGCGCCGGTCAGCTCGAGTGCGAGCTGGAGGGCCTGGTCGGCGACCTGCGCGATGTCCTGGGCGCCGGCAATCTCGGCCGACACCGACTGAAACGCCTCGAGCCGGTCCCACAGACCGGTCTCCGAATAACCCGCAGTCTCCAAGGACAGGAGCCTAACCCCCTAGCGGATGTTACGCACTGTGCAGCTTCGCATTTAAATGACGCGAGCGCTGGGTACCGCAAATTCAACGGGCCTGTGCCTCCCGGTACTCGCCTCGCCCCCGGCGTTTTTCGAAGCAAAGGCCGGAGCTGGTTGCTTCAGCGTCCGGTCCTGGAGGGGAACGCGCGGAGGGAAGAGATGAACGAGGGGTTCGGCTTCGGTGATGGCGATGCCTTTGAGCTTACGCGCCTCAATCGGGCGCTGAACATGCTGGCCAAGCCGGCGCTGACCGACGACTGGCAGGCGCCGATGTCGCGCGGCGAGCTGCTCGATCTGGGGGTCTTCACCGGCGGGCGGATCCCGCCTAGGAAAGAGCTGATCGAGCGGTTGTGGACCCGCAAGCGACAGCTCCTGCGTCACGCCGCCGCGATCTTCGACTGGGACGGCCCGGCACCGGTCGCCTGACACCTCGCCGACAAGCCAATACTCGGCTTCAGGCGCGCGTTTTCTAATGGGATGGGAGTGAGGGTGCCGAGACTTGGCAGCGACGTCAGCGCCGCGCCGGTCGTAAAGCCTTTTGTGGTCCTTGCCGCGAGATTTCTCGGCCCGGGACCGCTGCGGTTGAAGATGGTCAAGCTGGCTCACGAGCTGGACGATCGCCAGTCGCGCCGCGCAGCCGCCTAGCGCCGCGGAGGGTCCTCAAGAGCCTTTCAGGTTTGCTTCGGCCCCGGTTCGCGTGCAGCCTGCTGGTGCGACCGCCACCTCATGGGTGAGACATGAGTACTCCCGTTGCAGGAGGCGTTTTCACTACAAATGAACGACTTCGATCGGCGGCTGGAAGCTGAGTTGGCGCAGATGCTCGACGGCGTGGTCAGTACGCCTCCGCCCCCTCGCCGGCGGTTCAGGGGCCGACCTGCGCTTCACCTCCTCTCGGTCGCGACCATACCCATCGCCCCGCCGCAGCCGCCGGTCGCGGTCCTGGCGGAGGCCGCAGACCCCAGGTTGGACGCCCTCTCCCTCGCCGAGGTGCCGGCCGTTGCCGCCACGGCGCTGATCTAACAAGAAGAACACCCCTTCCTTCCTCTCGCGAGGTCGAGCCGCAAGGCTCGACCTCCATTTGTGGATAGAGCCCCAGCGCTCGACCTCAACGTGTTTTGAGTCAAACTTTGCTGGATATGGGCGCGGCTGCGGTGGAGGTCAGGTTCACGGTCGCTCCAGCGGCCAAGCGCGTGCCGGCCGCCGAGCGCGAACGCATCCTCGCCAACCCTGGCTTTGGCAAGGTTTTCAGCGAGCACATGGCGATCGCGCGGTGGGAGCGAACCCGTGGCTGGCACGACGCCGAGGTGAGGCCATACGGACCGATCGCCATGGATCCAGGCACCTCCGTCCTTCATTACGCGCAGGCGGTCTTCGAAGGCCTCAAGGCGTATCGCCTGCAAAACGGACGGGTCGCCGTCTTCCGGCCGGAGGCGAACGCGGCCAGGTTCAAACGCTCGGCCCGCAGGCTGGCTTTGCCCGAGCTGCCGGAGGGTGCGTTCGTGGACGCCATCGATCTCCTGGTCGGACTTGACGCCGACTGGGTGCCGTCGGCTCCCGAGCACAGCCTCTACCTGCGCCCGTTCATGTACGCCAGCGAGGTCAATCTCTCGGTGCATCCGTCCGACGAGGTCACCTTCGTGCTCATCGCTTCGCCCTCCGGTTCCTATTTCCCGTCCGGAGTCAAGCCGGTCACGGTGTGGCTGTCGGAGGACTTCAGCCGCGCGGCGCCCGGCGGCACCGGCGACGCCAAGACCGGCGGCAACTATGCAGGCAGCCTGTTGGCCCAGGCGCAGGCAGCCGAGCAGGGTTGCGACCAGGTCGTATGGCTCGACGCGGTCGAGCACCGATGGGTCGAGGAGATGGGCGGCATGAACCTGTTCTTCGTGTTCGGCAGCGGCCCGAAGGCGAAATTGATGACCCCCGCCTTGACCGGCACCTTGCTCCCCGGAATCACGCGGGATGCCCTGCTGACCCTCGGCAAAGACCTTGGCTACGAAGTCGAGGAGGGTCGTATCAGCGTCGAGCAGTGGCGATCGGGCTGCGCGGACAACACCCTCACCGAGGTCTTCGCGTGTGGGACCGCCGCCGTCATCACACCGGTCGGAGCCGTGAAATCGGCGCGCGGATCATGGCCGGTCGGCGACGGCAAGCCTGGTGTGATCAGCATGCGACTGCGCCAGGCGCTGGTCGACGTCCAGCGCGGCGCCGCCCGGGACGTGCACGGCTGGATGCATGCGGTGGCGACCTCCGGCTGAAGCGCAAGCCTCCTAAAGCGCGCGCATCCGGTTGTTCTTGGGGTTGTGCTCGACCTCCGCGAGCCCGAGGGCCTCGAGCAGCGGTGGCATGTACATGCCGAAGCGGCCGCGATAGCCCTTCCTCAATCCATACCAACCGCTGACAGGATTCCTGGCCGAACGGCCCCACGCTTCGACCGTTCCCTCGGCCGCCGGTTTCTGCTCATCGGCGCTACCCAGTGGTACCCAGCCGCCGTTCGCCTTCAGCATCGTGTGGAGGTCCTCGATGGCGCGGAGCTGGTATCGCAGCTCTGTCTTCCCGACCACGCAAACCAGGACGGGCGGATCGGCCGCTTCGTCCTTGTACATCTGGTAGTCAGACGACCCACTAGGCGTCTTCAGCTGCCAGGGCGACGCCTTGGTGCCCTGGCCTTTAGCCATCGTCACCAGCGGCCAGTAAGGGGAGCAAATTCGAGACGTTGGGCGTGCCGAGTCCGGTGGCAGCATCCCAGCCCGGTCCGGCGTCGAAGCCCGGAAACCCGCCCCAACTGTTGTTACCGGCGGTGACGTCGTGGAAAGCACTGGAGTAGGCGTCGCTCTTGGCGATGTGATACAGCGCCTTGTTGATCGACCCGAGCCGGTGGCCCGCCATCTGTCCGGCCAGGGCCACGATCCCGGCCCACTGAGGTGTCCCTGAGCTCGTACCGCCGACAACGATGACGCCGAACGGATTCGTTTTGGGTGGCGTGATGCCGCTGTACACCGCGATGAAGCCGCCGCCGCGCATGAAGTACGCGTCATATGCGACGTCGGGTACGCCTCTCGCCTTGTTGTTCTTCTGGAACGGCGCCTGGTAACCGGGGCGGCGGTACAGAGCGCTGAACCCTCCGCCGCTGGCTCCACCTCCTCCGGTCATCGCTCCCATGGGGGTGTTCCAGGCCGCCTCCGAGATATAGGCGCCCGAGCCGCCTGCCACCAATTTCGTGCCTCCAACGCTGAGGACCTCGGGATCCGACGCCGGGGTTGAAGGGCCGGCCACCAGAGTGGTGCCATCGCACGATTGCCGAGCCCCGCCTTGATCGCCTGACGAGGCCAGGACCGTGATTCCGAGCCGGCTGGCCTCTTCGAAAGCGGCGTGCTGGTCGGCAAGGACGACCGGGTCGACGCACGATTCGGCCTCGCCAAAGCTCTGGGTGATCACGTCTCCCAGGTTGTTGTCGACTACGTATCTCAAAGCGGCGACGAGGTCGACATCCTTCTCGCTGAGGGCCTGAACCAACACGAGCGCCGCTCCCGGCGCGACGGCATGCGCCCATTCGACGTCGATCGAAATCTCGACTGAGAAGCCGCGCTGGATCTTCTTGGTGGCATCAAAACCTGGGTCGCCGAACGGCGACAGGATGGTGAAGCTTGGCGGGGCGGGAATGTTCCAGAAGCCATCGAAATGGGCGAGGTCTGTCCGGATGTTGGGGTTCTTGAAGGCATCGATGATGACGATCGTGCGGCCGGTTCCATTGACGGTTGGATCGTTCGAAGCAGGGATGCCATACGCCGACCGAATGGTGTCGGCCCCGAAGCAGCCGATCGGGGTCGAGTGCAGGCACGCTAGCGCCGGTAGCCCTCCTGCATCGGGCTGGAAGTCGTCGATGTAATCGACCTGGGAATCGCTGCCAAACGCTGGGGTCATGGGGTGCCCGGCCGAAACGGGACCGACCGCCGCGAACAGCAACGGCGCGGCCACGGCAAAGGTCGCTACGCGCGCCCAAAGGGCGTGCGCCCACATCGAAAACATCCCTCTCCTCCTACCGACTCCCGTCCAGCCGGGCCAGATCGTGGCCGAAATTTTAGACCGGGCTAGACGCGCCAACACGAATTAATGGATGATTTTTCACGCAGGCGATAGGGGAGAGGGACAATCGCCGCGGCCGCTGGCCGCGGCCAACTGGAGGTGTCCTTTGTCCGCGAAACGGGTTGTCATCGTGGGGGGCGGCGGGGCCGGCGACGCGGCCGCGTTCGCGCTCAGAAAACAGGGTTTCGACGGCGAGGTGGCCATCCTCAGCGCCGACAGCGACCGTCCGTACGACCGTCCTTATCTATCCAAGGAGTTCCTGCGCGGCGAGGTCGAGCTGAAGAAGGTGTTCCTCCACTCCGAGGACGAGTACTCGAAGGAAAAGATCGAGCTTCGGCTCCAGCAGAGAGTCGTCGGGGGCTCGCTCGCCGATCGCACGCTTTCGCTGCAGGGCGGAGGCGACGTGAGCTTTGACGTTCTGGTAATCGCCACGGGTGGCACTCCGCGCCGTCTTCCAGATGCTCCGTCCTCGGCCAATGTGATGACTTTGCGATCCCTGCGCGACAGCCAGGCCCTCCGCGATGCACTTCGCCGGTGCTCGAGACTTCTCCTGGTCGGGGCCGGCTTCATCGGCGCCGAGGTTGGTGCGTCCGCCAGGCACCTGGGCAAGCAGGTGCTGATGGTGGAGGCCGCGGCGGTGCCGCTCGGACGCGCCCTGGGCGACGAGGTGGGCGAGGTGTATGCCTCGATCCACCGATCCAGGGGCGTCGACGTGCGCACCGGGACCACCGTCAAGGAATGGCAAGTAGAGCGAGGACGCGTCCGGGGCGTCACCCTTTCCGACGGTCGCCTCGAGGAGGTCGATCTGGTGTTGGTCGCCATCGGGATCGAGCCCAACCTCGATCTGCCACGCGCGCTCGACCTCCGCATCGAAGGGACCGGAGTGAGGGTCGACGAGGGCTTGCTCGCCGCCGACGGCGTGTACTGCGCCGGGGATATCGCGCTGCATCCCCACCCTGTCCTCGAGGAAGCGATTCGGGTCGAGCACTGGGAGGTGGCCAAGCACCACGGACGAGGGATAGCCACTTCGATCGCCACCGGCCACGCGCCGGTCACACGATTGCCTTACTTCTGGTCGGACCAGTACGACGTCAGCCTCGAGTATCGAGGCCATGCCTCCGGCAATGACCGCGCGGTCTGGCGGGGCGACAAGAAAGGCCTGCGCTTCTCGGTCTTCTACCTGCGAGGCGGGGTCATCAAGGCTGTGCTCTCGATGAACGACCAGAAGGTCAATGAGACCGGCGGCAAGCTCATCGAAGGTCGGGTACGCGTTGGTGAGAAGACCCTGGCGGACGTCTCGGTCGACCTGTCGGAGCTGCTGCCTACCGCAGGCTGAGCGGGTTCACTCCTGCAGCAGCCAGGGCAGGGCCTCGGCCATGGGTCGCAGCAGCGTCTCCTGCTGCTGCTTGCTGATCTGGCCGTCCGCGAGCAGCCCGAGGGCTGCGGCGAAGGCCGCGTTCTCGGCCTTGTGGCCCATGTCGCCGTGCTCGGCACGCCAGGAGATGAGGGCTGCTCCGGACTCGGTCAGACCGAAAAGAGTGCGGCGAACTTCGTCCCATGCCCCTCCGCGATCGGCTTGCTCGATCGCGTGCAGCGCGGCCTTCTCGGCCTCCCTGAAAGCGCCAAGCCTGCTCTCTCCGACATGCTCATCCCAACCCTGGGCGACCCGCTCGACGCCGGCCGGGGAGAGGATTCGGACGTCTTCCATCAGGCGCGCGATCGTGCGCTTGTGCGCCGGGAACCCATAACCTTCGGCGTCGACACCCATAGGCCATCAAGGGTAACCGGGAAGCCGGCCTTTAAGCTTGGGCCAGAATCTGGATCGCCTCCACCGGGTGAATCTCCCGCCAGCCGTGATCGGTGTCCAGCACCCACGGGCCATCGATTGCGATGTGGTCACCGGCGACTGGGATGGGGAGCTGCGCCGGCGGGCATCGGGCAGCTGCCTCGGCGTTAGGCGGGTTGCTGTCGAGGGGGCAGCTAGGTGTTATCTCGGCCAGCAAGGCCGGCTTGGCCTGGAAATGGTTCTCGTCATCAAGTAGGTATTCGTAGCCGGCGTCCACCAACAGCCAGACATGATGGTCGCCGTCCGGCTCCCCCTGGGTTACCGCAACCATTCCCGACACGTGTTTGCACGGCGCTATGAGCTGCAGCCGGTCCGGGCTCCATACCCCGGCCAGCGCAGGGCCCTGTCGGCATCCCGTGCTCGCCGTTGACGGCGCTGTGGGCTTATCGCTTGTGCACGCGCCAAAGCCGATCAGAAGCATCGCCAAACCAGTTAGCGCAGAAACGCGGGCATCCATTTGGCATTCGAGACCGCGTAGCGGCCCCCACCGGACACGATCACCTGCGCGTTGGCGATGACCGCGAGGTAATAGAGCCACCTGAAGCCGTCATCGTTGACCCCGAACGCGACCGTAAGGGCCAGATTGAGGGCAAGCAGAAGGCCTAAAACGGCCGCCCAGCGTGTTGCAAGGCCGAGGATGAGAAGGACAGCGACGAGCGTCTCTCCGATCGTCTGGCCGACGGCGAACAAGAACCAGTTCGGGACCACCACGCCATTCAGGAACTCGTGCAAACCCGGAATTGGATTTGACTGAGCGGTTGACTTGATCACGCCCTGCATCCAGCCAACGCCTTGCCACTTCTGGCTCGCGAAGTACAGCCAATAAATGCCCACAACGATTCTGAAGACGCTCGGCCAAGCGTCACTCATGATCATTCACAACGACAGCCAGAAGGCCGAGTTGAGCGTCGGGCGCGAGCCCTACCGCCGGCATGCCTGGCGCCCAAATGTTGGTTTTCTCGGCATCGATGGCCAATACGTCCTTGTCACCATGTGCGGCGACGAAGACTTTGGTTCCGAATCCGACCACCTGGTCGGGATCTCTGGGCCGTGCAAGAGTCGTGAATTTTTCGGATGTGGTGTCCAGTGCAAAGACACCGCCGGGATCGTCGTCTTCATTACCGCCCTCGGCTGAAACGAGCAGTTGCCCGGGGCCGCCCGGGGCGAGCCAGAACGGAAACAGGGGTAGCGGCAAGCCAATCCGATGACCATCGCCAAGATGGACAAGCTCTGCGCGCTCGTAATCCTCGGTCCACATCGTGCCATCCACCAGCGCGATCGCAAATCCAGTTCCGGCGCGAAGCTGGGTGCCGTCCAGGTACGTGACTTGCCCGCGCGTGCCTGCGACCACAACGCGACCTTGGGCATCCAGTGCGATCTCCGCGGGGCCTGCGGGCACATGGTACGAGGCCATCTGAGCTCCGTTCAAAGGATCGAGAGCTACCACCGCCGCTCCCGCGAACAAGCTCACGAGGAGGCGACCTCCATGCACAAGTAGTCCGAATGGCGAGCCTCCTACATGCTGTTTCCAGACGACGGTCAGCGCGGGCATCGTAAGCGCGTACACGTCTCCCGGCGCGCTATCGGCGACATAAGCGATCTCCCCGTCCTCGGACAAGGTCACCGCGACGAGATCCCCGCCGACCGACGCCGACGCCTTCACGGTTCCTGTCGCCAACGAAAGGAGGATCACGCCAACTTTCGGGTATGGATGCTCCGCTCGGGGTGCGGCGGGAGCGTGCGAGCAGCCGCAGATCATCACGAGCGCAGCCAAAGTTGCCGTCAACGAAGAACGCGTAGCAGTGGGTTGGTGGCGAGCTCGAAAGCTCTCGAGGCCGGCCGCAGGTTCATCTTGTTCAGGCGGTGCTGGATCGCGCCCTTGAGAATCGCCGCACGGAGCTTGTTCTCTGAGAAATCCGTGTTGAAAAGGAGGCGGTTGTGCCTGACCTTGTGCCACTCGCCTCGCTGCCTGCGTTCCCGCACCCTCTCGTAGAAGCCAGTGCCTGGCAGGGGGTAGGCGATGGTGTAGCTGACGTAGTCGAGCGGGAGGCTGCTGGAGAAGTTGATGCTGCGGATCAAAGAGTCGGTGGTCTCGCCGAGGTAACCGACCATGAAAAAGCCGGCCGCCTTGATTCCGGCCGCGACGCACGCCTCGACCGCTGAGCGCGCCTGCTCCGGCGTGATGCCTTTCTTCATCTCCTTCAGCACGCCGGCGTCGCCGGACTCGATACCGAAAAAGATCCGCTTGCAGCCAGCGCGATGCATCTGCTCGAACAATGCCTGGTCGACGTGGGTCACGCGGCTGAGGCATTCCCACGTCAAGGGCAGATGCTCACGCTCGATCGCTTGCGCCAGCTCGAATGTGCGCTTGTAGTTGAGGGTGAACAGGTCGTCCGACATCCAGATGTGGTCGTAGCCGAGTTCAGCGATCTCGCGCATCTCCGCCACCACGGACTCGACGGGCCGTGCGCTGAACAGGTCGCCGAAAACCGACTTGTGGCAGAAGTCGCAGCGGAACGGACAGCCACGTGTGGACATCAGCGGCGTGGTCGCGTCCTTCCAGTGCTTGCGCCAGTAATCGATGTACTTGGCGTTGGGGATATCCCCCCGATAGGGCAGCGGGAGGTGCGACATGTCCTTGGTGCGGACCCGTGGGGTCGTCTGCACGATCTCGCCGTCGCGCTTGAAAACCAACCCGGGAATCTCCTCGAAGCGGCGGTCGTCGAGGTGTTCCATGACCTGTACGATCGTCTCCTCGCCTTCGCCTACCGCAACCAGGTCGAACTGGTCGACGAAGGTGTCGGGCTCGCCCGAGGGGTAGGGGCCGCCAACTACGGTAAGCGCCTTGCCACGAACCTGCTCTGCGATCCAAAGCGCCTCGTCCTGCATCGTGATCATGCAGTAGATGCCGATGACTGACGGCTGCAACCGCTCGATCTCGGCGAGAAGTTCGGCGCGCGTCATGAAGGTATGGTCGATATGCCTCACCTCGTATCCGGCCCGCCTCAAGGACGCGCTCAGGTACATGAGCCCGAGGGAAGGCATGATCCAGTGACGACCCTGCGCGGGCGCCACCTGGGGATAGACCAAAACAACGTCCGCCTTCACCTCACTCACCTCGCTTCTTGCACGTTGATGCGATAACTCGTGCCGTAGAACGGCCCCGAGAACACGTAGTCCAGGCCAGCCCAGTCGAAATTGGGAGCGGCCCATTCGCGGCCTCCGTAGAGCTGTGCTCCCTTGATGGCTGGCACAGACCATTCGACGCCGAGGCTTCCTGAGCGCAACCGTGCCCAGTCGCCGGCCACCGGCACCCAGCGGCCGAAAGCGGAGCCAACAAGAGTCTTCGAGGGGTCGGCGAGGTCGTTGAAATCCGCTGACTCTTCGTTCAGGATCGCAACCTCCGTGTAGCCGGGCTCCAAACGGATTACTTTTACGTTTACCGCTACCCCTGCAGTCGAGATCGCGTAGGTGACCTCGATTCGCCCTCGTGAGGCCACGGGTTTGAAGTCGAAGCCTCCACCCGGGATCGCGTCGCCACCGGTTTCGTCCAGCTCGAAGTCGCGCTGCCAGATCGTTTCCGTCGCCGTGGAGACGTCGGTTGTGGTGACGGTCCGCGGGAAGACCCACCCATCCGCGTAGTGGACGATCGGCACTCCGAAGCCCATGCCTTCGCCGCCCACGTCGCTCCCGGCGACCTCCAGCACGACACCCTTTGCGAGCTGCGCCGTCTTGCCACGGACGGCAGTGCCTTCGATGCAGGCCGCGATGCCTGGCGTGATCGACTGCGTCAGCAGCGCCCCTCCCAGGCGGTAGGCGTAGACGGGCTTGCCCCCCGCGACCTGATACCGGGCCTGATCGCCCAACGACCTGAACGGCGGTGTGGCGTGGCCGCTCGCCAGGTCCGGGAATAGCGCGGTGGCAGGGTAGTAGCTGATGCCTTCGAGCACGATGGCGCCCACGTTGTGCGAAGTCATCCAGGCGACCGCCTGGTCGCGGTCCGAAGGCAACGACCTCGAGCCCGCGATCTTTGATGGCGGCCGGCCGCTGTAATAGGCGACGACCGGTGAATCCGTAACGAGCATGCCCGGGCCGGCGGCCGCTCTCCCGGCCGCAACGAGGCCGTCGTTCTCAGCTCCGAAGCTCGCATACGCAGGAAGGAAGCCCACTGCCAGGAGCGCAGCCGCGGCTATGGCGCCAAGTCCGGCCGGCCATCTCACCCGGTCGAGGGCGGCGGCAGCCAGGAGCGCCAGCGACGGCAGCGTGGGATACAGATAGCGGTGGCTGCCGGTGTATGCACCTGCGGCGACGAGGCCGAACACCGCCGCGAGGTAGACCAGGGCGGGCGCATGGAGGAACCTGAGCGCCCGCATGCCGCCGATCGATTCGGGGCGGCGGACCGCCGAGACCAGGCCTACCAAACCGAGCGCAAACAAAGGCAGCGTCGCGATGCCGTATGTCCGCGCCAGCTCCAGCACGCGCGCAATGGCGCTGCCGGGCAGACTGCCGCGGGCAGTTGCGGACAGCACCTCGACTGAACCGCGGTCGATCGAATGGCCGGCCGGTCCATAGCCGAGTTGCACGAAAACCAGGAGCGCGACCGCTGGGACCGCCCATGCGGCAGCTGCTATCGGTCGCATGGCGCGCTGGGTGATGCGTGCATGGATTTCTTCGATGACCACGAAGGCAACGACGGCGCCGATCCATATCCACGCTTTGGTAGCGGTGACCGCGGCCAGCGCTGCGAGCAGTGCGGCCAGCCGCACGTGGCGCCGAATGGCGGCCAATGCAGCACCGGTGAGCAGCACTGTCATGAGCGGCTCGACCACGGCCGAGCCGGAGGTGAGGAGGAAGACCGGGTTGAGGGCAAGCAGGGCCACAGCCAGCCGCCCCTGCCGGGCGTTGGGCGCGATCCAGTAGACGCATGCGAGTGTGGCCAGCCCAAGCATCGCGCCGAGGACCTTGAGCGCAGCGAGCTGGTGCCATCCGAAAACGGTCAGGACGGCGGCGCCGAGCACGTGGTATCCGGGCAACCATGTGTCCTCCATCCCGAAGAGCGGGTCGTGCAGGTGTCCGGTCTGGGCCAGGTTGGCGGCGATGAGCCAGTGGCCGTAGCCGTCCTCGAATGGTTCCGGCAGCTGCGCCGCGAGCAGGAGGAGAATCCCGCACAAACCAAACAATCCGGCGACCGGCGTCAAAGCACGAACGCGTGTCAGGGCACGAGCGCCCAGGCGGCGCAGGGCCACCACCTGGACGAGGTCGGCCGCGCTGAGAGCGGCGACCGAGACAAACCCAAGGCCGAACATGCCGGAGTAGACGGCGACGAGGCCCTGGCCCATAGCTATGGCTGTGGGCACCATGGCGAAAGCGCCCAGGCCGACTAGACCTTCGGCCAGTGCGCGCGGGTCGCCTACCTGGACGTAAGCCTGGTCGCGCCACTCCTGGCCCCGCTGGACGATGCGGTGCTTCGGTGTGCGCACGAACTCGCCTCCGCGGCGGGTGGCGCGCGCGAGAGCAATCAACGTGTTGAGCGACATACCGGCGCCGACCACCTGGCACAGGAGCGACGGCACCCCCGCCCACCACCGCCGGCCCTGCCGCGTCTGGGCGACCATGAATCCGATCCACGGCGAGATGCCCACGAGGATGGCTACAACAGTCACGTCCTTGACGTACCAGGGCAGCTCGAGCTTCTCCTGGGCGAACACGACCAGAAGCAGCGGATAGCAGGCGAGTTGGATCAGCATCACCGGACCGACGCCGTATGCGATGAGATGCACTACGGCCTGGAACTTGACAGCGAGACGGTTGGAGCTGCGCATGACCGGGACGAGCAGGAGAAACGCGGACTGGAAGCTCCCGGTCGCCCATCGTGACTGCTGGCGCCGGTACGCGTCGATGGACACCGGCAGCTCTTCCGGCACCACCAGGTCCTCGACATAGGCCGACTTCCAACCACGGAGCTGTGCGCGATAGCTGAGCTCGAGGTCCTCGGTCAGCGTGGCGGCGCTCCATCCCCCCGCGTCGTCGATGGCGTCGCGCCGCCAGACTCCCGCGGTGCCTGTGAAGTTGGTGAAGAAGCCCTTCTCCGATCGAACGGCCTGCTCGACGAGAAAATGGAAGTCGATGGCCAGCGCCTGCAGGCGCGTGAACCACGAGTAGCCCTCGTCGAGGTGTCCCCATCGGGCCTGCGCGAAACCGACACGCGGGTCGGCGAAGACGCCAACGGTGCGGCGCAGGAAGTCGGACGGCGGCACGAAATCCGCGTCGAAGATGGCTATGAAGGGCGCGGCGGTGAGGCTCAGCCCGTGCGCGAGCGCGCCGGCCTTGAAACCTTCACGCGTAGCGCGCCGCACGTGGGCGACTTTCGTCCCCTTGCGACGCCAGTGCGCCGCCCGGCGGCTGACGATGAACGAGGTCTCGTCATCGGAGTCGTCGAGCAGTTGCACCTCGAGGCGATCGCGCGGCCAGTCCATCGCGCAGACCGCGTCGATGACCCGCTCGGCGACGTAGCGCTCGTTGTAGATCGGGACCTGCACGCAGACGGTCGGTTCCTCTCCCGACAGAACCAGCTGCTGAGGCGAGGGGCGGATGCGAGTGGAGCTCCAGGTGAGGTACAGGAGATTCAATCCGAAGCACAGCAGCGCGAGGCTGGTTGCCGCCAGCACTCCGACAGTGATCGAGGCGATCACGTCGAGTGCGTCTCGTCGAACAGGGTATAAGGACGCATGGTGGCCCGCACGTAGGCCACGCGCGCCAGGGCATCCGGCTTGCCGCGGCGCGTCCACTGCATGAAGCGCCACGCGGCTCCGCCAAGCTTCCTCGCCAGGCCGTCCAGCACGGCGGGGAAGAACCAGCCTGGAAGCCACCGTCGCGCGGGGGCTTCGATGGCCAGGTTCCGCGAACGCGACTCGAGCTGCGGAAAGTGGTCGAGCAACACGAGGTTGGCCTCGATGACCTCGTCGAAGACATCCAGGCCGAAGACTGGCTGTGACATCAGCAGCTCGAACGCCATGTCCTCGTCCTGCCGCGCCAGCGGGTGGCATTGCGACCGCTCCAGGATCAGGTTCGCGGTCATCAGCCTTGGCGCGAGCGGGCGCCGAGTGAGGTCGTCGACAGGCTTGGCGCGATGACGCAGCGCGTGCAGCACGCCAAGGACGTTGACCGCCACGTATGCGAGGTGGCGTCGGCCGTCGTCGACGATCAGGTTCAGGTCCACGTCGTCCGACGCCCGAAAGCCTCCACTCGCCAGCGAGCCCGCAATCGAGACGCTGCGAATGAATGGCGCGACCCGGACCAGTGTGCGGACGAAGCGCACCGTCATCTCCGTGTATGGCGGGGCGTCGGTGGCGTGGTCCGCAGCCCGGGACCTGATCGCGACGGCTCTCGCTCGGTCCGAGCGCAGGACAATCAGATCGTGTGTGAGGGTCAGCTCGGGCGAGGCGGCGACCGCCCAGCGAACGTCCTCCTCGCTGATCGCGCCACCCAGGCACGAGCCTGCCAGCTGCTTCACGTCCAGCGCAAAGCCGCGACGCGACAGGAGCGCTACGGTTCGCCGGACTCGCTCCGACGTGGACGAGGTTTGGGCTGGAGAATGGCCGATCAAGGCAGCGCCTCCCACAATCGGACTGCTTACAAGTCCGATACGACCCCGGGTTACTGAGACCTCCTAACATCAACGTTTGGCGCAGGCCGATTCACCCTCCAGGAGCAGACATGACCGCCGACGGACACTTCAAGGTCCCCACCCCCGTCAATGAACCTGTGCGCTCCTACACGCCCGGCGATCCCCACCGCAAGAGCCTCAAAGCGCGCCTGGCCGAGCTGACCGACGCCCGCACTGAGGTGCCCATGCAGATCGGCGGTGAGCGTCGATGGGGCGCGTCTCGCGGGGACATCCGGTCTCCGCACCGGCACGAGCTGGCGATCGCCGAGTACGCGGTCGGCTCCGATAAGGATTTCGCTGACGCGATCGATGCGGCGCTGAAGGCGCGCAAGGCATGGGCTGCGACCTCCTATCACGAGCGGGCCGCCGTGCTCCTGCGTGCGGCGGCGCTTCTGGCCGGACCATGGCGAGACACCATCAACGCGGCGACGATGCTGGGTCAGTCCAAGACGGTGCACCAGGCCGAGATCGACGCCGCCTGCGAGTCCATCGACTTCTGGCGCTACAACGCGTTCTTCGGCGACCAGCTGCTCGGACAACAGCCGTACAACGACGGCACGGCGTGGAACCGCCTCGAGTACCGACCGCTCGAGGGTTTCGTTTTCGCGGTCAGTCCGTTCAACTTCACGTCCATCGCCGCCAACCTGCCCACCGCCGCGGCGCTCATGGGCAACACCGTCGTTTTCAAGCCCGCCACGCAGACGCTGCTCGTGACGCACTTTCTGATGGAGCTCCTGAACGAGGCGGGCTTGCCGCCGGGAGTCATCAACATGGTCAGCGGAAGCGCCGCGAATGTCTCGGAGCAGGTGCTCGCGCATAGGGAGCTCGCGGGCATCCACTTCACCGGATCGACCGAAGTGTTCCAGGGCATGTGGCGCACGGTCGGCCAGAGCGTCGACCACTACCGCACGTATCCGCGACTGGTTGGCGAGACCGGCGGCAAGGACTTCGTCGTCGCCCACGATTCAGCTGACTCTGATGCTCTGCGGACCGCGCTCATACGCGGCGCGTTCGAGTACCAGGGCCAGAAGTGCTCCGCCGCTTCGCGTGCCTACATCCCCCAATCGATGTGGAAGCGGTTGCGATCCGAGATGGCAGAGGAGGTCGAGGCCATCCCCCAGGGTGACGTCGCCGACTTCCGCAACTTCATGGGCGCGGTGATCGATGGCAATGCCTATGCGAAGCACATGAGCGCCATCGAGTTCGCGCGCAAGTCCGACTCGGCGAAGGTGGTCGCGGGCGGCAAGGGTGACGACAAGGTCGGTTGGTTTGTGCGGCCGACCGTCATCGAGACCACCGACCCCGACTTCAAGCTCCTCAAGGAAGAGCTGTTCGGCCCCATCCTCACCGTGTACCCGTATGCGGACGGCAAGTACGAGGACACGCTCGAGCTCGTCGACCGCACCAGCCCTTATGGCTTGACCGGCGCCGTCTTTGCAACCGAGCGCACTGCGATTCGAAAGGCATCGGAGAAGCTGGTCAACGCCGCGGGCAACTTCTACATCAACGACAAGCCGACCGGCGCGGTCGTAGGCCTGCAGCCATTCGGCGGCGCGCGCGCATCCGGCACCAACGACAAGGCGGGCTCGATCCTCAACCTCATCCGCTGGACCAGCCCGCGGGTGATCAAGGAGACGTACGCGCCGCCCACCGACCACCGCTATCCGTTCATGGACGCGGAGTAGTCCGGGGGCCTAAGCCCATGACCGTTCGTTACGAGCCCGACGGACAGGTGGTCGTCGTGACGATCGACCGTCCCGACGCCCGCAACGCGGTCGACCCGGATACGGCAAGCCGGCTCGTCGAGTGTTTCGAACGCTTCGATGCGGATGGGGCATTGGCCGTCGCGGTACTGACCGGCGCGGGCGGAACGTTCTGCTCGGGCTTCGACCTTAAAGCGATCGCGCGTGGAGAGGCGAGCCCGCTCGCGGAAACGGGGCCGGGACCGATGGGTCCGACGCGCATGAGCCTCGACAAGCCTGTGATCGCCGCCATCGAGGGCTTCGCCGTCGCCGGCGGGTTGGAGCTCGCCCTGTGGTGCGACCTCAGGGTCGCCGCGCGCGATGCGACGTTGGGTGTGTTCAACCGGCGTTTCGGTGTGCCCTTGATCGATCTCGGCACCATCCGCCTGCCGCGGATGATCGGGCAGGGCAGGGCGATGGACCTGGTCCTGACGGGGCGTCCCGTACCGGCGGTCGAGGCGCTGGGCATCGGCCTGGTCGAGAGGCTGGCGCCGCCGGGCGAGGCGCTGGCCGAAGCCGTCGGACTGGCGCTGCGGCTCGCCGCGCATCCGCAAGGCGCGCTGCGCGCGGATCGCAGAAGCTTGCTCCGGCAGTGGTCGCTGGACATGGACCAGGCCATGCGCGAGGAATATCGCGGCGGTATCGACGTCATCGCCTCTGGCGAAGCTCAAGAAGGTGCCCGCCGCTTCTCGGGCGGCGCCGGCCGCCACGGTGAGTGACCGTCGCCGACGTGCTGATGCGGTCGAGGGCGGCTATGACGGAGTCAGGCCGATCCAGCGCGCTGGTCGATCGTTTTGGAATGACCATCAACGGGCACCTGCTCCCGATCCCGCTCGCTGTTGGGGCGGTCATGCTCGGCATCGCCGTCGTCATGTTTCAGCGCCGCGACTGACAGCAAGGTAAGAGTCGCGAGCTCACCGGCGATCAGGGGCAGCGGACCCCACTCCACGATCCCCTCACCGGCGATGACGAGTGCGAGCATCAGCGCCCACGCCCACGGTGGCCGCCCAGGGATGCGGAGGTAGAGCCAGGCCGCGAGGCCGAGCATCACCAGGTCATCGATGTGGAGGTATGGGCTCGCGAGCAGCCCGCCGACGATGGCCGGCACGAAGATCCACTCCGGCGATCGCTTGCGGAATCGAAAGACGAGCCCGAGCGCCCAGATCGCGATGGCGCCTTGCACGATGCGGGTCACCGTCAGGTCTCCGATGTACGGAGCCAGGGTCAGCTCGCGGTTGACCGGCACTCCGGCGGCAAAGGTGAGCCGCTGCTCGTATGTGGCGATGCCTTGGGGCCCCACGCTCAGCGCTGACGCCAGCGCCAGCAAACCGATTGCCGCCACCGCGCCTGCGAAGGCCCGGTAGCGCCCGGCCACGAGGAGTGCCACCGGGACGAGGAAGCCGAGCTGCGGCTTGAGCACGATCAATCCCAGTGCGACGCCTGATCCCAGCTGCCGGCCTGACCTGAGCAGCGCATACGAGGCGGCCACGCCGAAAGCCACGAACATGCCGGGCTGACCGAGCTGGAGCCCGTAGATGATCGGCAGCCAGCCCAGCGCCGCAACCAGGTGGATCAGTCTCCAGCGCCCCACCCCAGGGACGGCGAAAAACCACGTGCCTGCCAGCGCGGCCAGCAGGAACGCGCTCCAGAGCCAGTAGGCGAAGGGATAGGGCAGAAGGGTGAAGGGGAGGGCGAGCCAGGCAACGGGGGGTGGGCTGATGTAGCGCGCAAGCTGAGCGATGCCGATGCCAGAGCCCATCGAATTGAGTTGCGACTGCTGGCGGCCGAGGTCGTAGATGGACGGCCAACCGTGGGTGACGCCGATCACCGCCGCCGCGTAATAGAAGGTGAAGTCGTTGTGGAAGTGGTCGGAGGCGTAGGCCACAGCCCACTGGTAGACGTCGAACGCGGCAAACATTGCCGACGCGGTTGCTCCTGCCGCGATGCCGAGGTTCCGCCACCGCCTCATGCCAGCCATCGACGCGGATGGTATCCGCAGGTTCCCGTACATTTCACCCGCAATGGCATTGCCGGGTTTCGAGCCGCGCGTCCTGGAGCTGAGGGACGGGACCAAGGTCCACGTACGGCCGATCGTCCCCGAGGACGAGCAGCTCTTGATCGATGCGGTCGCCGCGATGTCGGAACGGACGGTTTACTTCCGCTTCTTCTCACCCCTTAAGCGCCTCCCAGACGCGTTGGCACACCGCCTGGCTGTCGTCGACTACAACGACCGCTTCGCGCTTGTCGCCACCACGCGCAAGCACGACGGCAAGGAACGAATCGTCGGCGTTGCCCGCTACGACCGCGCCGTCGATACAGATGTCGCGGAGACCGCGGTCGCCGTGATCGATGAGTTCCAGCGCCGTGGACTGGGCAGCGCTCTTCTCACGATCCTCGCCAGTGTGGCTCGTGACCACGGCATCAAGACGTTCACCCTGATCGTGCTGCCCGAGAACCAGCAGATGCTTGGCCTGCTTCGCAAGATGGGCTGGATCCATCACGCCCGGTTGACTGGCGGCGTTTACGAGATCACATTCGATCTACCGGGCGACCTATGAGCTTCGATACGCAGCTGCTGGTGTTCGCCGGCGTCTCGCTTCTGCTGGCGGTGACTCCCGGGCCCGACATGGCCGTGGTGACCAAGAATGCGTTGGCGCACGGGCGCCGCGGGGTCGTGCTCACGACGACCGGCATTGCGCTCGCGCTTTCGATCTGGGTCACCGCGACGGCCGTCGGCCTGTCCGCGGTGCTGCGCGCATCGGGCGAGCTGCTCTTCGTGCTCAAGCTCGTCGGTGCCGCCTATCTCGCCTACCTCGGCGTACGTGCCCTGCTCGATTCGAGGCAGCGTCCCGCGGACCTGCAAAGCTGGGCGTGTTCTTCGTGACCTTTCTGCCGCAGTTCGTCGTACCCGGTCAGGCGCTCCTGCCACGGCTGCTGGAGCTCGGCCTGGTCTTCGCGGTCATCGGATGGACGTGGATGATCGTGTATGGGCTGCTCATATCGCGCATCCGAGACTTCATCACCGCGCCGCGGGTCAGGCAGTGGATGCAGCGGGTGACTGGAGTGGTTCTCCTGGGTTTCGGAGCGAAGCTCGCGCTAGAACGCGTTTAGACGCCGCCTCCACCCTGTCCGAGCGATCACCCAACCAGGTCCCCCAGCGCACGCGCTGCAGCCCTCGTGTCCTCCTCATGAATGGAAAGGGGATCTTTCCAATTCTCAAGCTCGATTGGGTCCGCTGAGCTCGTCAGGTCTGGCTCCACTGGAACTGCTGGCATACCGCATCGAACTCTTCGCCTTCAGGAATTCCGTTCGGGTAATTTTTGGGGTCGGCCGGGTTGACGCCGAACATCGCGACCGTGGTCGAGCCTTTCGTCGCCGCGATGACGAAGAACCGCACCTTGGCCGCGGACCCGTTGGACGCGATCAGGTTGGCCGAGTACACCACGCCGATTCCGTCCTGGTCGCCGATGTGCGCGCCTTTCAGGTCGCTGACGTGGGCGACGCTCTGCCACGTGGCCGAGGGCAGCGCGGTGATCACCGCCTGTACGACCTGGTCGAGGGGCTGTCCGGACTTGCTGCCGGCGACCTGCAGCAGCCCGAGCTTGGTGGCTAGGGTGACGCCCTGGGCGTCCTGGGTTCTCACCGTCCATGTCGGGTCGTAGGCGACCTGGTAGCCGAATGCGGAACTTTTGTATGTCGCCGGCGCGGCCAGCGGCGTGACGATCCTCGGCCCACAGTTCGATGTGCATGCGCTGTGGTTGCCGATCACCTGCGACACCGCAAATGCGCTGAGCCCCACGGTCACGATCGCGAGGATGGCGAGCAGCCCGACCGCGACGGCGATCTGGGTTCCGCTGTACCGGCGCAGCGTCGACTGCGGCCTCGCGGGTGCGTACGCGTACTGATACGGCGCGGCCGCGGCAGCCTGGGCAGGGTATTGCGGCGCACCGCAGTGCCCGCAGTAAGGGGCGCTCGGTGCCACCGGCGCTCCGCAGTGTCCGCAGTAGTGTGGCTGTGCAGCCATCATTCCCTCGGGTGCGCGTGCATATGCGTTGGTTTGGCGGCCGCGCGGGCCACGCCGCAGGCCGGGCAGAACGCCATGGTCGGGACGATGCGGTGACATTCGGGGCAGGGCGCGTCGGGACCGATCTCGTGCGCAGCACCTTCGGCCAGGAGCGCCCGATGGATGACGAGCCTCACATACATCAACACCGCAACCGCGGCGACAGCCCGCAGGCCGACCTGCAGCACGAGGTCCGGCACAGTGACCGAGATGGCGCCGACGATGACCTGCGCGCCTGCGGCGACGACCACGGTTGCGGGCAGGCTCGCCTCCCGGCCGCGGCCCGCCTTGCGCAGGTCATAGCGCTGCAGCCAGAGCGCCGCGGCGACCACCGAGGTGGTGCTGGCGTTGATGAGCATGGCGAGCATCCCGGCGCTCAGAAGGCGGAGCGCCCAGTCGCCAGTCGACCCGCTGCCGACGAGAGGGCCGGTCAGCAGCGGCCAGGTCGCGGTCAGCGTCGTCGCGAAGGTGAAGCCCAGCGCCGAAGCCGCGCCGAAGGTGAGGCCGTCCAGCGGTTCGCGCAAGCGGCTCCGGAAGAAGTACAGAAAAACGGGCCCGGCCAACATCAAGGCCTGCGCGACGATTGGAATGACCACGCCCGCGACCAAGAAATTGCTGTCGACGTCGCCGGTGATGGTGAGGCGGGCCACGGCCCCTCCGGTGAGAATCGTGAAGGCGTACCCGAGGATGGCGCCCGCCACCATCGTCGTCCCGATCAGCAGCCATGGCTCTGACTCGTACATCTCGACCTCATACAGGTACAAGGCGTAGAGCACCGGAAGCAGAAAGACGGCGGCGATCGTTGCCGGCGCAAAAAGATGCAGCGCGGCCAGGATCACCACTGCCGCCGCACCCGCGAGCAGCGCCCAGCGAAACGCGCCGCCACGTCGGTGAGGAAGGTGTGGAAAAAGTGTCGAGACGATAGATAGGTGCACGACCGGCTCTGAGGGAACCGCGGCATAGGCGTGCGGTCGCGAGGCGACACCGCGCGTCAGATGCGCTCCGCAGTGGCCGCAGAACTCGCCGGGCGGGACCATGTTCTCGCAGTGCGGGCACATCACGAGAGCCGGGCCCACAGGCGCAGTCGTCGCGGGGGAGGGCGGCCGTCGTGCGGGCCGGCGCTTCTTGGGGCCCCCTTCATCGGTCACGCTCCTCCTCCTTTTATGTAGGTGATCCAGGCGGCGTCGAGGGCCGCGCCGTCCATGCTGCCCCAGCCGGTGGCGAAGTCCCAGCCGGGGATGGCGTCGAAGGCCAGGTTGTTGCCGCCGGTGACGTCGTGGAACGGTCGCGCCGGCAGCCGAGACGCGTTTGCCCCCATCCAGTAGATGGCCGGGTTCGCAAAGCCCGTCTCTCGCAGGCCCTTGCGCTTGAGGTCCTGGTCGATGAGGGCGACTGTCGCCGCCCACAGGGGCGCCGCGGCCGACGTACCACCTGCCTGGCCCTCATGCCCTCCGAACACGATGTGAAACCCAGTCGAGGGGTCGGCGTCCGCGGCGACGTCAGGCACCTGCCGGAGGGAATGGCCCGCGGCTTGGGCGACGGTCTTCTGGAAATCGGGGATGGCGTAGAACTGGCTCGCGCCACCGCCGCTGCCGCTTTCGGTGAGCGGGCCGCCCCAGGCCGTCTCTTTGAAATAGACGCCCTGGACCGATTCGAAGACGGTGGTGCCGCCGACCGCGGTGACGTTGGGCAAAGTTGCCGGAAAGCTGGTCGCCGGCGCTGCGGTCAGGCCGCAGGTGAATGCGCCGCCATCCCCGCTGGCGACGAAGTGCGACATTCCTTGGGCGGCGGACCGGTTCTGGATGCTCGCGTACTGGTCGCGATGTCCGCTCGGCGTGTCGGTCTCGCACGCGCCCAGGCTTTCCGAGATGACCGAGCCGAGGTGGTCGCTGACCATCTGGTCGAAGGCGCGATCGGCGTGCGCGAAGTCGGGAGCCGAAAAGTAGACGACGATCTTCGCCGCGGGCGCTACCTGGTGAATGATCTCGAGGTCGAGCGTGGTCTCGCCCTGGGCCTTTTCCGGCGTGCCCCATGACGTGTCTCGTTTCAGTGTCAACACCGGATCGTAAGGCGGCAGCCCGAACTCGCCGGCGAACTTATTGAGGTCGGTTAGGTTGGGGAGGTCGTCGATCTCGGGGAGAACGACCGTGATGCCGGTGCCATCGAGTCCCGCGTCACGGAGCGGCTTCAGGTTGTAGAACGCGAGCACATCGGTCGGCGTGAGGCCACCCGGCCGCACCGCATAGGTACGCTCATGGCGATAACTGTCGAGCCCGTTCACGCTGCTGATCACGGCGGCGAGGACGGGCGCGAGCTTTGGCGTATCGACGGAGGCATAGAAGGTGGCGCCGCCGGGCAGCCTGTAGTCCTCGATGTCGATCGCGAACACGGCCGCGACCACGGGCGCCGGACCGCCCGCCCCGATCAATTCGGAACCCGGACGCCACGTGGCCTCGAGGCCGGCGGCCGTGAGAATCTCGAGCGCCGCCTGGACTTTGATCGGGTCGGGTCCGAAACGCGAGCTGTACTCCGCAGGCGTCACCGTCCGTCCCGATGCCATGAGCCTGGCCAGCTCTTCGCCGTTGCGCACCTTGAGGCCCAGGCTCAGATCGACGTGGGTTGACATCCCAGCAGGACCCAGTTTTGCTGCCTGCTTGATCGCGGTCGCCAGCGGTGCCGGTGTGGCGGTGAGACTGCCCCCTGGCGGTACGCGTTTTGCCGTTTGCGTCGAGCTGCAACCTGCGACTCCCAGCACAGCCACGACGGCCAGTGCCGCCCAGACACGCGCGCTCACACGGTGCCTCGGAGGCGAAGATGCAAGGAACTTCGGTTACGGGGCACCAAACACAGCTTCCCAGACCTCTGACTCGAATGACAACTCGAATCCGAGCTTGCGGTATGCATCGAACGCCCGGGTGTGGTTCCAGCCGTCGACATAGAGAGAGGCTGAAGCAGCTCCCTCTGACCGCAAGCGAGTTAGCGCTTCGGCCACGAGCCACGTGGCCAGCCCCTTGCGCCGGTGCTCGGGAACCGTGCCCACCGAGCTCACGATGCCGACAGGTTGAAGGCGGGCATCCTCTGTGTACGACTCGAGATGGGCGAGCGTTACCGCCGCCGCCGCGCCCTCATCAGTGGTGGCCATCAGCGCCAGGCCAGGCGATCGGCCCGTGACCAGCTCGGTCTCGTGGCGGGGCGAAAAGCGCCAGTGATCGGCGAACGAGCGGTTGTGGACCTCCGACCAGCCGCCTGCGGCGACCTGGTTGCCATCGCGCAGCTCGTAGCCGGCCACCGGCTGTGGATTGGGAAGCGCTCCAGTCAAATTCATGTCCATGCGCCACCACGGACGTACGTACTGAGCACCTAGCTCAGCCAGGAAGTCGCTATGGCCGCGCCCGCACCAAACCTGCGCGGCGACCGCGCCGGCCGCCTTCGACAGGTCGAGCCCCCACCGCAGCAGCTCTCGGCGCACTTCGGGCTGCTCGCAGGCGACCGAGACCTGGGTGACCGTGCCGCCGGGCGTAGGGCGGCCCGCGACCAGGACAGCGGCCTCGATGCCGCGCGAGCCTTCGACCATCCTCGAGCGAGCTCCCCAGTCGAAGCCGGCCAGCAGCCGCTTCATGTGCGCCTCGCCCGGCACGCAGTCCTGGCGCCCGGCGCGCACCTCCGCGTGCCACAGCTCGAGCACCGCGGGCAGGTCATCCTCGCGACCGGGTCTCACGCCGTGGCTCGCGCCGTCACCTCGTGGACCTCTGGCAGCGCGCGCCGGATTCTTTCCTCGAGCTCGGTCTCGACCTGGTGCGCCTGCTCCAGGCTGACATCACCTGCCAGCTCCGCGACCACGTGCGCATGGATGCGATTGTGCCGATCGCTGAGCTCAACGTCGACGCAGCGCTTCACGGCTGGATGGGACTCCACGACCTCCCGCATCCGCTCGGCGAGCTGCGCGCGGCGCTGCGTCACGTCCTCGCCTCGCACGACGACCGGCTCCATGGGCTCGAGGTGGATGTCGATGCGCGTTGCGTCGGGCAACTCGGTCCGCAGCGTCTTCTCCAGACGCGAGCTGGCCTGCGAGGCCGCGGCCAGCGTCATGTCGCCGGGGAGCTTGGCATGCATCGTCAGGTGCAGCGAGCCGTCGCTCTCCCGCTCGACGGTCACGTTGTGAAGATCGCGCACGCCTCCGTTGCGTGCGGCTGCCGCGTGAATGCGCTCGACCAGGTCGCTGGGCTGCGACTGGCCTTCGACAAGGACCGTGAGCTCGAGCTCGGGTAGCGCGGCGCGGGCCGCTTGCTTGACGTCATCGACCAGCCCGCCCGCAGCCTCGAGCGGCAGCATGCGCGCGGTGGCGATGCTTGCGTCGCCGAGCAGGTTCGGCCCTGAACGACGCACCCTCACAGAGCGCACCTCCCGGACGCCATTCACACCCTCGATGGCTGCGCGCAGCTTGGGTTCGGCATCGGCCGGCGCTCGGTCGATCAGGATGTCGCCCGAGCGCCAGGCCAGCACGGCTGCGGCGCGCGCGATGATCACCGCCACCAGCAGCGCCGCCACCGAGTCCGCCCAGGCCAAACCCATTCGCACGCCGGCGAGACCCGCCAGGACGCCGATTGTGGCAAGCACGTCAGACCAGCGGTTGGTCGCGTCAGCCAGCAGTGCGTCGCTGCCCGCCTCGCGTCCGACCCGTCGCAAGACGGCGGCACGGCCCAGCTCGATCAGCAGCGTGACGACGAGCAGCACGAAAGCGTAGCCGGCGGCGTTGACCGCGGCGCCGCCCGCGGTAAGGCGATGCACCGCCTGGTATGCGATGCCGGCTGCGGTGATCAAAAGGAGCACGCCTTCGGCGAAGGCGGCGAGGTTCTCGGCTCGCCCGTGGCCGTATGGGTGCTCCTTGTCGGCCGGCTTGCGCGCGGTCCGCACCGCCACGAGCGTGAAGCCGCTTGCGGCGAGGTCGAGGAGCGAGTGGACGGCTTCGCTGATGATGCCGAGGCTGCCGGTCAGAAGCCCGACGGTCAGCTTGCCGATCACGATGGCCGCGCCGATGACGACCGAGGCGAGCGCAACGAGCTCCGGCCGGCGTCCGAGAACCCTCATCTGAACAACTCTAGATGGCATGTTTGGGGCCAGATCCGTCTGGCCCCGGTGCTACTTCAGCATCGCCGCCGATGCGAAGAGCTGATCCTCCGACCCCAGCGCGATCAAGAGGTCGCCTTCTTCCAGCCTCAGGCCGGGACCGGGGTTGACGTGCAGCGTGCCATCCCGGCGGCGAATGGCGAGCAGCTTGGCCGCGTTCGGGCTCAGGAGCCCGGCCTCGTCCACCGTCTTGCCCACCGCCGCCATCCCCTGCTTGACGAGCATCTCCTCGACGGCGATCTCCGCCATGCCGTGGTGGAGCGTGTCGAGAACGTCGACCAGCGCCGGCCTCACGGCGAGCTCGGCCATGCGGTGTCCCGCCATCTGGTACGGCGAGATGACGCGGTTGGCGCCGGCGAGCTCGAGCCTGCGGATCGATTCGGGCCGGCCGGCGCGGGAGATCAAGTAGAGGTTCGGCTTGAGCGCTCGGGCCGCAAGGATGATGTACACGGCGCGCTCATCGGAGTCGACGGCTGAGATGAGCCCGCGCGCGCGCTCGATGCCCGCGAGCTTGAGGATCTCCTCGCTCGACGCGTCGCCCTCGACGTGCAGCCGGTCCTCGTTGCGCAGGCGCACCAGCGCTTCATCGGTCTGGTCGATGACCGCATAAGGGATGTGGTGCTCCTCGAACTCAGCGACGATCTGGGTCCCGATGCGGCCGTAGCCGCAGATGATGAAGTGGTCTCGGAGCTGGTTCAGCGAGCGTTCCAACTGCCGCTCTCTCCTGTAGGTGACGAAGCTGTTGTCAGTGAGCGTCTCAGCAAAGACTCCAAAGCCGTAGAGCATCGTACCCACGCCGACGACGATGAGCGTGGAAGTGAAGATCTCGCCGGCGTTCGATAGCGGATGGATCTCCATATAGCCGACCGTCGAGATCGTGATGATCGTCATGTAAAAGGCGTCGAGCAGGTTCCAGCGCTCGATGACCGTGTAGCCCGAGATCCCGTAGGTGATCACAAGCAGCAGAAGCACAGCAGGCAGCCGAAACCGTCGCAGGGGGTGCGGCAGGCGCCTTCTCACCTAGTTCGGCGGCGGCCCTCCAACCTCTTGCCCTCAGCCGCCTCCGCCCGGACCTTCCAGCCCGGGTTTCGTCATCTTGCCCAGGTCGAGGACCTTGTTCAGCACCGCCTCGGACACGCCGCGTGCCCGGGCCAGCTCCCGGATCGATTTTCCGGTACGAATCGACTCCTTCGCGATCTTGGCTGCCTCGTCGTAGCCGATCACCGGATTCAACGCCGTCGCCAGCATCGGGCTGCGCTCGACCAGCTCCGGCCCGCGTTCGGTCGCCTGCAGCCCTTCGATGCACCGCTCGCGGAAGTTGCGTGCGGACGCCGCCAGCAGCGTGATTGATTCCAGGCCGGCCACAGCGGCGACGGGCATCATCACGTTGAGCTCGAAGAGGCTTCCAGACTGTCCGCAGAAGGTGACCGTGGCGTCGTTGCCGAGGACTCGCGCCACCACCATGCTCAGCGACTCGACGATGACCGGGTTGACCTTGCCCGGCATGATGCTCGACCCTGGCTGCGTCTCCGGCAGGCGGAGCTCTCCTAGTCCGGCGACGGGACCTGTACCCATGAGCCGGATGTCGGAACCTATCTTCCACAAGCTCACGGCAAGGGTTCGGAGGGCACCGTGCGCGGCGACGGGCGCGTCCAGGGTCGCCTGAGCGTGGAAGTGATTGGAGGTTTCGTGGATTTGTAAGCCGGTCGCCGTGGCGAGTCGGGCGCAGGTGAGCTTCGCGTATCGCGGATGGGCGTTGAGGCCGGTCCCGACGGCGGTGCCTCCTAGCGGCACGCTGGTCAGCTCGGCAACGGCGGCGCGCGCTCGACGGATCGACTCCTCGATTTGGCCCGCGTAGCCCTTGAATTCCTGGCCCAGCCGGATGGGCGTCGCGTCCATCAGGTGAGTACGGCCGGTCTTGACCACCGGCCAGAACTCCTTGCTCTTCGCCTCCAGCGCTCTTTGCAGCTGCTGCAGTGTGGGAATAAGCTCATCCGCGATCGCGAGGGCCCACGAGACCTGGATTGCGGTGGGGATGACGTCGTTGGACGACTGGCATAGGTTGACGTGGTCGTTGGGATGCACCAGCTTGGACCCGCGTGCCCCGCCGAGAATCTCGGTCGCGCGGTTGGCGATGACCTCATTGGCGTTGGTGTTGGTGGAAGTTCCCGAACCGGTCTGGTAGACGTCGATAGGGAACTGGTCGTCGAGTTTTCCGTCGACGACCTCTTGCGCCGCTTTGACGATCGCGCGCATCCGGCGCTGGGAAAGGAGGCCGAGCTCGCCGTTGGTCTGCGCGGCGGCCTTCTTGACCAGTCCGAGCGCCCGGATGAACCGGCGAGGAAACGGCTGGCCGGAGATCGGGAAGTTGAGGACGGCCCGCTGCGTCGACGCTCCGTAGTAGGCGTCGACGGGGACATCCATCTCGCCCATCGAGTCTTTTTCGATCCTTGTCTCCTTTGCTGCCACCGCAGGGATTGTAAGTTTTGCTCGGAATGCGCTTGGCTGCCGTCGATATCGGAAGCAACACGGTTCACGCGCTGGTCGCCGACGTCGTGCGCAACCGGCTGGAAGAGGTCGCCCATTACGTCGAGATGCCCGAGCTTGGAGCGCGGGTCGCCCGCACCGGCTCGATCGGCGCCAAGGGCCGCTTCGCGATCCGTGCCCTGCGGTCGGTCGTGAACCGCGCGCGCAAGGACGGATACGACAAGCTTCTCGCGGCGGCGACCGAGGCCGTGCGCGAAGCCAACGATGGGGAGGCGTTCGCGCACAAGGCCGGCGAGGCCATCGGGGCGACGGTGCACATCATCTCGACCAGCCGCGAGGCCGAGCTCAGCTTCCTCGGCGCCGCCACGTATCACGCCACCAAGCGCGAGTGGGCGATGGTCGATCTCGGTGGGGGCTCGACCGAGATCGTGATCGCCCGCGGCCGCCAGATGCTCCGTTCGGCTTCGTTGGCCATCGGCTCCGGCGTCCTGTCGAGCACATATCTTTCCGATCCGCCCCGGCCCGAGGAGCGCGCGCGCCTGCGCAAGGCGGCTCTGCGGGAGCTGGCCCGCGCTCCCGACGGCGAGGTCGACCGGCTTGTGGCGACGGGCGGCACCGCTTCCAACCTGCCCCTCCTCCTTTCCCGCCGCAACCCGCCCACGGTTCTCACTACCGCCGACCTCCTCACCTGCGCTACCCGGCTCGACGCCGGCAGGGTCGTGCGGGTGGCCAACAAGTACGGCCTGGAACCGAGCCGCGTGAGGGCGATGCGCGGCGGGGTCGAAGCCCTCCTTCTGCTCCTCGACTGGTACGGGCTGGCGGTGCTGCAGATCAGCCACCAGGGCCTGCGCCACGGCATGCTCCTGGCCTACCTGGAACGGGGAGATGACTGGTGGAGATAGCCTGCGCAGGCGGCGCCGGTTCGACGCGTTATGCCCCTGGGTAGGATGAACTCATGGAACGCGTGACCGACCACGGAGCCACTCTCAGGAAGGCCCTCGTCCTGACGTGCGTAATCCTGCTGGTCGAGCTCGCGGGCGGCATCTGGTCGCACTCGCTCGCTCTCGTTTCGGACGCCGGGCACGTGCTCACCGACGTTTTCGCTCTGGGCCTTGCGTGGTTTGCGGTCGACCAGGCTCGGCGGCCTGCCGATCGGCGGCGTAGCTACGGGTACCAGCGTGTGAGCATCCTCGCGGCGCTCGTGAACTCGGCGGTCCTGATCGTGATCGTGCTGGCCATCGCTGTCGAAGCGGTGCGCAGGTTGGCCCACCCCGAACCCGTGCAGGGCGCGATCGTGGTCATCGCGGCGCTGGTAGGCGTCGCGATCAACGCCTACGTCATGCTCGGGCTACGTGGGCACGGCAGGAATCTCAACCTTCGGGCGGCGCTGCTTCATATCACTGGCGATCTCGGAGCGTCGGCCGGGGTGGTCGTCGCCGGGGCGATCATCCTTCTGACCGGGTGGCTCTACATCGACCCGATCCTGTCCTTGGCCATCGCGGCCCTCATCGCCCTCGGCGCATGGCGCATCGTCCGCGAGACGGTCAACCTTCTCCTCGAGGGCACGCCGAGCGAGGTCAACCTCGGCGACGTCACTACCGAGATCGCGGGCACCGAGCACGTCATCGGCATGCACGACCTCCACGTCTGGGCGCTCTCGGCCGAAGAGACCGCGCTCAGCGTCCATGTCGTGCTCGAAGAATGCCCGCTCGGTGATGCCGAGCACGTGGTGCGCGACCTGGAGAGCAGGCTATGCGGCCGCTTCGACATCGGCCATACGACCATCCAGGTGGAGAGCTGCCACCCGTGCGGTGAGATCCACCACGGCGCCGGTGAGCACAACCACCCGCACGAGCACGTGGTGCGGCTCAGCCCATCGAGCGCGCGGGCAGTGCCTCCTCCTGTCGCAAGATCCTCCGAGCGATAGCGATAGCCGCGGCGTAGGTCGAGTCCATGCCCCGATAGCTGAGCCCGCGGGCGCCCAGGGTGCGCGCCTGCGTGTATGGCGTGTCAGATGCGTAGAAGACGACGCCTAGGTCGAAGCCGGCTTTCGCCATGTTGACGCTCTCGCCGAGTGGATAACGGTCAGGCTGTGTGATCTCGTAGCACGCGTCGAGGTAAGGGCCGGCCTCCATCTCGACGACCGTATAGCGGCCCTGGTAGTACATGTCGAGATAGTCGCGGTTCTGCAGGAAGGTGCCGCGGACCGCGACCGCGCGCTGGTTGTCCAGCGCCGAGCCGTACACGAGGTTGGGCTGCACATCGGCGGCCGCGATGGAGTTGTCCAGCCAGTAGGTGTTGCCCGAATGCTCGTTGTAGACGGCGTTGGGAATCATCACGTCACCGACCTCGGCGTTGAGGGTGGCCGCCTTGCCCAACACATAGACGCCCGCGACCCACGCGCTGTGCTCCGCGACCTGGCGGAGGATGTGATACGCGGCGAGGCCGAGAGGATAGTCGACGTTGACGATGCAGGCGCCCGACGCTCGAAGCTTGCTCTCATCCACCGGGCCGACTCTTGGATCGATTGCCGCGGGGTCGAGCTGGGAGATCTTGAAGACCTGCGTGGCCGAGTCGACGCCGGTGCCTTTCGCCGGAATGTGACGGATGCCGTTGGCCTTCTCTATCTCGGCGCGCTCGCCGCGCAGGCGGCTGCGCTCGGGATGCTGGTCGAACAGCTCTCGCGCCCCGTAGTACATCCAGTTGTATCGCGACGCCCGGCTGTGACCCGCCTCGAGCTTGCGCCGCTCTTCGTCCAGCTCGGGGTCTTTAGTGCGAACGAAGTCGAGGATGTCCTTTTCGAACCGACGCGCCACGCCCGTGAATACGTTGACCAGGCTGTGAGCGTTCGAGGAGACGAAGTAGATGGGGGCTTCACGCATGCCCATCTCATCCATCGTGGCAGCGATGGGCTGCCACCAACGGCTGGCGTTGCGCGCGTAGCCGAGATGGCTGCCACCGATCAGCCTGATGACGATCCGGCACTCTTCGCGCTTGATCCTGGCCAGGTTCGCGTCGAAGTCATCGCCCCATGTCTGATGGAGACGCTGCCAGTCTTCCTCGCCGGCGCTCGCCGCCGAGCGTGCGGCCGCGTCGTTGAGCGGGACGTCCTGCAGCAGCCGGTGCATCTTGTTCCACTCGATCTGGAAGGCAACGAGCGTCGGTACAAGGTCGTCGATGTCGGATGGCGACGCGATGAGGACCGCCAGCGTGTCGCCTTTCTCGTACCACTTGCGGCGGCGAGCCGGAGCCTTCACGGCCTGCCAGCTCAGGATGTCGGCCCCGATCACCGCCCGGAAACCCTGCGGGCTCTGGCCCATGATCACCCGCCGGCTGCGGACGATCGCGCTCGGCAAGCGGCGGATGGCGTACAGGAGCGCGCCCATGTCGACCTGCGGCTCCGCGGCCAGGGGATGCAGCACCGAGCCCATGGCCAGGTGGGCATGCACGAGAGAATCGATCTTGATGTCGCCCGAGCTCTGCAGCATCGTCGTGTAGGTACGGACGTACAGCTCGACAGCCTGCTTCCCCGTCCAGCCGGTGCGCGGTGGCGCTTCCATTGGGCTGAGTCTAGTGATGTGCTGAGCAGAGCTTTCATCGCCCCCTGAAATCGAGACTTACAAAACATTTACGTCCATGCGTGGAAATGGAGCGCCATTTCGCGGTCTATTTAGTGGGTGATCAAGAGCATCGCGACCTTCCGCCACCTTCGCGTCCTAGGCTTTGCCGCCGGAGCCGTGGCCGTCGCTGTCGGAGCGGTGTGGATCACCGCGTCCGCCGCGGGGTTGAACATCGCGTTCCGTTCGCCCTCCTCCAACTCGTCGCAGGCGTCTGACGCGACCACCGCCGGCGCCGATCAGCAGCCGGGCAAGGCATCGGCTGTGTGCACCGACTTCGTGACGCATTTCGCCTCCGACCTCGGCAGCACGCAGGCCAAGGTCGACGCTGCCTTCCAGAAGGCTGCTGGCCAAACGATCGACGACGAAGTCAAGAACGGCGACCTGACCCAGGCTCAGGGCGATGCCATGAAGAAGAAGCTCGCCAGCCAGTCCCCGTGTGCCCTCATTCCTGTCACGGCTGGAAAGGGCTCGGCGTCAGCGCTGGGGGCCTACAAGCAGGCGCTTCTGAGCGCAGCCGCGGCCGCCCTCGGGATTACCGATCAGCAGCTGGCGGCCGACCTGGCGAAGGGCATGACGCTATCGCAGATCGCCGCGGTGCAGACGCCGCCGGTGACCGAGGCCCAGTTTCGCTCGCGGCTCATCGCGAAGCTGACGCCGATGCTCGACGCCGCGGTGGCCAAGAACACGCTCACCAGCGCCCAGGAGAAGGCGATCATCCAGCGGCTGCAGACAGGGCCGATCCCATACTGGAACACGCCGATGCGACAGCCGAAGAAGGCCACCACCGCGAGCCCGACCCCGACCAGCTAACGCGCCTAGCGGTCTTGGCTTTCCTCGGGTGGGGCGCCGAGCCTGCGCATGAGCTCTTCCAGGAGCTGGCGGGTTTCGGGGTCTGACATCAGGCGCTGCTGCATCTCCTCGGCCGACCGGCGTATCTCCGGGTCGGACAGCAGGCGCTCGGACATGGCCTGAAAACGCGTCGCCATGTCCTTCATCGAAGCCTCCTGCGCGACCTGGAACAGGATGGGCTGGCTGGCGGCGGCGACCACGGCCTCGGCCTGGACCCGGATCATCTCGATGCCCTTACAGCCGAGGCATTCGCCCTTGAGTCCGCAGTGGCACAGCTGCGGTCGCAGGCGATCGAGAGCTGCGTGCACCTCTGACATGTCCGCCGGTCCGGCCATGGCGACTAATCTACGCCGCGTTATTCGCGGGGGGGACAGCGTCCCCCCCGCGGACCCACCCCTCTCCTCGGCCACGTTGGGAGGCGTTTGGAAGGTGACACGCTGGGGGACGGCCGGATGAAATCCGGCCTGAGGCTCCACATGGCAATTGACTAGGGCAGCCCGGGCTGGGACTACCCCGGCTTCTTCCTTTCGTACATCGATTCGATCTGTTGCTTGTAGTGCTCCTGGACGACCCTCCGCTTGACGTCCAGCTTCAGCGAAAGCTCGCCCTCAGCCTCTGAGAAGTCGCGGGGCAGAAGCTCGAAGTACTGGATGGCCTCCCAGTTGCCGCGGGTTGCGTTGGCGCCATCGACCACCTTCTGAATGTGCGCCCGCAACGCGCTCTCGTCCAGGCCTTCCTTGCGAGCGGCATCCCAGTTGGGCACGATCAGTGCGGTGACGTAGGGCTTGCCATCGCCGACCACGACAGCGCGCTCGATGAGGTGGTCGCGCATGAGCTCGAACTCCAGCGGTTGCGGCGCCACGTACTTGCCGACCGCCGTCTTGAACAGAGCCTTCTTGCGGTCGGTGATCCTGAGAAAGCCGTCGGGGTCGACTTCGCCGATGTCGCCCGAATGGACCCAGCCTTCTTTGATCATCTCGGCTGTAGCAGCCGGGTTGTTGTGGTATCCGACCATGTTGCCCGGGCTCTTGATGAGGATCTCGCCGTCCTCGGCGATCTTGAGCTCCACGCCTGGGAACGGTTTACCAACCGTGAGGAAGCGGTGAGCAGCGAGGGTATTAGACGAAGCCCCGGACGAGACCTCGGTCATGCCCCACCCGTTGAGGATCGGCACCCCGATCGCCCAGAAGAACTCCTCGATCTCCCTGGCTAGAGCCGCCCCACCGCTGATAAAAAACCGCAGCCGGCCGCCGGTGAGGCGGCGGCGCAGGGCGGCCAGGACAAGACGGTCGGCAAGGTCGTGCTGCCATCGAAGCCACGGGCTGGGCGTAGTCGTGTGCGCGAACTGTGTGCCGACTCGGATCGCCCAATGGAATAGGGCCCGGCGGACGGCGGGCGCCTCGCGCACACGCGCCATGACCGCGCCGTACATCCTCTCGTACACCCGGGGCACGGAGTTCATCACCGTCGGCTTCACCTCGCCCAGCTCCTCCGCTAGGTGGTCGGTGCCACGCGAGATCCAAGCCTGGCCGCCGAACATCATGCCGATGAACACGCCGTTGATGCGCTCGAAGACATGCGAGAACGGCAGGAACGAGAGCGTTGAATCATCAGGGCCCAACGGAAACACCTCGAGGATCGCGCGCGAGATGTCGACGAGGTTTCGGTGCGCGAGCTCGGCACCCTTCGGTTCGCCGGTCGTGCCGGACGTGTACACGATGGTGCAAACGTCGTCGGGCTTGATCGCCTCGAGCCTGGAGTGGATCTCAGCGAGCCGTTGGGGCTCCTGCTTCACCCATTGCGCAACATCGGCGTCGATGCGCGCAACGCGCCGGAGCCGTGCCGTCGGCACCAGTTTTGCGGCTAGCTTGTCGCCCGACGCAATCGCCAGCACGGCGCCGCTGTCGGACGCGATCTTCTGCGCGAGCTCAGGCGGGCTGCTCGGGTATATCGGGACCGTGATGGCGCCAACGGACTGGATTGCGATATCGCAGTAGATCCACTCGACGCGGTTCTCAGAGATCACGATTATGGCGTCGCCGGCCTTGACGCCCGCATCGACGAGAGCGGAAGCGACGGCAAGCACCCATCGCTTCATGTCCGCCCAGGTCGCTACGTTCCACGCGGGTTCTGCCGCCCGGTAATGCACGAGCGGCCGATCGCCAAAGCGGGCCGCCTGGCGGAAGAAGACACCTACTGTGGTGCGATCGGCGATCGCGTCGGGGTTGACCGCGTCGGTCGAGACGGAAGTCCCGACGGAGTTGGCCGTCGCTACTTGACCGCCTTTATGGAGAGGGTCAGCGTGCCCGATGGAACGCTGACGGTCACGCGGTCGCCTTTCTTCTTGCCAACGAGCGCGCGTCCCACGGGTGAGTCAACGGATATCCGTCCGGCTGACGGATCGCTTTCCACCGCGCCGACGAGGTGATAGGTCTCAGCGTGTCCATCGGAGTCGACGACGTCGATCGTCGAACCCGGCTGGGCCACGCTCGAGTGAGATTCTTTGATGATTTGCGCCCTGCCGATCATCTCCTGGAGCTCGTAGATCCGGCTGTCGAGGAGGCCGACCTCCTCCTTGGCCTGCTCGTACTCCGGGTTGTCCTCGATGTCGCCAGGTTGGAAAGCCTCTTTCAGGCGCTCGCCTGCCTCGGCGCGCCGCTGCAGCGCGACCTCGAGATCGCGCTTGAGCTTCTCCAGCCCCTCTGGCGTGAGCAATACAGGTTCGGTTAGATCCATCTCCCAGCCTTCTGAAATGATAACCGCCGCATGGATCCCTCCGATTTGAGGGCTGGCCTCGCCGAACGGCTGGCCCGATCAGAACCGGTCGACGCCGAGACTTTCAACGCAGCGTGCTTCATGCTCTCACGCGCGCTGCAGGACATGACGCTCACCGTGCCCGAGGCGGCGCCGCTGGTGCGCAGGCTGCTGCGCGTGGCCGGGCGAGTGGTCATCGACACCGGGCTGCCGGATTCGTCGCCCGAGACCTGGCCGAACACCAAAGAGATGGCGCTGCAGTGGATCGACGAGGCGCTGCGCGAGCTGGGCTACGAGGCCAGGCCCACCGCCGGCGGTTAGTTGATCAGGCGAGCGGCCGGCGGAGCAGGCGCGTAGTTCGGGTTGAAGTCGATGCCGACCGCGGCCGCGCCCTTGATCGAGGCCGTGTAGGCGATCACCTGGCCGGCCAGCGGAGAGCGGTCGCCGCCGTTGATCTTCCAGTCTGCGGACGGCGTGTAGATGGTGCCGATGTACTGGGTCGAGGCACCACCGTTCAGGCTGTTGGCGCATGCGCTGCCGGGAACCTGGTAGATGACGATCCAGTTGTACTGCTCGCCACTGAAGACATACGTGGCGCCCTGGGCGTTCTGATCCAGGCACGACCCGTTGGGAAAGTAGAACTGCACCGCTCCAGGCGTGATCTTGGCCGTGGCGCACGGCGCGTTCGGGTCACCGGTCCCGGCCGGGGGCGTCAGCTGGCAGTAGTTTTCGTTGGCCACGTCGCCACCGGGCCAGGGGAAATATTCGAGAGACATCGCCGCGTTCTCCTGCGACAGCAGGCCCGCGGGCGGCGGGCAGTTGCTGAAGCACTGCGGGGCGAGCTCGTCGTCAGGCGGCTGGCACAGCGTGCTGCGGGTCTGGGCGAAGCACTGCTTCGTCGGCGACATGTTGTTGAAGGCGATGCCGCAGATGGTGACTATCGCCAGGCCACATGGCCAGCCGCCGGTCCCCAGGACCAGGGTCTTGTTGGCTCCGCTGGGGTATGGCCCGACCGGCGTGGCCGGGGGGCCGCCCCCGTCGACGAAGCCGGGGGCGAGGTACCGACCCACGAACGAGAAGTCATTTTGAGATCCGCCGACATACGAACTCAGACAGCCGTTGGGGTTGACGTAGATGTTGTAGTACTGCGCGCCCGGTGCGTTCTGGGTGATGTTGACGTTGATGCCCTGGTTGTTGCTGTCGATGGTGCCGACCTCTTGACACGAGGATGGCGCGCTCTCACGCCGGCAGCCTGGTGAGGCGAGGCACGGGTCGGGCAATATCGTCGGGTCGTTGAAGGTGTCCCAGCGGACGGACGTGAGCTCGACGCCCCATTTACCGTTGCCGCCGTTGTGCTTGATGCCGAAGCCGGGCGCCGGCGTTGGGGCCACGTTAAAGTGCCCCGCGCAGCCGGTTGAGTTCATGTCCCAGAACTGAGGGTTCGCGACCGCGGCTGTGCCCACGGCCGCTGTGCTCTCCTCGTCCGGGGCCTTCAGCTCGTTGGAGAGGAGGCTGCCGGACGCGTCCGACTGGTAGCCCCCGGTCCACGTGTAGACGCCCGGGTCGAGGAAGGCGCAGCTGGCCGAGCCGCCGCTGAGATGGAAGGCGCCGTACTGGCCGGCATACATCTCCGTCCATGTGCCGCGGTTGTCCTTTGCGTAGCCGGCGCCCGCGGTGTAGTAGGGCACAGACGGCGCCAGGTAGCCGGGGTCGGGCAGGCTTGGTGCGGGCACGACTGGCTGGCCGATGGTGTCGCCCGCCTTGCAGACGCCGCCATTAGTCGCCGGATCGTACGGGATAAAACCCGGAGTGGAGTTGTAGCAGTAGTAGGTCGCCACGTTGCAGTTGGAGCCGGCGCCTCCGTAGCAGTTGCCAGCCTCATGCAGGTTGGCGTCCACGCACGCGGTGCCGTTGGTGTAGGTATCGCCGAGCACGGTCAGCGTCGCGGCGCCGGTCAGCGTGAGCGCACAGCTGCCGCTGCTCAGCGTGAGCAGGGCAGGAGTCTGGCGCTGGTTGCCGACGATCGACGTGGCGGTGGCCATGATGTACGCGGTCGTCGGGCCGCCGAAGATCTGCATGAAGGCGAGAGGAAGCTGGTGTTCGGCCGTGAACACGAACTGGTAACCGTTGAACTGCGTGTTCGTCGCCACGACCGTGAGCACCAGGTTGCCGGGGTAGGTGTAAACGTACGTGAACTCGGTCAGGTTGAAGTTTGGTCCGACCAGCTTGGGGCACGGCGCCTGGCAGGCAGAGGACGTTGCTCCGGCGTAGAGGCGCAGGTCGCTCTGGAACAGCGCTACAGACTGCGGCAGGGTCGAGCCGGTGAGATCGCCGTAGTTCTCGTACCAGTCGCCGGCTGATAGTGCCGAGGCATCGACCGCCGCCTGCAGGTCTCGCCGGTCGACGTAGGCACGGCCGGAGTCGATGGCCAGCCCGAGCATGGCAAAGAGGACGAGCATCAGCAGCGCGATCAAAACGATCGCCTGGCCTTCTTGCAGCTTTCGCCGCAATGACCTAGTTCGAGTACTCGGCACGATAAACCGCATAAGCAGTGATGACGATCTTGTTTCCGACAACTTGCTGGATTAATGGAGTGAGAGGCTGGAAGTTAAACCAGAGCGTCACCTTGATGGGCTCGTTGCCGACCGCAGGTGTGATCGTGTTGCACCCGGGACCAGGCGCGGGCAACGTGCCGAGGCCGCCGCGCGGACCGTTGGGGACGCCGTTGCCGGCAGCGCTGGGGTCGGTGACGAAGATCCAACCTGTGTTTGACGGTGGCAGCTGCGCCGAGCCAACCGGGTTGCCGCCGTTGGGGATCGGGCCGTTGGGGCACGGGTTGGCGAGGACCTCGGTGACGGCATGGGACTGGACGGCAGACGCAACGTCGGCGTCCGTGGGCCAGGTATGGAAAGCACCGTTGGGGTCGATGAAGTAGGAGGCGCGCACCGCCACGCGGGCGCCTTCGTTGGCCGCCTGCTGGAGCGTGATATAGAAGTACAGCCCGCGGCCGAAGTCGATGATGCCGAAGGTGAGCAGAAGGATGACGGGGGCAATCAGGGCGAACTCGGTCATCCCCTGCGACCGCTCGCTGCGCGTCCACTCCCGGACGGTTGCGATCGATCGCCTGGCGCTGGCCTGGAGTCCCTTCAGTCGTGCCGTCATGGCTTGCCCTGGATGGTGAAGTGCTCGTTGTACGCCAGGTTGATGCTGTTGCCGAAGAGGCTCTGGATGAAAGGCGTGATGAGCTGGAAGTTCATCAGCAGTGAGACGTTGATGTCACCGAGGCGCCAAGAGTTGTCGGTCGGATGGGCGGGCATTGTCCCGGTCTGGGGGCCGCCATTCGGCTGCGTGTAGCAGATGTAGACGTTGACCGCCTGCGGGGTCGCCGGGTATGCCGAGGTCGGGTATGGCTTGTTGTTGAGCGTATTGCTGTCGGTCGGCACCAGGCAGTTGGCGGACGGCACGAAGGTCCCGACCAGGCCGGAACCGGAGAGGCCGGAGTTGACCGCCGCCATCACGTCGGCGTCGTCGAGGTAGAGGTTGGCGCGCGAGGAGGTGTTGAACCAGGCGCCATGTCGAGCCCCTTCGCGTGCGGCTCCCTGGAGGTTCACGGCGAAGTAGAACGCTCGCGAGAGGTCCAGCAGTCCCATCATCAAAAGCAGCAGGACGATCGAGGAGATTGCGAACTCGACCAGCGACTGGCCGCGCTGGCGACGCCCTCCGCGGACCCTGGCTTTCACTGGCACAGGGGAAATTGAACCCGATCGGACTGCCGGATGCTGCACATTAACCGAATAACGAGGCAGCAGGCATTTCCGTGCTCTTCGTAATTTGGCGCTGGTTGGCAACCTTACGGCGGAGGCGATTCCGGCGCGCTTCCAGCGTCGCCGCCTCGTCGGGAAGGCGGTCTTGGGCGGCCTCCACGACGGCAAGAGCCCGCAGAGGGTCGCGGCGGCGCCATTCGAGCAGCCTTGCCCGCGCCACCGGCAGCCGGATATCCGTGGTGACGCGAGACTCCAGCAAGCCGAGGAACTGCTCGGCGCCCGCGACCGACGATCGCCGGCGCGCCATCCGGCGCGCCAGCAGCAGACCCGCGGTGGCGGCTGACTCGTCGGCGAATCCGGCGGCCACCCGCAGCGCGCGCCAGCCGTCGGCGCGGGATCCGCGGCGCAACCGGTGCCGGCCCAGGGCCAGCCAGTCGGACGCATCCATGCTCCCGTCGCCGCCCTGCAAACGCGAGAGCAGTCGCGAGTGGAGATGGACGAGGCTGATGACGTCCAGCCGGTTGTGCTCGAGGACGGCTTCCAGCAGCGGGCTCGACCCGCGGCGCAGATAGGCGAAGTAGGCGTCCGGGACCAGCGCGCCCGCGACGGGGTCGTCCCGCTCGTAACCGAGGACGCGTTCCTCGACCATTCGCAGCGTGCAGCTCTCGAGGCGGTGCCGGTAGAGGGCTCGGACCAGGGTGAGCAAGTCCACATGCGGCGGATGGTCGAGCTCACCGGGCATGCGAGCCATCACCCAGCGCGTCTTCAGAACGGGCAGGTCGAAAGACCCGCCGTTGAAGCTGGCGAGGCCGCCGGCCGGTGCCAGCTCCTCACGGAAGCGATGGAGGAAGGCCGCTTCCAGGCCGGGTTGCGGCAGGAAGAGCTGGGCCAGCCGGAGGCCGCAGTCGAGCGGGAGCGCAACCGCGGCTGCGAAGACATACGTGCCCGCGCCGCCGCCGAGCCCGGTGGTCTCGGTGTCGATGTAGGCCACCGAACCCGGATGTGGGTCGAGCGCCGGCAGGGGGATGACGTCCTCGCGGAGGAATGCGTGACCGAAAGGGGTCGGCACCGCCTCGAATCCCCGCGGCAGCTCGAGGGAGGTTTGCGGCTTCGGTCTCGGCCTGGAGAGTCCCCCTAGACGGTCAAGACGCTCTCTGAGGTCACGGACGTCGCGGACAGCAATCGCAGGCATGCGCTCTTGGCTCCTTCGACGAGATGCAGCGGTCCGATGCAGGAAGGACATCCGGCGAGGCAGGGACAATCGCTGACCAGCGCTGCCGCCTGTTCGAGCAGCTCCAGGTGAAGCTCGTACATGCGCTGCGAGTAGCCGACGCCTCCGGGATAGATCTCGTAGACGGTCACCGTCGGCAGGCGCGTGGTGGCCGAGCGCACCTCCGCGACGGCGCCAAGGTCGCGGGGGTCGCACATCAACCGGATGCTGGCGACATGGCGCAATGAGTGCGCCATCCCCTGCAGGCCGGCTTCCAGTGTTTCTCGCCCGAGGGCAGTCCACAGCGCGTCGTCGACGGTGATCCAGTAGCCGGTCGTGTGCAGCGTCTGCTCGGGTAGGTGGATGGGACCGGAGCCGATGTTCTCGTGCGTATGGAAGCGGATCTTCTTGAACATGCTCGCGAGCGAGGTGATCTTCACCTCTCCGTGGCTCCGAGCGATCGCGTCACCGTCCGGGCCCGCGAAGGTGTCGAGCACCTGCACCGTCACGGAGGCGAGCGCGTCGGTGTAGTAGTCGACGTCGACGGGATGCACGTATGCCTTCTTCTCGTCCCAGTCGAGCCTGTCGACATGAAACTGCGCGCCTTCGTGGAGATAGACCGCCTCTTCGTGAAGAAGCACCGGGGCCGTGAACTGGTCCATCTCGCCGATGACCGACGGACGCGGTTTCGAGGTGTCGATGATGACGACGTTGTCGGCAGCGATACGCCGGAGGTGGACCTCCTCGGCGGGAAAAGCCTGGCGGCTCCAGAACCAGCGATCCCCGGAGTGCGTTGCCGAACCGTCCTCTTCGAACACGCGCAAGAGCTCGCCCACATCTGTTCGACCCAGCCTCTCTTCCGCTTCGAAAGGAAGCTCGAACAAACCCGCCTGCAGGTGGCCGGCCAGCAGAAGCAGGTTGTCGGGATCGATCAAACCCTCCTCCGGGTCTGTGCTCAAGAAGTACTCGGGGTGGCGGACGATGAACTGGTCGAGAGGTGAGCTCGAGGCGATGAAGACCCCAACCGATCCCGACCGCCGTCCGGCTCGCCCGAGCTGCTGCCAGGTCGAGGCGATGGTTCCCGGGTACCCGACGAGAACCGCCGCCTGCAGGCTGCCGATGTCGATCCCCAGCTCGAGGGCGTTGGTGCTGACGACCGCGGTGATGTCACCGTCGCGGAGGCCGGCCTCGATCTCACGGCGGTGCAGCGGCAGATAGCCTGCCCTGTATCCCCGCACGCGTTGCGAGGCGTCCAAGCGTGGAGCGAGATCCTGGCGCAGGTAGCTCAGCATCACCTCGACCTGCAGCCGGCTGCGGCAGAAAAGGATGGTTTGCACGCCCGCTCGAATCCAGGGCGTGGCGATCCGCCGAGCCTCGAGCATCGAGCTCCGGCGGATGCCCATCTCGCGATTGAGCAGCGGCGGGTTGTAGAAGATGAGGCGGCGTTCTCCGCGCGGCGCACCGCTGCGATCGATCAGCTCGATGTTCTCTTCCTCCAGCAGCTTGGTTGCGAGCTCGAGAGGATTGGCGATCGTCGCCGATGCACAGATGAACGTGGGGCTCGACCCATAAAAGGCGCAGATGCGTTTCAGCCGTCGGATGACGTTGGCGACCTGGCTGCCGAACAGGCCTCGATATGTGTGGAGCTCGTCGATGACCACGAACTCCAGGCTCGAGAAGAGCCGCCGCCAGCGCGTGTGATGCGGAAGGATGCCCGTGTGGAGCATGTCCGGATTCGTCATCACGACGTGGCCGGCCTCGCGGATGGCGGTGCGACGGCCAGGAGCGGTGTCGCCATCGTAGGTGTCGACTCGGACGTCGATGGGAAGCCCGTGCTTGAGCGCACTCAACTCGGCGAGCTGGTCTTGAGCCAGCGCTTTCGTCGGGTACAGGTACAGCGCGCGGCGCTCCGGGTTCTCGAGCAGCCGCTGCAATACGGGGAGGTTGTAGCAGAGCGTCTTGCCGCTGGCGGTCGGCGTAACCACGACGAGATGGCGACCGTTGCGGACCGCGTGATACGCATCGGCCTGGTGTGTGTATAGGCGTACGATGCCGCGCGCAGCAAGGGCCTCTGCAAGCTCCGGCCGGACGTCGGCGGGCAGGGCGGCGAACTCCGCTGCTGCCGCCGGAATGACGTGGTCGAGGGTGATGTCTCCCGGAAAATCGGCGGGAGCGAAGGTGGGAGAGGCAGCCATGGCGCGTCTGGGAGGTTAAACGAACATGCGTTCGGAGTCAAGCGACGAGGAGCGTGTGGACACGGCCCCCGAGTACCGGCCTGGGTCAGAGGCGGATTTCGAGCGCCTGTACAGGAACTCCTACCGGCGCATCCTCGGGACCCTGATCACGATGCTGCGCGACCGATCGGCCGCCGAGGACTGCACCCAGGACGCCTTCGAGCGCGCCTTCAAGGCCTGGAAGACGTGGCGGCCGGACGCCCCCGCCGAAGCCTGGCTGCACCGGATCGCCATCAATGTCGCGATCAACGGGCAGCGGAAGGAACGGCTGCAGGAGGTGGGGGCGCTGCTCAAACGTGTCGGCAGGCCCACGGCCCCCGCGGACCCCGCCGTTCTAGCGGAACGCTCCGACCTGCTGGTCGCCCTCCGCAAGCTGCCTCCGAAGCAGGCGGCCGCGATCGTGCTGCGCCACTTCCACGGCTATTCGAACCGCGAGATCGCGATCTCGCTGGAGGTGCCCGAACGGACGGTCGCCTCTCGCCTGGCGGCCGCTCGGGCCCGGCTCCAGGATCTGATGGAGGGGACTCGGGCCGGACAAAAGAACTTTGGGTAGATCCGCCCTGGAGCCTGTTCTTTCTTGCCGATGAACGGAGCCGGCGAGTTCGAGCTGGAGCTGGAGCGTGAGCTGCATCGGATCCTGGATCCGATCTCGGCAGCGCCCATCCCGCCCCGGAGGGCCCCGATCTCAGGAGGGTTCACGAAGAGGCTGCTGGGTGGCGCGGGAGCCGCACTCGGTCTCAAGCTAGCGACTGGGGTGGCTGTGGCCGCCTTCGCGGCCGCCGCGGCTGGGGTGGCGACCGAGGTCGCGGTGACGGGCAGCTTGAACCCGACCAACTGGGGCCAGTCGGTCACCAAGGCCGTGCAGACGTGCAAGGACAACCTACGGGCGTCGGGCACTCGCGGCATCGGGCCGTGCGTCAGCGCCATCGCGAATCAGCACGGCGAGCAGGTCAGTGACAGCCACAAGTCGAGCGACGCCCGTGGCAACGGCAAGGACAAGGGCAAGTCCGACGCCAACAGCCACGACAAGGGCAAGACCACCGGCAATGGCAACAGCCACAAGACCCCGGGGTCAGGCGGGGGCGGCGGCCACCCCTGACCGCGGCTAACTAAGACCCTTCCTCTCGTCGGGGCCGGGCCGCAAGGCTCGGCCCCTACAACCCCTTATGAGGGACAACCTGCGGTTTTCCCTCATCGCGAGGCGCTTCGCGCGTCGCTGCTCTTTTTCCCTTAACGGTTGGGATTGACTTAGAAGGAACTCAGCGCAACGCCAGGCATCTTATGGGTACGCTCGGGGACGGCCGGAATAATCCGGCCTAAGAGCAACCTCTCCTTTTTATTTATGTGGGGCGGCCTTCCAGCGCTGTCCTTCCGCGGTGTCGGTGACCGCCACCCCAATCGCGGCCAGCTCGTCGCGAAGGCGATCCGAAGTCTCGAAATCCTTGGCCGCCCGCGCTCTTTCGCGCGCTTCGAGCAGCGCCTGGGCGCCCCCAGGGAGCGCGACGTTCGGCGCGACCCGGTCGAGGTCCAACCCGAGGACGCGGTCCCACCTGCGCAGAAGTTCAGCCTTGCCTCCGGCTGGGAGGCTCGAGTGCGTGACTTCCGAGACCAGGGCCATGGCGGCGGGCAGGTCGAGGTCGTCTTCCAGCGCGGCCCGGAATCGAGCCTCGAAAGCGTCGAGCTCCTCTTGATGTGAGATCGCGTCTGCGCCGGCCGACCATTGCGCCACCCTCTCGCGAAGCAGCGCGAGCGCCCGGTCTGCACCAGCAAGCCCCTCGGTGCTGAAGTTGAGCTTGGTCCGGTACTTCGCCTGCAGCGCGAGGTATCGAAACGCGAGGGGATCGAAACCCTGGTCCACGAGCTCGGTGATGCGAAAGAAATTCCCCGCCGACTTGGCCATCCTTGCCCCCGCCAGCATCAACAGGCCGCCATGCAGCCAAAGATTCACCACCCGATGCCCGGTGACGCCCTCGGATTGGGCGAGCTCGGCCTCGTGGTGCGGAAACACGTTGTCCGCCCCACCGGTGTGGATATCGAAAGTCGTGCCGAGCAGCGACATCGACATCGCGGAACACTCGATGTGCCAGCCGGGGAAACCCGGGCCCCAAGGGCTGGGCCATACCTGCACCCGGTGTTCACCGGCAGCCTTCCACAGCGTGAAGTCACCCGGGTGTCGCTTGCGCGGATCGACCTCGCCGCGCGAACCTGCGAGCAGCTTGTCGGTGGTGTTGCGCGACAGCCGACCGTAAGTCGCAAAACTTCCGATGTCGTAATAGACAGTTCCGCCAACCTCGTAAGCGTGGCCACCGGCGATGAGCTTTTCGATGAGCTCGATCATCTGCGCGATGTACTGCGTGGCTCGCGGGTTGTGGTCGGCCGGCCGGATGTTGACCAGGGCGGCGTCCTCCATGAACGCCTGGGTGTAGTACTCAGCGATCTCTTCAGGCGACTTGCTCTCGAGGCGCGCCGCCACCAGCATCTTGTCCTCGCCGCGGTCGAAGGTGTCGTCCGTCAGATGCCCGACGTCGGTGATGTTCATCACCTGTTCAGTGCGGTACCCGAGATATTCGAGGCTTCTTCGCAGCAGGTCGGGGAGCATGAAGGTGCGCAGATTGCCGATGTGGACGTAGCGATAGACCGTCGGACCGCACGAATAGATGCGGATAACGCCGGCACGAAGAGGGCGCAGCTCCTCCTTCTGCCGCGAGAGCGTGTTGTACAGCCGCAATGCCGCCACGAGATCGAATCTATGCTCGCAGTAATGCGAGCGCACAGGCTGGAGGGCGCCACGGTGACGGTGGCCGACATCGAGGGCCGCGTCCTCGTCCACGACCTGGGCCCAGACCTCCGCAAAGGCACGGTCCTCGAGGCGGCGCACCTGGAGCGTGTGCGCGGGTTCGGCGAAGTTCATGTTGTCGAGCTCGAACCCGGCGACCTCCACGAGGATCTGGCGGCCCGGAGGCTGGCCGCAGCGTTGTCGGCCCCAAATCTGGAGGCGCAACCGCCGGTGCAGAGCCAGGCGCGGCTGATCGCGAAGCGGCGCGGTCTGGTGCGAGTGCGCGCTGACCTGGTCGATGCGATCAATGCGGTCGGGTTCGTGTCCCTGTTCACGCTGATGGACGGTCAGGCGGTGGCGGAAGGCGAAGAGGTGGCAGGCTGCAAGGTGACCCCAGTCGCGGTACCCAGCCACCTAATCGACGACACCGAGCGGATCGCGCGCGAGCAAGGTCCGGTCATCGAGCTCCTGCCGTTTCGCCCCCTCCGCACATTCGTCGTGGCGACCGAACGCCTCAAGCCAAAGGCGCGGGATCTGTTCCGCGCGGCGGTCACCGCCAAGCTGGGTTGGTACGGGGCCGAGCTGCTGGCGGTTCGCGAGGTGGCGCGGACCAGTGATGCAGTCGCCGCCGCTTATCGCGAGGCAGAGGAAACGAATGCCGAGCTCATCCTCTTCGCCGGCGCGTCTGCCATCGATCCACTCGACCCCGCGTACGCGGAGCTGACGAGAGCCGGCGGACTGCTGCTCCAGCTCGGCGCCCCGATGCACCCGGGCAGCATGCTCTGGCTCGCTCGCTTGAACCACGCGGCGGTGGTCGGTGTCGCCTCATGCGCGGGGTTCGGTCGATCGAGCTCGCTCGACCTGCTGCTGCCCTTCGTCTTCGCCTACGGTCGCGCCGACGCGAAGGACCTGCTGCGGCTCGGGCACGGCGGCTTGATCGAGTCGGGTGCCGGGCGGCGGTTCCCGCCGTACTCATGACCCCAGGCCTGAGGCGGGGCGTCGAGCTCTTCAACAGCGGACGGTACTGGGACGCGCACGAGGCATGGGAGCACGAGTGGATGCCAGACCGGAAGGGGCCGGAGTCGGGTTTCTACAAGGGCCTGATCCAGGTGGCGGCGGGCTGTCTCCATTACACCCGGCGCAACAGGCGTGGCACGGTCAACAAATGGCGAAGCGGAGCGGACTACTTGCGGCCCTATCTGCCAGAGCATGGCGGCATCAACCTCGCACCGCTGGTCAGCGCGGTCGACGGTTACCTGGCCGCGATGGGCGACCACGGATGGCCCGAGCTGGTCATGCCGATAATCGCCTGATGGGACGAGAGTCATGGCCGGAAGCCGACGCCGGATCTTCGGCGCCCAGGCGGCCCACTGCCTCCCATGCCTTCGGCATGGGGGCCCCAGAGGTATCCGCTCCTCGCTCACGCATCACAGAATGCGTTCGCTTCGGTGCTCGACCGCGCCTAGCATCTGAGCCACCTGGTCACCGAATCTCTCGACGAGGTTTCCGTCCATGACTCTGCTCCCGGACGAGTACTCGCGCGTCAATCTATCCAGTGACCCCATCTACCGATACCTCCGCATCACCAAGGGCGGGCCCGGCGGCGTGCCGGGGAGGTCGGCCGAGCAGGATCTTGTCGACAGCGCCTGGCTGCAGCGGCTTCGGCGAATCCACCAGCTCCAGAGCGCATGGTGGGTTTTCGCGACCGCGGAGCATTCCCGCTTCCAGCACGCCCTGGGTGCCATGCACCTGGCCGGCGAGTGGGCCGGCCATCTCCATCCAACCCTGGCCTCGTGCTGCGCCGGCACGCCCTCGGTCGCCCTGGTCGAGGAGACGATGCGCATGGCGGGTCTGCTGCACGACGTCGGCCACGGCCCCTTCGGACATTTCTTCGACGAGAACTACCTGGACATGTGGGGTATCGACCACGAGGTTGTCGGCCGGGCGCTCATCATGGGCCCGCTGGCGGACCTGGTCGCGGGGCTCGGCGCCTCACCCAACGCCGACTTCGAACCGGGAGAGCGCATTGACCCGCGATGGGTGGCCTACCTGATCGCGGCCTCCGACCTGGAGGGTTTTGATGCCCCGGCCTGGCTGGTCGCGCTGAAGCCGGCCATGGTCGGTGCGTATTCGGCCGACAACATGGACTACGTTCCTCGCGATTCCTATATATGTGGGGTCGCGGCCGGGCCCGTCGACGTGCAGCGCATCCTTCACTACTCCTTCATCTCTGAGCGCGGCCTGACCCTGCACGCCCACGCCGCAGAGGCGCTTTACATGTTCTTGAGCGCCCGGCTATACCTCTACGAGCAGGTTTATTTCCATCGCACGGTGCGCCGCATCGACCTGCAGCTTCGCGAGGTGTTCCGCCCGACCGTCGAGCTGCTCCTGACCGGCAACCCGCTCGAACGATTGGACGAGTACTTGATGTTCACCGAGTGGGCCTTGCTCTCTGAGGTGAACCGGTGGGCGCTCGGCGAAGGGGATGCCAGGAAGCGCGAGCTCGGCAGCGCGTGGGCCGATGTGGTCGCGCGCAAGCTCAAGTGGAGGCTCATCTACCAGGGGCACGCGGATGCGGTCGACGCCTCTGGCCCTGCGCTCGGTGTCACCCGGGAGCAGTTCGCACGCATGCTCCGCGACAGGCTGCCTGCCCGGATGCGCTCGATCGAGTTCGAGGTCGATGTCGCGGCGCAGGAGTCGCGCGCCTTCAACCCACTCAACGAGACCTCCGAAATCCTTGTCTACGATCCCCTCGAGGATCGGTATCAGCAGAGCCAGGTGCTCGACCTCTTCCGGCGGCTGCCCGTGCGTATGACCCTCTTCAGAATCTTCGCCCGCGACACTGCGCACAGCCGCGAGCTCATCGCCGCGGCGAACGCGGTGCTGGGCTCGGGCTGACTACCTTCGGAAGAGGCGCTTCAACAGCGAGGGCTTCTGGGATGGCGGCTGGTACTGGAGGTCGAAACCGCCGCCCGAGCGCCCCACCACCTTGATTCGCTTCGTCCAGTCTCCCTCGTCAGGGCGCTTGAACCTGTCGTGGTGGGCGTTGATCTGAGCCTGCAGGTCACCCGCCGCGGGCACGGTCGCCCCCGTCCACAGGTACTTCTGCCCGGAGGTGGGCGTCATCACGGGACCTGGATCGAGCCCGAGGACATCCATGGCGGCGAGCAATCCCTTTCCATCGACGTCCTCCAGAGGGACCTCGTTCTCGCTGACCAGCCTATCCCCGAGATCGAATGGTTCGGTGAGGCTGGAACGGACATTCCAGTGAAGCCTGACGAGCCGGCCTTGCTCGGCTGCTGCGAGCCAGAACGTTCCACTCACGGTCTCGGCCCCAACCGAAGCGACCATGCAGTCGAGCTCGCGCGAGAGGGAAACGACCAGGTCGGGACTGCTCGTGAGCACCAACGCCGGGTCCAGCAGATAGCTCGTGCCGTCGCGCGAGGTCACGTGGAACGCGTCCTCGCCCTGTGGCAGGTCGAGCCACTGCCCAGGGGCGACAGTGCCCTGATCCTGCAGCGTTCCGCAATGCTTCTGCAGCGCGCCGAGCAGGTCGGGCCATGGTTTGTTCGCCGCCAGGACGCCGTGGTGCATTCCCATCAGAGGTCGTCTCCGTCGTCGAAGCCACCACCGTCGCCGTCGCCTTCACCACCGAAGTCGTCGCCGCCCATGTCATCGCCACCGAAGTCATCGCCTCCATCCTCGCCCGAGCGGGCGGTGGCGAACGTCGACACCAGCCGGCGAAGGGCAGGCTTGCCGCAGTGCGGGCACACCGGGTCGGGGGACGAGTAACTGGGCAACAGCGCGGACGAACGCTTGCCGCACTCCTCGCAGCGGTACTCGTAGATGGGCATGGCTACCATTTTCAACGTGATCGACCTCGAGCGCATCCGTGCGGCGGCCGAACGGGCACGCCCGCACGTGCAGCGGACGCCGATGGTGCCGGTGGAAGGCGCATTGCTGAAGCTCGAGTGCTTGCAGCCGACCGGAAGCTTCAAGGTCAGGGGATTCTTTGCTGCTGCGCTTGCCCTGCCCGACGAGAGGCGCAAGAAGGGGTTGATCACCGTCAGCGCTGGGAACGCAGCCCAGGCTTGCGCGTACGCGGCGCATTCGCTTGGGGTGCCGTGCCGCGTGGTGATGTACGAGACCGCTCCCGCGACCAAGATCGACGGCGTCAAGCGATGGGGCGGCGAACCGATGCTCATGCCGCGCCCGGCGCTCCTCGATTGGCTTGCCAACGAAGGCTGGAAATCAGAGCCGGAAGCCTTCATCCATCCGTTCGCAGACCAAGAGGTGATGGCAGGGCATGGCGGCCTCGGGCTGGAGGTGCTCGACGATGTTCCCGCGCTGGCGCGCGTGCTCGTCCCGGTTGGTGGCGGTGGCTTGATCGGCGGCGTCGCCTCGGCGATCAAAGGAGTACGGCCGGACGTCGAGGTGATCGGTGTGCAGTCCGACGGATACGCGTTATGGACTCGGGCGCTGGAGGCTGGTGGCCCGGTGTCGATCACTCCCGATACCATCGCCGACGGCACCACGGCGCCGTTCGATGCCCGGATGCTGCCCTTGATGAAAGGGGTCGTGGATCGGTGGCTTACCGTCCCCGAGCCTCGGCTGCGCGCCGCGATTCCCGAGCTGGCGGTCGCCGGCAAGGTGGTCGCCGAGGGCGCCGGCGCCCTCGCCTACGCCGCGCTCGAGCAGCTGGAGCCGGGCCCCGACACCGTCGCCGTGGTGAGTGGTGGCAATATCGATCCGAAGCTTCTCGCGAGCCTTCTCAGCTAGCCGCCGGGGTGTCCGTCCTGCGCGGCATCGCCCAGGGCCCGTATCGGATGACGGCCACCAGCATGCATACGAACAGTGCGGCTAATGGAATCCCGATCCCCACCGAAGCCCAATAGATCCAGGGGGGCAGGCTATAGACGTTGAGTCCCGACGATCCCGAGACGGCGCCGATGATGTTGAAGGGCAGCAACAGCGTGCTCAGGCCGAGCAGGACCAGGACGGCATAGAAGATCCACGTCCATCGCTTGAGCGCCCCGATGATCACCACGGTGGCGAGGGCGACCACGATGAAGACGGCCAACCACAGCGTCACCGTCATCATCGACGTGTAGGTGGAGAGGATCTCGGGTGGCGGGGTGCCCATGTCGGGATTCTGCGCAGCCTGCTGCTGCATCGCTTGATTCATGGCCTGAGACATGGTCCCTGTCATCCAGAACGGAAGGCTGAATGTGTATGCCGCATAGATGATGGACGCCGCCACGGTCGCGTACTGAAGCGGCTTGGTCCAGCGCGTCGGCACTCGCGACGCGGCCGGCTGTGGATACGCCTGGTACGCCTGGAAGGTCGGCACGACCATGTCTGTCAACGGCACCCAGGCGGTTCCGTTCCATCGCCACCTTCCGTCTGGCGAAAGCGTGCTGACCCACCGCGAGCCGTCCCAGTAGTACAGCCCGTCGTCGGAGAGCTTTACCTCGGCCATTTGCGTACTTTATCCGCGACGTGAAGGCAGATCTGATCCTGGCCGGGGGCCGCGTTCGGACTCTTGGACGAAGTGGCCTCGCCACGTGCACTCATCTGGCGATCGCCGGGGGCATCGTGATTGCAGCCGGCGGCAGCGAGGTGATGGGCTTGCGATCACCGCGCACACGGGTCTTCGATCTTGCGGGTGGTCATGTGCTGCCGGGCTTCAACGACGCTCACGCTCACGTCGTCTACTACGGCTTGACCCGCTTCGGGGCGGACCTGGGCGGCGCGGTGAGCGTCGCCGACATCCAGAAGCGCCTTCGAATTCACGGCCGCGGCCACTCGGCGGGCGAATGGCAGCAGGGTATGGGCTATCGCGTGGTCGAGCTCGCCGAGAAGCGGGCGCCGCACCGTCTGGAGCTGGACCAAGCGACGCACAACCGACCCGCGTTCATCGATGAGCGAGGCGGCCACGCCCGCGTCGCCAACTCGGCTGCGCTGGCCGCCGCCGGCGTCACCGATGCAACCAAGGACCCGCCCGGCGGACGCATCGGTCGGGATCTGGATGGCACGCCCAACGGCCTGCTGCTCGAGTCAGCGATGAGACTCGTTGCCGACGTGCAGCCTCCGCCTCCGCTCCGGCACCGAATCCAGGGGATCCTGAAAGCTCAACGGCTTTTGGTCTCGCGAGGCATCACCTCGGTCGGCGCCGCGGTCAATCGCGGCTTCGCGGACGACCTCCGCGCGTACGCGCTGCTGGCCGAGCGCCGGCAGCTCCGGATACGCGTCAACGAATTTCTCTCGTGGGAGCTGCTCGAAGCCGCGTCGGGATTAGGAGTCAGGGCAGGTTTTGGCGGGGCGATGGTCCGGGCCGGGCCCATAAAGGTGTTCGTCGACGGCGGCGCCGAACGCGTTGCAATGCGGTCCGGCAAAAGCGTCTGGCGGACACCTCCAGCGGAGCTCCGCGAGCTGGTCGGCACGGCTTCACAGGCCGGGCTGCAGGTGGCCGCACACGCGATCGGCGACAGCGCGATCGCCGCCATGTGCGACGCAGTCGAGGCGGCGGGTGGGGTGAACCTGCGCCACCGAGTCGAGCATTGCACCATTTGCCCACCAGATCTTCAGCGGCGTCTCGCACGACTGCGAATGGTCGCGGTGATGCAGCCGATGGCCGCGCGATTCGCGCGAGAGTTCCCATCAGCCGGGTTCCCCGCTCACCACCGGTGGGATCTCGCCGCCCACGGCCCCTTGCTGCGCGCCGGCGTGCCGGTCGCGTTCAGCTCCGACCTACCTGTGCTGGAAGACCCAAACCCATGGCCCGGCATCGCCGCCGCGGTCGATGACCGGATCAACGGCATCAGCGAGCTGGCGGCGCTCCGGGCTTACACATCCGGCGGCGCTTACGCGAGCTTCGAGGAAGGGGTCAAGGGCACGCTCGAACCAGGCCTGCTGGCCGATCTTCAGGTCTATGACGGCGACCCCTTGGCACGGCCACGCGCGGAATGGCCCCGGCTGCGCCCCCGCGCGGTGCTCCTGGGCGGAGTCCCTGTATTCGGCTCCTTGGGCTAGCCGGCCGGTTCGCGCGGGGACGGGTCCGGGATCGCCATGGACGGCGACTCGGACGTCGCCGGTGCAACGATCGTGCTCGGTTCCGCCCGCCGCCGCGGCGCGGCTCTCCGAGTCGGAGCCCTCTTGGTTGTGGTAGCTCGTGAGGCGGCCGCTTTGGGAGCTGCGGCTCGAGCCGTTCGTCGCCGGGCGGCGGGTCGCCTGGTCGCCCTTCGTGTCGTCGTCGCCGCGGGCCGCGACGACACCGAGCGCGCCAGCTGCTGCACCTGTTTGCTCAAGCCGTCGAGGCGTTTCAACGCTTTCTCGAGGTCGACCTGGTTGGCGGTGCGGTCCAGACGCGTGCGCAGCTGCTTGATCGCTCCCTCGACGGTCTTCTGGCCGTCCTTGATGCTGCGATCGATCTGTCTGCGAACGTCAGGCGGCAGGCGTCGCTCGGCCTCTCGTAGGTACGAGCGGCCGGCTTTCACCGCCCGATTCAAGAACTTCGATCGCGACGACGCACGCTTCTTCTTCGCCATGCCTCAACCTCCCCATATGACTGTGCGGCCGGCCATAACGCACCGCATTAGTATTGCCTTGAAGTGGCGCCAGCCCCCGAGAGACACCTTATCAAGAAGTATGCGAATCGCAAGCTCTACGACACGCAGACCAGCCGGTACGTAACACTCGAAGGCATCGCCGGCCTCGTGCGTGACGGCCACACGATCGAGGTCGTCGATCGCGATACTCGCCAGGACCTGACGCAGGTCGTGCTCTCGCAGATCGTGCTCGAAGAGGAGAAGCGCGGGCCGGCCCGTCTCGTCGATGCGGGTGCGGACGCCATCCACGAACGCGGGCAAGCCCTCCTCGACTACGTGCGCAAGACGCTCAACGTGCCAGGCGACCTGGTCAACCAGGTCGAGCGACGCCGCAGCGATCTCGAGAGCATGGTCGACGAGGCCATCGAGCGGGCGCTGCGAAGGTTGCGGATACCAAGTCACCACGATATCGACAGGCTCAACGGGCGCATAGACAAGCTGTCCGCCGAGATTCGAAAGGTGAGCGCCAACGGGGTCAAGCCTCGGGCCGGCAAACGCAGCCGCTAGGCGGCAATCATCTAGCGTGCACCAAAAGGAAGGCCTCCCGGTCGCGCTTGCGCTAGTCAGCTCCCGTTTGCATAAACGAAAGGGCGCTGCGTGATGACGGCCGTGATCGCGACGTCCGCCTCGACCCGATATGTCGCCTGACGCACGCGACGGTCGCTGTGCATCTGCTGTGTCATCAGGTCGGCGGCCTCCGCAAGTCGATTGGTATCGCCGATCACCGAAATCGTCCAGGGCGGTGGCACCAGCGCCCCGTCGATGGTCACCCCGTTCGGCGTCTGCATGATCGCGACGCCGATCACGACCCGATGATCGTTGACGGCGATCGCTTCGGCCCCGGCCGCGGCGAGATTGTTGATGGCGTCTTGGAGGTCGAGCGCCTGAAGGCTCGACGCATCGACGACGATCACGATCCCGCGACCGTGGACCGGCACCAGCCCTTCGATGGCTCGCAGTCGGTTGGCCTCGGCAGTGAGCTCCTGGTCCGCCGCGGAGCTGCCACCGGCTTGCAGCGCATCCCTCCTCTGCGTCAGGTCTGTCGCTTCCGCGGCAAGCGAGTCATTGGCGCGATGGAGGTCGTCGATCAAGAAAGCGAGGGTGGTCGTGTCGGTGCCGACGAGGCTGCGCTCGACTTCGGCCTCGCTTCGAATCTGCACGGTTGCCACCAGAGCGACCAGCAGCGCGATGAGCCAGATCTCGATCGCCCGCCGCGGCCGGCGGCGTGGGCCGGACGGGCGCCTATGGGGTGCTGACATGCGGTATCTGCAAGCTCGAGTCGTATGCGGGCAGCTTGACATCAGGTACACCGGTGACCGTGACTGTGATCTGGAACCGAACCTCGCGATCGCGCAGGTCGGGTATTGCGCTCGGGTCTTCCAGCGCGGCGAACATCCGGTTCCGATCGCCCACCGCCACCACCTTGACGGGCGCCGTCAGCGGCGGTCCCTGGTCGATGACGATCTGCCCCGCCGAGCCTGAAAAGGAGGTCAGCGGAGTGATCCGGCGTCCACCTACGGAAATGCCTTCCGCGCCGCCTGCGAAGAGGATGTTGACGACGTCCTGGATGTCCTGGTAGTTGATCAGGTAGCCGATCTGGCCGTTCACGTCGGGGGCGGGCGTGCCGTTCCGAAGATCGACCTGCACCCCCGGCCCGTGGATGGTGGTCAGTCCGGCATGCGCGCGCAGGTCGGCGACCTCGTTCTGGAGGGCCCGGGTGGTAGTTGATTGCTGGGCTGCCGCCCCTTCCAGAGCATCGATGTCGGATCTCAACGAGGCGATCTTCGCGCGCGAAGACTCGTTGGCCTTCACAAGGTCCTGGACGCTGCGCACGAGGGCCTGGTAGCGGGCGACCTGGTTCGAGGGCGTGAGCAGTTGGGCCCTGACCTGGCCCGCCACCAGAAAACCTGTGGCCAGGGCGACCGCCGCCACGACGAGGATGCCCAGCACCCGGTTGCGCGCCATGCCGCCATTCTCGTTGACAGATCCAAACGTGGTGTTCAGGCCGGGTTTACCCGGCCGCCCCAGGCGTCCACTTTCAAATCGCCACCGAATCGTGGCATGGAGTTCCGCTGGCAAATCGAAGATTTGCCAGCGTTCAAGAGTAGTATCGAAAACCGTACATGGCGGTCGAAACACGCACCTCCGCTTTCCAGACCGCCCAGCGCCGATTCGATGCCGCGGCGGACGTCATCGGCCTTTCGGACGACGTGCGGCGCGGGCTGCGCGAGGTCAAAAGGGAGCTCACGGTCCACTTTCCGGTGCGCATGGACGACGGCTCGGTGCACGTCTTCACCGGCTGGCGCGTGCAACACAACATCAGCCGTGGACCGGCCAAAGGCGGCATTCGCTATCACCCCGATATCGACCTCGACCTCGTCAAGGCGCTCGCGATGCTCATGACGTGGAAGTGCTCGGCGGTCGGCCTGCCGTACGGTGGTTCCAAGGGCGCCGTCGCCGTCAATCCGAACCGGCTTTCCAGCAGCGAGCTAGAGCACCTCACCCGGCGCTACGCAACCGAGATCGCCATCCTGATCGGCCCCGAGAAAGACATCCCGGCGCCCGACATGGGCACCAACCCCCAGGTGATGGCCTGGATCATGGACACGATCTCGATGCATTCCGGCCACTCCGTGCCAGCCGCTGTGACAGGGAAGCCTGTCGACGTAGGTGGATCGGAGGGCCGCGTGGACGCACCCGGACGGGGCGCCACGTACCTCACCCTCGAGGCCATCAAGTACCTACACGTAGAGGACGAGACGCCTACCGTCGCCGTGCAGGGCTACGGTCAGGTCGGCCACTCGGCTGCGCGCCTGCTGACGGAGGCCGGGCTGAAGGTCGTCGCCGTCAGCGACTCGAAGGGCGGTGTTTACAACCCGAACGGCCTCGATCTCTCCGCGCTCGACGAGCACAAGCAGGTCCGTGGCGGTGTGACGGGCTTCAAGAAGGCGGATGGCATCACCAATGCCGAGCTGCTGGAGCTGCCCGTCACGGTGCTGGTGCCGGCCGCGACCCAGGACGTGATCACGGCGCACAACGCGCCGCGGATCCGGGCACGCCTGATCACCGAGGGTGCCAATGCGGCAGTGATGCCGGACGCGGATCCCATCCTCCACGAACGCGGCGTCTTCCTGATCCCCGACATCATCGCCAACGCCGGCGGGGTGATCGTTTCCTACTTCGAGTGGGTGCAGGACCTCCAAGCCTTCTTCTGGGAAGAAGAGGAGATCAACACCAAGCTGCATCACGTCATCACGCGCGCCTTCTACGAGATCCTTCACACCTCGGTGAACAAGCGCATCGACATGCGGCTGGCCGCCTACGCAATTGCCGTGCAGCGGGTCGCCAACGCCACGGTCGTGCGGGGGATATATCCATAATCTGGGGGTGACTCCTCCAGCTCTGAAGTCGCACACGCCCCAGCGTGTCCTCATAAGCGGAGTCTCCAACCCACTGGGGGCGGAGGTGGCCCGGCGCCTCGCCACACAGGTGCCGACGCTGTTCGGCTGCGATGTTGCCGACCCGGTCAGCGCGGTCGAAGCGATGGACTTCGTGCACGCGGACACCCGGCATGCGGTGATCGGCAAGCTGGTGCGCCAGCTCCACATCGACACCGTCGTCCATATGGCGGTCAAGGTCGACTCGCACGGCGACGACAGGACCGTCCATGAGACCAATGTGATCGGGACCATGAACGTGCTCACCGGCTGTGCCGGGCCGTCGAGCCCGGTCAGGCGTCTCGTGGTGAAGTCGAGCCAGGCGGTGTACGGTGCATCGCCCGCTTATCCGTCCTTCGTCACCGAAGAGGTGGCCGGTTCGGATCGGCACGCTTACGGGCTGAAGCGAGACCTGCTCGATATGGAGCAGCTCGCGCAGGAGTTTTCGCTTCGCACGCCAGGCTGCCGTGTCTGCATCCTGCGCCTCGGCTACCGCGTCAGTGAGGGCACCACGCTGGGGCAGTATCTGTCGCTGCCGATCGTGCCTACGTTTGCGGGATTCGATCCCCGCCTGCAGCTGCTGCACGAGGACGACGCCGCCGAGGCGGTGGTGCGCTCCGCCCTCAATGACCACGAAGGAGTATTCAACGTCGCCGGCGACGGCATCGTGCTCCTCAGCCAGGCAATCGGGATCATGGGCGGCCGGCCCGTACCTTTGCTCCCGTTTTACGGCCGCTGGATCGGACGGCTTGCGATGCGAGCTATCGGCGTCGACCTCCCGGGCCACCTCGCCGAGGTGCTCACATTCGGGTCGGTCGCCGACTGCTCCAGGCTGGCGCAAACCTTCAGGTGGAAGCCCGCTTACACCACGCGAGCGGTGATGGACAGCCTCGCGCGCGGCAGGGATGCCGAAGTGATCGATTCTCCATCGCCGCCGCAGGAATATGAGCTCCAGGTCTTTCTCCAGCGCCGGCGCAGGTTGGCAGGTAACAGCCTTCGCGGTACGCCCGCCTTGACGCTGCGGAAATGAGCGTGGCGCGCGCGGATTCGCTCGACAGCAAAGAGCTGCGCCGCCGCAGCCGCAAGGCGAAGGTGGTCACTCCGCCGCCGAGCCGTCGATTGCGCGTTCCCAAGCCGATTCGCCGGCTGCAAAGGCAGGCGCCGATGTATGCGGTACAGGGCCTCAGCGCTCTCTCCACCCGGCTGAGAGAGATGACCGGCCGCGACGTCATCGATATGAACCGCGTCATGGAGATCGTGCAGTTCGTCTATCAGCAGCGGCAGCTCGCCAGCCGGGGTCCCGATTACGTCGTCGACGAGTTCGGCTTCGACGCGCAATGGACCGAGTCGTTGCTGACGCTGTTCAACGTCATGTATCGCGACTACTGGCGCGTGGAGACCACCGGGATCGAAAACGTGCCCGCGACGGGTCGCGCGCTTCTCGTCGCCAATCATGCGGGCGTTCTCCCATGGGACGGCACGATGATCAAGACGGCGATGTTCGCCGAACACGCGCATCCGCGCCACGTGCGGGCGCTGGTCGCGAGCCTCTTCATGGGCATGCCCATGCTCAGCTGGTTTCTGCGAAGGACGGGCCAGACGGTGGGCCATCCGGACGACACCCGTCGCCTGCTCGACCGCGACGAGCTGGTGCTCGTGTTTCCAGAAGGTGTCAAGGGCACTGGCAAACAGTTCAAGGACCGCTACCGGCTCCGGCGGTTTGGTCGCGGAGGTTTCGTCGCCACGGCGATCCGCGCCGGCGCCCCCATCATCCCGATCTCGGTGGTCGGCTCTGAAGAAATCTATCCGATGGTTGCCGACGCGTCTCCGATCGCGAGGCTCTTCGGGCTGCCCTACTTCCCGATCACGCCGATGTGGCCGTGGCTTGGCGCGCTGGGCATGATCCCGCTGCCCAGCAAGTGGCGTATCCAGTTCCATCCGCCGGTCCATACCGAGCTCATCGCGGCGGAGTCGGCCGAAGACCAGAGCCTGGTCATGACCATCTCCGACGAGGTGCGCAACACGATCCAGAAAGGCGTCTACGAAAACCTGAAGCTGCGCCGAGGTGTCTTCGTCTAAGCCGCCCCCCGCGGAGGGCGTTCGCGTCCACTGGGAACAGCTGCCGCCATCGATCAGGGGCGCAATCGAAGAGCACATCGGCGGGCGCGTGGTGCGATCGAGGACTCAGCCCGGTGGCTTCTCGCCTGGCCTGGCGGCCCTCCTCACCGCGGCCGGCGGCCGCAACGTTTTCGTGAAGGCGGTGAGCGGGCGCGTCAACCCCGACACACCGGGCATGCATCGCCGAGAGGCGGAGGTGGTGGCGGCGCTGCCGCCCGAGGCGCCGGTGCCCCGCCTGCTGTGGAGCTTCACACTCGGCGACTGGGTGGCCCTTGGCTTCGAGGCGGTCATTGGCCGCGTGCCCAGCCAGCCATGGCGCGACGATGAGCTGCACCTTGTGATTGCTGGCCTGCGCCGGCTCCACGAGCTCCTCACCCCCACGCCGATCGCGAGCGAGACGGCCGGCCACGTGCTCGCCACACATATCAAAGGATGGGGCGAGCTCCAGAAGCTGAGCACGGGCGGATTGGACGATTGGTCGACCCGCAACCTGGACCGATTGCTGGATCTGGAGTCCCGGGCGGCGGACGCGTCGGCAGGCGAGACGCTGCTCCATTTCGACGTGCGCGCCGACAACGTGCTCATCGCGCGCGACAAGGTCTATTTCGTCGATTGGCCGTGGGCGCGGATTGGCGCGCCGTTCGTGGACTTGGTCGCGTTCGCGCCGTCGGTCGCGATGCAGGGGGGCCCGCAGCCCGAGGACCTGCTGCGCATGGCCGCGGTGAAGGCGGAGGATGGCGCGATCGATGCGGTCATCGCGTCGCTGGCCGGTTATTTCCTGGCTTACGCTCGCCGGCCGGCGCCGCCGGGCATACCCACGGTGAGGGCTTTCCAGGCCGCTCAGGGTGCGATCACGCTCGCGTGGCTCAAAGAGAGAACGGGCTGGAGCTAGAAGTAGAGCTCGTCTCCGAAAGTTGTTTGCGTCAGGAAGAGGCTGCCCCCAGGTATCAGCAGCGAAAGTGCCGGAGTGACGGGGGGAAACTTGACCTTGACGACGACCTGCAGCCCGTGCCCGCCGGCCACCGGCCGGTAACCCCACGCCCCATAGCTCGTGCAGCTGCCGAGGTCGCTGCCCGAGGACAGGGTGCAGGTCCGGATAGCGAAGCATGCGATCTGGCTGCCGCTGAAGGAGCTGGGGGCGCAGCCGTTGGGATCGCCACAGACCTGGGTCGCAGTTGTGCATGTTCCCTGCGCGGTCCCCGGACCCACCGCCCCCCAGGCGGCGAGCGTGTTGGGGATGCCACTGTTGGGTTCATCACGCGTCGCTTCGCCTATGTCGCTGGTGTCGGAGATGACTCCCATCCGGGCTCCGGCTCTCGCGGCTCCGGCGGCGTCGATCGATTCCCAGAAAGCTCGGCTCACATCGACCGTCAGCAGCACGAAAAGGATCAGGACCGGCGTGATGAGCGTGAACTCAACCAGGGCCTGGCCGAGATCACGGCGTGATCGGCGCGATCCGCGCCTGCTTTCGCTCACTGGACCAGGGACACCGATCCGATGCTCTGCTGCCCCGGACCGGGACCGCCCGTGCTCCTGAAGGTGTAACTCGCGTAGGCGTAGTCACCGCAGCGGTCGCCATCGAGGAGGAACAGCGTGACGCTGAGGTAGTTGCCGGCCGGGTTCGGGAACGTGTAGATGAGCTTGGCGGTGTAGCCGGCAGTGGTTGCGCCCGGGATCGTGTTCTGGTGACCCCAGGCCCAGCTGCCCTGCGATTCGATCGTGGCGCCGCTCCCACCGGGCACGGTGAACAACCAGTCGGTTCCGCTGATGATGCTGTAGGAGCCGGGCGTGCTGGAGCTCGGATAGGCGGGGAAGGCGTCGCCGGGGTTGTTGCCCGGCGGGGGCAGCGGGCTGCCGGGGCCCGGAGCGGTGGTCCAGATGCCTTGCGAGAAGAACTGCGGGCTGCCGTTGTTGATCTTCGCGTACACGTCGTACGCGTCCATCATCCATTCGTCCGAGTAGTCGACCGTCAGAACCGAATAGCCCGGGGCGCCTGCCCTAAGCGTCACGCTGGTGATGATCGAGTTCTCATTGCGGCCACTGGTCCCGATGCCGGGCACCGAGCCGCCTCCATAGCCGTTGGTGAAGTCCATCGTGCCGCCTGACTGGCCGAAGATTGTCGCTGTGTAAGCGAGGATCTGGCCCTGGAGCGCGGGCAGCTCCTGGCCGCTGACGTTGAAGCCCGCCATGCTCGGGTCGAACTCGACGCCGCCACCTGTGGCGTTGGGCGACTGGTAGATGATTCCGCTGGTGGTGTTGGGCGGCACGCCCGCTCCGGGCTGGGAAGCGTCCAGGTGGATGAACGAGCTGTTCTCCATGTCGAAGAGAAGGGGTGAGCCGTTCACCGCTGCCACGGAGCCGACGCCTGCTCCGGCGAGTGAGAGGCCGGTGACCTCGTTGGTGCTGACGAAGCCGCCAGTCTCGAGACGGAACACCACTCCGCTGCCGCTGATGACGGTCGCATCACCGCCACCGCCACCACTGCCCGCCACGCCGCTCGTGCACGAACCCGGCACCGGACCCGAATATGCGGTGTAGCTCCCGCCGCCGTGTCCGAGCCATACGGCCGCCGTGAGGCTTGGGCACGAGTTGGGTAGGCCGCCAGTGCAGAGGTCGAAGTCCGCGGCCCCTTCCCGGCTGTGGTCGATCCCGTTGGCGTTGTAACCCGCACCGGTGAGGGTGTTGACCGGAGCGACTCCGGTGATGTCGTACAGGCCTGAGTCGAACTCGTAGTTCCCGTGGTTGATGACGATGTAGTCGTAGATTCCGGAGCCGATGAGGTACGGCTCGGAAGCGTTCGCGCAAGGGCCGTACATCTTTTGGCCATTGAGAATCAGGGATCCGCAATCCTTCAAGCCGCTGGTGTCCACGGTCGGGTACCAGTAGCTCGGGTAAAGCCAGGCGGCCTTGTTGGAGTCGATCTCGTTGAGGCTCGACTGCCCGGTCGTCGTGCAGGGTATCGAGCTGCTGCCCCCGCCGCCGATCTTCGAGCAATAGAGCTTGGTGCCCCCCGGAACCGAGAAGCCTGCCGAGCCGACGGCGACATTCGGCGAGCAAGTCAGGCCGTTGTATGGATCGCAGATGGTCGTGCGGTCCTGGATGACCATGTCGCCATTCGATCGCAGAGCGGTGTAATCGCCGGGCGGGGTCAGCAGAGCCCCGTCGTAGCCGTAGATCTTCGGCGCGGTGCCCTGCCTGACCCAGAAGGTCGGACAGTTGTTGGTGCCCCCGGAGCAGGACAGCAGGGCCCGAGCCACCGGCTTGGTCTCGTCGAAGCACTGCTGCTTGGTCTTGTCGCAGCCGAGCTGGGGTTGGTAGATGGTCAATGCGTTCGGCGGAGGAGCATCGAAGGATGAGGCCGGCAGGGTGGCCTGTGCGCTGCCCCCGGCAGTCACATAGGCGTATGGAATCCCCAAGATCGAGGTGAACATCTCGCTGACGCGAGTCGTGATCACAACCTGCACGCACGAGAACGCGCTGGCGCCCTGGCACGATAGTGGGACGGGGGATCCGGGCAAGTCGACCGGGGGCGAGTTCACCGTCACCTTGTTGGTGAAACCGTTGGTGGCGGCGCAGGGCACCCCAGCCGCGTCGAACCAGGTGGTCTTGAACGACGACGGTCCGGTCGAGTCGCATCCCGTTGAGTAAAGGGTTGAGAAACCGTTGCTTGCCGCGAAGTCATGGGCCGCGACCAAAGTGGAGGAGCCCGAGGCGACCGGCGCGTTGAGGTTGCCGAATATCGTCATCTGCTTCGCCGCTGCGATGACCGACAGGTCAGCAGCGTTCTGAGCATTGCGCTTGACGAGGTAGTCGCGGCTCGCGTCGACAGCCAGGCCGGCAAGCGCGCTCATGACCACGAACGCGGCGGCCGCGATGGGCAGCACCTGACCGCTCTGCCGCTTGCGATCGCCGACGCACCAGATCATTCCTCGGTCACCACGGAAATCGTCTTGATGATCACCTTGGACGTGAACTGGTTGACCAATGGAAGCAATGGGACGAAGTGGTACTGGACCTCAACAGCGACGTGTTTCACAGTTGGCGAGATGGCGCGCTGGGTCGTCGCCGTGCAGTTGGCCTCTGGCGGATTGGCGGTCGCGACAGCGGGCCAGATATACGCATACCCCACGTTTGGTGGAGGCGTGCTCGGCTGGAGCGGGCCAGACGGGTTGTTGGGATCGGAATCGCCGACGAGCGAGTTTGGGTCCATCCTGACCGGAAAGCCTTGGCCCACCAGCTCGACCTCCTTGATGATCGGGCAGTCGCTGTAAAGGGAGCCGTTCAGCGAGGCCGTGCGGGCGCCGTCGCGAGCCGCCGACGAGATCGCGGTGTAGGCGTACATCAGCCGGCTGATATCGATGGCAGAGAAAATCACGAACAGAAAGATCGGCGCGACCATGGAGAACTCGACCAGCGCTTGGCTGCGCTGGGAACGCCTCCATCGCCAGAGCGCGCGAAAGGTTGCGCGTATCCGGTGAACCATTCCTCTCGACACGCTTAACGAACCAGCGGTCTTTAGGCTTGCACGCAAGATTCCGACTTTCGCGAATTCGAATACGAAATTTGACGGGCCGCCATGATTTCGGCGGGCCGAATCTGAAGTGGCGCTTAAGCCCTTCTACTTCACCACTGGAATCGCCGGCGTAGGTTCGGGTTCTTCGATGATGTCGAGCGCGCTCGCCTGGCTGATCCAGTACTGAACGTCCGATCGCCGCGGCGCGCCCGCCAGCCCCACCGCATCGATGAGCTTGCGGTGGAGGTCGTCCGCATCCTGCGCCCTCAGGTCCTTGATGGTCTCGACACCGAACCTCCGAACGGCCTGCAGATGGCGCTCCATGCCGGAGATCTCCATGAGCATGCATTGGTGCGCGAACTCGAGCAGGCGTTCAGTAGAGATTCCCGTGCGCTTGGACAAGCGCTTGCGGTCGACCTCGAGGGACGTCTTGTGGACGAGCTGGTTGGTGTGGTTGATGCCAGCTGCGCGAAGCCGGCGGACATCGGAGTCGGAGATGCCCCGCAGGTACTCGAGGGTCCGGTACATCACGTTAAGGATATTGGTTGGTGAGTCCCCCCACCCGGCGCTGCGCCCACGCCCGGACCTGGTTGGTGGGAAAGTCACCAATCTCATATAATTCATCGAACCCCGCCGCCATTGGAGTAAACACAGCCTGAATCAGAGCCGGCTCGCAACCCGTGACACAGTGACCCGGGAGCAGTCTGGCCTCGAGATCGGGATCGGGCGGCGCGCGCGACGTGCCTACGGTTTCGACGAGGTCGCACTGGTCCCTGGTGGAGTCACGCTCAATCCGGACGAGGTCGACATCTCGTTTGCGATGGGCGATCACTTTCGGCTGGAGATCCCCGTGTGGGGCGCGGCGATGGACGGAGTCGTGGACGTCGATTTCGCAATCGCGATGGGTAGGCTTGGGGGCATCGCCGTCCTCAACCTCGACGGTGTCCACACCAGATACGCAGACTCGAAGCCGATCATCGAGCGCATCGCCGCCGCCGACAAGGCGAGCGTCAACGCGATCCTCAAAGAGGTGTACCGCGAGCCGGTCAAGCCACAGCTGATCACCGAGCGCATCAAGACGATCAAGGCCGCCGGTGTCCCATGTGCGGTCTCGACGGTGCCCGCTCGGGCCGAGGAGCGTGCTGAGCTGGTGCAGTCCGCGGGGGCCGATGTCCTCGTAGTCCAGGGCACGGTGCTCACGGCGCGCCATTCGTCGAAGTCCTATCACCAGCTTGCATTCGACGCACTGGTGCGCGCCTGCGACATCCCTGTGATCGTCGGTAACTGCGTTCACTACGAGACCGCGCTCGAGCTAATGGACTCTGGGATCGCCGGGATCCTCGTAGGCGTGGGACCCGGCGCTGCCTGCACGACGCGGGGAGTGCTTGGAGTGGGCGTGCCCCAGGTCACCGCCACTGCCGACGTGGCCGCCGCACGTGACGAGCACATGCGTCGCGGCGGCATGCGCGTCGCCGTGATCACCGACGGCGGCATGCGCATCGGCGCCGACGTCTGCAAGGCATTCGCTTCGGGCGCAGACGCGGTGATGATCGGGACGCCGCTGGCCGGCGCTGAGGAGTCGGCTTCGAAGGGTTACAACTGGGGCATGGCGACGCCGGATCCCAACCTTCCACGCGGCACTCGAGTGCAGGTGGGTACCAAGGCGACGCTGCGAGAGATCCTGCTCGGCCCGGCCCGGGTCGACGATGGCAGTCAAAATTTCGCGGGAGCGCTGCGATCCGCGCTCGGGGTCTGCGGCGCCCATGACATCCCGGAGTTCCAGCATGTCGAGATGGTCATCGCCCCGGCGATCACATCCGAGGGCAAGTCGCTCCAACAGTCACAGCACGTAGGTATGGGCAAGTAGGTTGGCGCGGTCTGCTCTGGCTCCGCGCCACCGTGAGGAGACCAGGCCAGCCACCGACCAACAGACGGTCCTCATCCTCGACTACGGTTCGCAGTTCAGCCAGTTGATCGCGCGCCGTGTGCGGGAGGCGAAGGTCTACTGCGAGCTCGTGCCCGGCACGACACCCTGGTCGGTGCTGAAGGAACGCAATCCCGCCGGGTTGATCTTGAGCGGTGGTCCTGCCAGCGTTTACGACAAGGGCGCACCGCAGGTCGACCCGCAGGCGCTGAAGGCCGGCATCCCCGTGCTCGGCATCTGCTACGGCATGCAGCTGATCGCTCATCACCTCGGTGGCAAGGTCGACGCCGGTCGGGCGCACGAGTATGGCCCCGCCCTGGTGGCGGTGAGCGAAAAGGCCGGCCTGTTCGAGGGACTCAACGGTGAGCTGCCGGTCTGGATGAGCCACGGCGACGCGGTCACGCAGATGCCTCCCGGTTTCCGCGGCCTCGCCTCCAGTGGGAACTCTCCGTTCGCTGCCTTCACCGACGGCAACGGGATCTATGGCATCCAGTTCCACCCTGAGGTGGTCCACACCCCCAGCGGGCGCGAGGTGCTCCGCAACTTCCTGTTTCGTGTTTGCGGCTGCCAGCCATCGTGGACCGCGGGTTCGTTCATCGCCGACGCGGTCGAGAGCATTCGCGCCCAGGTCGGCGATGGTCGCGTGATCTGCGCCCTTTCCGGGGGCGTGGACTCTGCCGTGGCCGCGACGCTCGTCCACAAGGCTGTAGGCGACCAGCTCACATGCGTGTTCGTGAACAACGGCCTCCTGCGCAAGGAGGAGCCCGAGCGCGTGCTCGCCGTGATGCACGGCAACCTCGACATGAACATCCGCTACGTCGATGCCACCGCGCGCTTCCTGGATGCGCTGAGAGGGGTCATCGATCCCGAGGAAAAGCGACGCGTGGTCGGCCGCGAGTTCATCTCGGTTTTCGAGGCCGAGGCGACAAGTCTGGGACACATCGACTTTCTAGCTCAGGGCACGCTCTACCCCGACGTCATCGAGTCGACGGCTCCCGATGTGTCGTCGACCGCGGCAAAGATCAAGACCCATCACAACGTCGGTGGGCTGCCCCCAGGCTTACGTTTCCAGCTCATCGAGCCGCTGCGCTACCTGTTCAAGGACGAGGTGCGCGCCGTCGGTGTCGAGCTCGGGATGCCGGAGGAGATGGTGTACCGGCAGCCGTTCCCGGGCCCGGGCCTGTCGATCAGATGCCTTGGCGAGGTCACCGCCGAACGCCTGGAGATCCTTCGCAACGCCGACTGGGTCGTCGTCGACGAGATCAAGCACTTCGGCCTGTACCGGCAGGTGTGGCAGTCGTTCGCGGTCCTTACCCCGCTGTCCACGGTCGGCGTGATGGGCGACTACCGGACCTACGCGAACGTGGTCGCGATTCGGGTGGTCACCAGCGAGGATGCGATGACCGCGGACTGGGCCCGTGTGCCTTATGAGGTGCTCGCGCGAATCAGCAACCGCATCGTCAACGAGGTGAAGGGCGTCAACCGGGTCGTGTTCGATATCACGTCGAAACCACCCGGCACCATCGAGTGGGAGTAGGCGCACTCATAAGATCCGCGTCCGGTGTCGTTGCGAAATTCGGCACGTGTGACGCCAAACGTGCCGTACTACCGCGGGGATTGCGCACCGCTGGCGTCAAACGTGCGTTTTGCGAGCACAGTCGATGAAGGTGCTCGTGGTGGGGTCTGGGGCTCGCGAGCACGCGCTCGTGTGGAAATGCGTGCAGTCGGATCTCGTCGAGCGTGTGTACTGCGCGCCCGGCAACGGCGGCACCGGCGGCATGGCTCGCAATGTCTCCATCGGCGCCGCGGACGTGGTGCGGATCGTCGAGTTCGCAAAGCGTGAGCGCTTGGGACTCGTCGTCCTCGGGCCGGAAGCCGCCGTCGAGGCGGGGGTCGGCGATGCGCTGCGCAAGGCAGGATTCAACGTGTTTGGTCCCAACCGCGGGGCCGGGCGCATCGAGTCGAGCAAGTCGTTCGCCAAGCACCTGATGGTCCGGGCGGGCATCCCGACCGCCGATTTCGGCGTGTTCACAGAACCGGAACCTGCCCGTGCATGGGCGCGCGACCACGATGGGCGTGTCGCTGTCAAGGCCGACGGGCTCGCGCGCGGCAAGGGCGTGATCGTCTGCTCGAATGTGAAGGAAGCTAACGAGGCCATCGACGCGATGCTCGTATCACTGACGGCACCGACGTCATCGCCCTTGCCCCGGCAAGAGATTTCAAGCGTGCGCACGATGGCGACCAGGGTCCCAACACGGGGGGCATGGGAGCCTACTCGCCGCCGGCCGGTGTCGACGGAGCGATGCTGGACGAGGTCCTGGAAAAGGTGCTCAAGCCCGCGGTGCGCGAGCTGGCGAATTCAGGCGATGAATTTCGAGGCGTCCTGTACGCAGGGCTGATGCTCACGCCGTCCGGCATCCGCACCCTCGAGTTCAACGCCCGCTTCGGCGACCCCGAGGCTCAGGTCGTCTTGCCACGCCTGGATTCGGACTTCGTCACCCTCGCCTTGGCGGCGGCGAAGGGTACCCTGGCCGGCCTCCCAGACCCGACCTGGAGCCCGCGGGCCGCGGTAGGAGTGGTGGTGGCGTCGGCGAACTACCCCGACGACGCCCTGGTGAAAAGCGGCTTTCCGATCCACGGCCTCGCCGAGATGCCACGAGGTGTGCAGATCTTTCACGCGGCGACCAAGTTCGAGCCCGGCCGCGGGCTCGTCACGGACGGCGGCCGGGTGGTGACTTCGGTCGCGTTGGGCGACACCGTCGCCGAAGCCCGCGAGAAGGCGCTCGCCGGGGCCCGGCAGGTACGATTCCAGGGGGCTTTTTTCCGGAGCGATATTGCTGTGGAAGCCGTCTAGTAATCCTAGGGGAGGCCGTTTTAGTGCAGCCTGTCGTTGGCATCATCCTCGGCTCCAAGTCAGACCTGCCGCTGATGGAGTCGTGCGTCAAAGTTCTCGACGAGCTGGAATTGACGCACGAGCTGAAGGTCTGTTCGGCACACCGCAACCCCAAAGGCGTCATGGAATGGGCGACCTCGGCGCGAGATCGCGGGCTCAAGGTCGTGATCGCGGCGGCGGGCGGTGCCGCACACCTTCCGGGTGTGGTCGCCGCCTGGACCGATCTGCCGGTGATCGGCGTTCCCGTGCCCACGCAGCATCTTGGTGGCGTCGACTCCCTGTACTCGATCGTGCAGATGCCGGCCGGAATCCCGGTCGCCACGGTTGCGATCGGTGAGGCGGGCGCCAAGAACGCCGCCTGGCTTGCCGCCCGCATCATTGGGATCACCGACGCCGCGATCGCCCAGCACCATCACGAGAAGCGGACGGCCCTCGCGACCTGATGGCAAAGAAAGCGGCTCACGTCCACCTGCTCGACACGACTTTCCGCGACGCACAGCAATCACTGCTCGGCGGCCACTTACGCGGCGACGAGATCGTCCCCGTCGCGGCCAAGATGGATCGGCTCGGCTTCGTCGCCATGGAAGCATTCGGCGGCGCCACCTTCGAAACTCAGGTGCGGCGCCGCGAGGATCCATGGGCGTATTTGCGCAAGCTGCACAAGGCGACGCCCAACACGCCGATACAGGCTCTGATCCGAGGCCAGAACCTGGTCGCGAATCGCAACTTCGCCGACGACGTCGTCGAGCTCTTCATCAAGCACTCGGCCAAGCAGGGCATCGATGTATTCCGCGTCTTCGATCCGCTCAACGACCTGCGCAACATGGAGGCCGCGATCGGAGCGGCGCTGAAGGCGAAGAAGAAGGTGCAGGGCGCTCTGTGCTATGCAGTGTCGCCGGCGCACAGCATCGAGCTGTGGTGCTCGCTTGCCAAGGGCCTGATCGACATGGGTTGCCACGAGATCGTGATCAAGGACACATCAGGGCTGCTGAGCCCGCAGGCGACCTGGGAGCTCGTCACGGCGCTGAAGCAGGTCGTGAATTTGCCGATCGACGTCCATTCGCACTGCTCGAGCGGGATGGCACCGATGGCGTACATGGCCGCGGTCGAAGCGGGCGCCGACATCCTCGACGTCGCCATGTCACCGCTCGCCTGGGGGACGTCGCAGCCTGCTGCCGAGAGCGTCGTGGCGGCGCTGGAGGGCGGTGAATACGACACCGCGCTGAACCTGAATGCGATGTGGGACGTCCAGGCGGACGTCGAGGCCCTGAAGCGCGAGCACATCGACGACCTCAGCCCCGTGGCCGACCGCGTCGACGCCAGCATCCTTCGCTATCACATGCCCGGCGCCACGCTGGAGGACATCCACCGACAGCTGGACGCACATGGCGCCGAAGCCCGCACCGATGAGGTGCTCGAAGAGGTCAGCCGAGTGCGGAAGGAGCTCGGTTACCCGCCGCTGGTCGCGCCGCTCCGCCAGATGATCGCCACCCAGGCCGTGTACAACATCATCGGCGGCGAGCGGTATGCGACCGTGACGCAGGAGCTGAAGGATTACCTGCAGGGCCTGTACGGACGCCCGCCCGTGCCGGCCGACCACGAGCTGCGCCGGCTGGTCCTGGGACGCGAGGAGCCGATAACGATCCGGCCGGCGGATCTGCTCGAGCCGCAGGTCGAGGCGGCGCGTCAGCAGCTCAGGAAGATGAATCTCGACACCAGCGACGACTCTGTGCTCATACAGTTGTTGTTTCCGAACCTCGCCATCGACTACTTGCGCGAACCTGCCCGGACGGCGGAGGAGAAGAAGCGCCCGGCCGCGGTGAGCGCGGCCGACCCGCCGGCGCCTGCGCGAGCCGCGGTTGCTGAGCCCGCCCACTCGAATCCCGACCCACCCCCCGCGTCGACCACTGCCGAGTTCGAGGTCGAGGTGGAGGGCGAGGTGTTCAAGGTCCGTGTCAGCGGCGCGGGTATGACCATGATGTCGGGGACGGGCGCTGCCACCGCCCCGGCCGAGGCGTCGACGAGCCCACCTCCGACGAGGTCAAGTGAAGGCACGGTGATCGCGCCGATGCAGGGGCTCATCGTGAAGATCCCCGTCAAGCCAGGTGACGCAGTCAAGCTCGGGGACGTCGTGGCGGTGCTCGAGGCGATGAAGATGCAGAACGATATCGTGACCACGGTTGCGGGCACGGTGCGTGACGTTTACGTCAAGGAGGGTGAGGTCGTCAGCCCTTCGCAACCTCTGCTTGCGGTGGGATGAAGCACAAGCTTTTTAAGAAAGTTCTGATCGCCAATCGTGGCGAGATCGCAATCCGCGTCATGCGTGCGTGCCGCGAGCTCGGGATCGCGACCGCGGCCGTCTATTCGGACGCGGACCGCAACGCGATTCACATGCGCTACGCGGATGAGGCTCACCACATCGGCGGTGCAGCGCCTTCCGATTCCTACCTGCAGCTCGACCGCATCGTGAAGGTCGCGCACGACTGTGGCGCGGAGGCGATCCACCCCGGTTACGGATTCCTCTCGGAGAAAGCCCCGTTTCCAGACGCATGCGATGCGGCCGGGATCAAGTTCATCGGGCCCTCGGGCTCAGCCATGCGTGCCCTCGGCTCGAAACTTGCGGCCCGCAAGCTCGCGGTCGAGAACGGCGTGCCGGTGACGCCGGGCAGCGGCGCCATCACCGACCCGGCCGCCGCTCTGGCGGCGGCGAGGGAGATAGGCCTGCCGGTGATGATCAAACCCTCCGGCGGCGGTGGTGGCATCGGCATGAAAGTGGTGGAGTCGGAAGATGAGCTCGAGGCCGCCATCGAGAGCAGCGCACAGGCGGCGCGCTCAGCCTTCGGGGATCCGACCATCTACATCGAGCGCTACGTGCGCAAGCCGCGGCACATCGAGATCCAGGTGATGTGCGACAGCCATGGCAACGCAGTGCATCTCGGCGAGCGCGAATGCTCGATCCAGCGCCGCCACCAGAAGATCATGGAAGAGACGCCATCTCCTGCCGTCACGCCGGAGATTCGATCGGCGATGGGCGAAGCCGCATTGAAGGCGGCGCGGGCCGCAGGTTACGAGAATGCGGGCACCGTGGAGTTCATCTTCAGCGAAGGGGACTTCTATTTCCTCGAGGTCAACGCAAGGCTCCAGGTCGAGCACCCGATCACCGAGGCGGTCACCGGCATCGACCTGGTCAAGGAGCAGATCAAGGTCGCCGCCGGTTTGCCCCTGGGGTTCACGCAGCAGGACGTCACGTGGACGGGCCATGCGATCGAGATGCGTATTAACGCCGAAGATCCGGTGCGGAAGTTCATGCCCAACCCCAAGCGAATCGCGCGGTGGGTCGCCCCGGCCGGACCTGGCGTTCGCGTCGACTCCGGATTCGGCCCGAGCTCGGACGTGCCGCCCAATTACGACTCCCTCGTGGCCAAGCTCATCGTGCACGGCGCCGATCGCGCGGAGGCGATCGCGCGCGCGCGCCGCGCACTGCGCGAGTTCGTGGTGGTCGGGCCGGCGACCACGATCAGCTACCACCGCGCGATCCTCGACAGCGCCGACTTCCGGTCCGGAAATCTGAGCACGCGCTTCATCGACGACCATCCCGAGCTGGTCGACAAGGCAAAGCAGCTCGCCGGCGAGGTATCCCCATTCGACTATGGTCCTGACCCTCGCCATGTCGCCGCCGCGGCAGCGGCGGTCGCCGCTGTCGTTCACAGAACCACCTGAGCGAGCTATCGCATCCCGCCCGCGGGCGGCCGTTTGAGGTCGTGAGCTCTAAGGTGGCTGGCCGCTCTGGCCCGTTCGTCATTCGGGAGGACGACATTCGGTTTCCTGATGGCGCCCATGCCGTCTATACCGTGGTGACCAACCCTGACTCGGCTTTCGTCGTGCCCTACTTCGACAACGGTGACACCATGCTGGTCCGCCAGTGGCGTCACGCGTGGGAGGAATCGTCGTGGGAGGTGCCGGCCGGAACTTTCGACGAGGGCGAGGACCCGATGACCTGCGCGCGGCGCGAGCTGGCGGAGGAGACGGGGCTCATCGCCACGCGCTTCACGTCGCTCGGGGTCGTGCACGGCGCCGCCTTCCTCACCGGGCGGGCTCACATGTTCATGGCAGAGGGCATCACCGAGTCTGAACGCAACCCGGAAGCCTACGAGCAGGACATGGAGGTGATGCGGATGCCGTTCGCCAACGCACTCCAGTCCGCGCTCGATGGGGGCATCGCCCACTCGGGTTCGGTCACGTCCCTCCTGCGGGCCGCCCGCGCCCTCAAGCTGATCTAGCTCGAGGGAGTCGCGCTCGGCGAGGGCTGCGGGCTCGGCGATGGGCTGGTGTCTTTGTGCCTGTCGCCACTCTTGTCGCCCGGACCCTCGAAGGTGAGGTCGTACTCGGCGGCGATGTTGTTGCCACTCACGTCCTGGACTGTCGAGAGCACCACGAGCTTGTAGCTCTTGCCCGACTTGAGGTCGAGGCCGTCGATGGTCACCGTGCGCTTGGCGTAGGAGGGAGCGTTGCCGATCTGCTTGCCCTTGCTGTCCAGGATGATCACACCTGCCGTCACCGTTTCCGGCTTGAGGTCGCTGTCGAATGTGACCTTGACGGAGGTCGCGGTGACGTCGACGCTGACGACCTCGGCGGTGGAGCCGAGGGTCAGGACGGATCCGGCCGCGGCCTGGTCGACCAGAAACTGCTGGCTTCCCTGCGTGCGCACCAGCGTGAGCGTCTCCTCGAAAGTCTTGACATCGAGATTGTTGTGCGCAAGGACGATCCTGACCACGAACTGGGCGGTGTCAGGGTGGCTTCCGGTGAGCTGACCGGTGAGCAGGTAGAAGCGCGAGAAGCTGGGGTCACCCGTCACCTGTAGGTTCAGGCCGCCTGTCGCGCTCGAGTATGCCTTTCTGCCGTTGTCGTCCAGGTAGGCGTTCGCGCGGTCGGGGTTGTCTTTGCGGGCCTTCATGAATGCGTTTACGACCGACGTGGCCGCGGCGAGCGGTGCGGTCGCCGGAGGCGCGGGTGCGGGCGCTGATGCTGCAAACAGCTCGCCGCCCCGGAAGTAAGTGAAGGCGATGCCGTTCGGCGCCCAGACGGGCAGGTGAAAAGTCCCGTCCGCGAGCTTGGTCTGGCCCGATGCGTCGGACCGCATCACGAAGAGGTTGACGTCGCTGCCCAGGAGCACCTCGTCCTGCGAGGACCAGCTCGGCTCACCGGCCGGCAATGGGGTGGTGTTCCTTCCGCCGAGGTCGGCGAGCACTACCGCCTGCGCGCCCGAATACATGACGCCGGTGCCGTCAGACGACCAGCCCAGGAAGTGCGCGCCAGGCAACCCGAGGACGGTGCTCTTGCCCGTGCCGAGGTCCATCACGTTCAGCGATTGGTCTTGCGTGTATGCGAGGTGGACGCCGTCCGGCGCAAACGAGATGGCGGTGACGGTGCCGGTCGCCGGCAACGGGGCGACCTTGCCCTGGCCGCCCGGGGCGACGGTGTAGACGCCGTCGGCGCTGACCCATTCCACGCCGCCGGTCGTCCATCCGACGAGCACCGGCGCCGCGGTGGGAACGACCTCTGTCGTCGTCCCCGGGGTGATCGCGAGGATCTCGATATTGGCCTTCCGAATGTACGCGAGCTGATCGCCCGCGGGGTTGATGGCAACTGAGGTGACGCCATCGGGGGCGATGACGGTCGGGCTGCCGCCCCCAAACGGTACCGATTCGAGGGCGCCTTTGCCGGTGACGAAATACACCGTGGACGAGTCGGGCGACCACAGCACGGTGGTGATGCCCTCGGGGATGCTGGCGAGCAGGTGCTGGCCGGTGAGCGCTGTAACAGGGGTCGGCCGCGCTGATGGACTGGGGGAAGGAGACGGCGCGGGTGGCGGCTGCGTGACGAATGTGATGGTCTTCGGCGCGGTGAGCGACTGGCCGGAAGCCGTCCTGGCGCCGGGACCGATGGTGACCTGGTATTGCGTGTTGGGCGCCAGGTCTCCGGCCGTCGGCGTCACGGAGAGGGTGTTCTCGTGCCACGAAAAGGCGACCGTGGTGGCCGGCGTTATCTGTACCGCGGCCTCGGTGGACGGATGATTCATCGGCTGGTTGAAGGTGACCTGGATCGGCTGCTGCAGCCGGACTGCGCTCTGGTTGGAGATCGGGCTGGTGACGACCACCTGGTCCGAGGGGCCGGGCTGGTTGGTCGCCGTGAGGACGACCACCACGCCGATGAGGATCACGCCCACCGCGGCGGTGGCCCAGACCATGCCCGTCGGTCCAAACACCTTGCGCCACCATGGCGTGCCGCCTCCGCCCATGCCCCAGGCCTGGTTCATGAGCTGGCGCCGCAGCGCGGACCGGAAGGCGTCGTCGAGCGGAGCCTCCGTCATTCGAGCCTCGCGCAAAAGATCGGCCACGTGCCGCAGCTCCTGGTCCTGCAGGACGTCGTCGAGGTCGGGGTCGTGCTGCATGCTCATTCCGCGGGCCTCAAACTGTCAGCCTCTTCGCGCAAGCGGCTCACGCCTCGGTGGATGAGGAGCTTGACGGCGCCGGGCGTCTTGCCCATCGCAACCGCGATGTCCTCGATCTTCATGTCCTCCTGGAACTTGAGCACCAGCGCTGTTTTCTGCTGGACGGGCAGCGCCTCGACAAGGGCCCAGATGCGGCGGATCTCGTCGCGGTGCGCGGCCTGCTCTTCGAGCGGTGGCTCAGCGATCGAAAGGTCGTGGAAGTCGTCGAGCGGAGACGACGGCCGCAACGTGCGATATCGGTCGGCGATGGCGTTGACCGAGATCTGGTACAGCCAGGCAGCAAAAGGCCGCCCCGTGTCCTGGTATCGGGGCATGGCCTTCAGAGCCTTCATGAAGATCTCCGAAGTGACGTCTTCTGCCGCGGTTTGCTCCCTCACTCTTGAATACACGAACCTGTAGATCTGCTGAAAATGCCTGTCGTAGAGCGCCCCGAACTGCCGGGGATCCCGCTTGGCGCGTTCGACAAGCTCTCGCTCGTCGTCCCGCAGCGGGTCGCTCACTGGCTCTCCAGCCTGCGCCCCTTCAAACGAGGGGTCGCTCGAACTGGTTACAGGGGAAAAGAAGAGGGCTCGGCGGCATTTAGCTGTCGATTATCGATGGGAGGGTCGGTTGGTCTCACGACACATTCCGGTGCCACAGCATCTTGTAGCCTTGGTTGACGCAGCCACAACATCTGCTCGCATGGCGCCAGTTATAATCGCCCTGTCCCCATTGTCCATTGGGAGCCGGCGCCTCTATTGATCGAGCGATACTCTCCGCCTGCGATTCGGGCGGTCTGGGCCGACCAGCACCGGTTTGAGCTGTTTTTGCGCATCGAAATCCTGGCGACCGAGGCCTGGGCGAGGCTCGGCCGCGTTCCTGAATCAGCCCTGCCCAAGATCCGCAAAGCCACCTTCGACGCGGCGAAGATCGCCCAGGTCGAGGCCCGGGTCGGTCATGACGTGATCGCCTTCCTCACTGTCGTCAACGAGTCGATCGGCCAGCCCGAGGCCCGTTACGTGCACCTCGGCATGACCAGCCAGGACCTCAACGACAACGCGATGGCCGTGCAGCTCATCGACTCCTCCAAGATCATCGCTCGCGACCTGGCCGTCGTGCGCGGGGCCGCCGCGGAGCTGGCGGTGCGCCATCGCAAGACGCTCATGGCCGGCCGCACGCACGGCGTGGTGGCTGAGCCCACAACATTCGGCTTCAAGGTCGCGGGCTGGGTCGCCGAGCTGGATCGCGCCATCACCCGCCTCGAGCGCGCCACGGACGAGGTCGCGGTGGGTCGCATCAGCGGCGCCGTCGGCACGCATGCGACGGTCGATCCCAGTGTCGAGGAGTATGTCTGCGCGGAGCTCGGCCTCAAGCCCGACCCGATCTCGACGCAGGTCGTGGCGCGGGATCGGCATGCGAGCTTCATGTCGGCGCTCGCCCTGGCCGCGGGCACGCTGGAGCGAATTGCCATCGAGATCCGCCACTTGCAGCGAAGCGAGGTCGGGGAGGCGTTCGAGCCCTTCGGCAAAGAGCAGAAGGGCAGCTCGGCGATGCCGCACAAGCGCAACCCCGTCATGACAGAGCGCGTGTGTGGGCTCGCGCGGGTAGTGCGCGGACATCTCGTCACCGCCCTCGAAAACACCGGCCTCTGGCACGAACGTGACATCAGCCACTCCTCAGCCGAGCGCATCATCTTTCCCGACGCGTGCGCCGCCGTGGACTACATGGCGCTCGAAATGGCCAAGGTGCTGACGGGGCTCGAGGTCAGGCCGGATCGCATGCTCCGCAACCTCCAGTTCGGAGGCGGCGTTGTGTTCTCACAGCGCGTGATGCTTGCCCTTCTCGACAGCGGCATGTCACGTGAGGATGCGTATCTGGTGGTACAGAAGGCCGCGATGAAGGCGCTCGACGATGAGGGGCCGGGCTTCCGCGAGGTTCTCGAGAAAGACGCTGAGGTCATGAAGCGTATCGGTGTGCGCCTGGATGAGGTCTTCGATCCCTGGGCGGGCCTTGAGCACACCGACCTCGCGTACGAAAGGCTCGGGCTGGGGGTCCGCCGTTGATTGAGCATCGACTGGCTGGGTCGCTATCGTGAACGCCCGATGATCGCGGGGCCGCCTGTAACCGAAACCGACCTTCCGCTCGAGCTCTTCTCTCGCGGCAAGGTTCGCGATACGTACGTTCTAGGCCCGGACCAGCTGCTCATGGTCGCGACCGACCGCATCTCTGCTTTCGATCACGTCCTGCCCAACGGCATTCCGGACCGCGGCAAGGTGCTCACTCAGCTGTCGATCTATTGGTTCTCACAGACGCATTCCTTCCAGGAGAACCACCTCGTGTCGGGGATGGTGCCCGACCTTCCCGCTGCGCTCCGCGACCGCCGCGACGAGCTTGCCGGCCGCTTCATGATCGTGCGCAGGGCAAAGCGCATCGACTTCGAGTGCGTCGTCCGAGGCTACCTCGCGGGCAGCGCGTGGAAGGAATACCAGGAGTCGCACACTCTCGCCGGCGACCCGATGCCGCCAGGCCTCCGCGAGAGCGAGCGCATGGCGTATCCAACCTTCTCGCCCGCGACGAAAGCCGAGAGCGGGCATGACGAGAACATCACCTTCGCGCAGCTGAAGAAGGAGCTGGGGGACGAGCTGGCAACGAAGCTCCGCGATGCCAGCCTCGAGCTGTACAAATTCGCATCGACGCTCGCCGAGCGCCGTGGGCTCATCCTGGCGGACACCAAGTTCGAGTTCGGTCTCATCGACGACGACCTGGTCTTGATCGACGAGGCGCTGACTCCCGACAGCTCGCGTTACTGGGAGGCCGCGACGTATCAGATCGGCACGTCGCCCCAGTCCTACGACAAACAGTTCGTGCGCGACTGGCTCACGAGCTCGGGCTGGGACAAGGAATCAGAGCCGCCTCGCCTTCCTGACGACATCGTGGCGCAGACGCGCGAGCGATACCTGACCGCCTACCATCGCCTCGTCGGCAAGCCTCTGTTTCCACCCAAACCGCGGAACGAAACGTGAAGGCTACGGCTCGAGTCATCGTTACGCCGAAGCCTGTTGTCAACGACCCGCAAGGCCTCACTGTGAAGCAGGGACTGATGACGCTGGGATTCCGCGAGGTCGAGGACGTCCGCGTCGGTAAGTACATCGAGGTGAGCCTGGAGGCCGAGACCATGCACGAGGCGCGCGAGCGCGTGGAGGCGATGTGCCGGCAGCTGCTGGCGAACCACGTCATAGAGGACTTCCATTTCGAGCTCGACCATGAAGGTGGCAAGCACCGGTGAAGTTCGGTGTTGTCGTATTTCCCGGCACCTGGTCCGACCGCGATTGCGGCTGGGTCGTCGACCAGGTGGTCGGCGCGCAGCTTCAGTACCTGTGGCACAAGGACGCCGATCTCAAGGGCTGCGACTGCGTGATCCTGCCGGGCGGCTTTGCATATGGCGACTATCTCCGGACGGGCGCGATCGCGCGATTTGCGCCTGTGATGGAATCGATTGGAGAGTTCGCCGACCGCGGCGGGCTCGTCTGGGGAATCTGCAACGGGTTCCAGATCCTCTGCGAAGCCGGGCTCCTGCCGGGGGCGCTCATTCGAAACTCCTCACTCGAATTCCGCTGCGAATGGACGCACCTGATGGTCGAGCGCAAAGACCTGCCTTTCACGTCCGCTTGCTCCGAGCGTGAGGTGATCCGCATGCCCATCTCCCACGGTGAAGGCAGCTACTTCGCCGAACCCGCGGTGCTCTCGCGACTGGAGCAGAACGGACAGGTCGTATTTCGCTACTGCGACCCCGGCGGCCGTGTCCTCCCGAGCGCCAACCCCAACGGCTCGCTGCACAACATCGCCGGCATCATCAACAAGCGCGGCAACGTGCTCGGGATGATGCCGCACCCGGAGCGCTGCTCGGAGCCCGAGCTGGGCGGCGCGGACGGCGTCAAGCTCTTCCGCTCGGTCGCAGGCAATGCGATGAAGGTGCTGGTCTCTTGAGCCTGGACACGGTGGACGCTCGCAGGCTGAGGGAGGTCGCGCTGGTGCCCGACGAGTACCGAGTGATCGTGGAGAAGCTCCGGCGGCCGCCGAACGCGGTCGAGCTGGGGATGCTCGGAGTGCTGTGGTCCGAGCACTGCTCGTACAAGACCTCGAAGGCGTTGCTGCGGCGGCTGCCCTCCAGCGGAGAGGCGGTGCTGCAGGGGCCCGGCGAGAATGCCGGCGCGGTGGAGATCGGTCACGGCTGGGCGGCAGTGTTCAAGATCGAGTCTCACAACCATCCTTCCGCCATCGAGCCGTACCAGGGCGCCGCCACCGGCGTCGGCGGCATCATCCGCGATGTCATCGCGATGGGTGCGAGGCCGATCGCGCTCCTCGACTCCCTGCGGTTCGGCCCGCTGCCCGCATCCCGCCGGCACTTCGACGGTGTCGTGGCCGGTATCGGCGGTTACGGGAACTGCATCGGGATCCCAACGGTGGGCGGAGAGGTGTACTTCGACGAGTGCTACGAGCAGAACCCGATCGTCAACGCCATGTGCGTCGGGCTGGTGCGCGTCGACCGGCTCATGCGCGCCCGGGCTGAGGGCACCGGTAACAGCCTCATGCTGGTCGGCGCCGACACCGGCAAGGACGGCATTCACGGCGCTTCATTCGCCTCGGTCGAGCTCGACGAATCCAGCTCAGAGCGCCGCCCCGCGGTGCAGGTCGGCAACCCGTTCCTCGAGAAGTGCCTGCTCGAAGCGTGCATGGACCTCGGCCACACCGACGCCGTGGTCGCGGTGCAGGACCTCGGCGCGGCGGGCCTCACGTCGTCGGTGGCCGAGTGTGCCGGCCGGGTTCCGGGAGCGGGCGCACGCATCGACGTGTCGTTGGTGCCCCGGCGGGAAAAAGGCATGACGCCTTACGACGTGATGCTCTCGGAATCGCAGGAGCGGATGCTCGTCGTCGTCCAGCGGGGCCGCGAGGCCGAGGTGGAGCGGATCTTCCAGACCTGGGACCTGACGTCGGCGGTCATAGGCGACGTCACCGACGACGGCCAGCTGACCGTCTTCGATGGGGACGAAGTGGTGGCGCGCCTGCCCATCGACCTCCTCACCGACGGCGCACCCTTGCGCAGGCTGGCGGGAATCTCGCCCGAGCCCCCGCCCGCGCTGCACCTGGACTCGCTGCCGCCGCTGGTCGACGGCGGCCAGACCCTGCTGCGTCTGCTCGCGAGCCCCAACCTCTGCAGCCGCCGGCCGATCTTCCGCCGGTACGACCACATGGTCGGCGACTCGACCGTCGTCCCGCCTGGCGGCGATGCGGCATTGCTGCGCATCAAGGGCACGCGGCTCGGCCTGGCGATGACCACCGATTGCAACGCCCGGTACTGCCACCTCGATCCGAATCTCGGCGCGCAGCACGCGGTCGCGGAGGCGGCTCGCAACATCGTCGCGACCGGAGCGCGGCCACTCGCCGTCACCGACTGCCTGAACCTCGCCAATCCTGACCGCCCCGAGGTTTACTGGGAGCTCGAGGAGACCATCGCCGGCCTCGCGGCCGCCTGCAGAGCGCTCGAGGTCCCGATCGTCAGCGGCAACGTGAGCCTGTACAACGATTCCGAAGGCCGGTCTCCGATTCATCCCACGCCGGTGGTCGGCATGATCGGCGTCATCGAAGACTACGGCCACCGCCTGGAGGCGGGATTGCAGCATGAGGGCGACTTCGTGTTGCTGGTGGGATCGAGCCACAACGACCTCGGCGGCAGCGAGTACCTCAAGGTCGAGCATGGAACCGTAGCCGGTCGCCCGCCTGGGCTCGACCTGGCGCGGGAGGGCGCCGTCAACCGCCTGATCCTGGCCGCGGCCAAGTCCGGCCTGCTTCGCTCTGCGCACGACTGCGCCGAGGGAGGGATGCTCGTCGCCCTCGCGGAGTGCTGCATGCTCGGCGGCCTGGGCGTGAGGTGTCCCGCGATGCGGCCCGAGGCGCCTCTTCGCCTCGACGCCGCGTTCTTTGGCGAGACGCCCGGGCGCTTCATCGTCAGCGCGCCATCACGCGCGATGCCCGACCTCCAGAACCTGGCGCGCCGCCACCACGTCGAAATCTCGCTGCTGGGCATGGCGGGTGGCGAGATCCTGGAGTTCGAAGGCCAGTTCCGGCTGTCGCTCACGGAGATGCGGCAGGCGTGGGAAGGAGGTCTTCTCCAGTGACGCGCTCCCGAAGTTCCTTGCATCTTCGCGGCCTAGGCGGCCGGGCGCCGTCTCACCCCGGCGAATCTTGCGATTCGGCGGGGACCCCGAGAGAGGCGCTGAAGCCTGCGTCGACTCCTGCGCGCGCTCGGTCCCGCATCTACGCGATGCGCTCCCTCGCGTGCTCGTCGTCTCCTTGGCTCCGGCCGCCGATGCCGCGAATCTTGCGGCGGACCTCGGGATCGCGTCACTGATGTGCGGGGTATTCGGGATCTGCGCGGCCCGCGGGGTGGACGTCGCCAACATCACCTATTTCGGAATGTTCGCGCTGCAGCATCGAGGCCAGGAGTCTGCGGGGATCGCGGTGTCGGACGGCCAGTCCGTTCGCGTGCATCGCGGCATGGGCCTGGTCGCCCAGGTGTTCTCGCCGCAAACGGTCCGAGACATGGGTGAGGGCTCCATCATCGCGCTGGGACACACGCGGTACTCGACCACCGGCTCGAGCCGCGCGGAGAACGCCCATCCGCTGCCCTTCCACCACCCGCAGCTCGGACCTGGAGCCATCGCGCACAACGGAAACCTCCTGAACGCGGACGCGCTGCGCCGCCAACTGGAAGAGGAGGGCGCAATCTTCGAGTCGGCGCTCGACACCGAGGTCATGGCGAGGCTCATCGAGCACACGCACGGACGCACGTGGGAAGAGGTGATCCGCAAGACATTCGCTCGCGTGGTGGGGGCATATTCGTGCGGGATCATCACGCCGACGCAGCTCATCGCCCTGCGCGACCCATTCGGATTCCGGCCCCTGTGCATCGGCTTCATCCCGCTGCCCGGTCAGCCGGCGCATGTCATCGCCTCGGAAACGTGTGCGCTCGACACCGTCAACGCGACCTTCGTGCGCGAGGTGCAGCCCGGGGAGATGGTGGTGATGGACGAGCACGGCGTGCACAACCTCGCTTTCCAAACCTCGAGCAAGCACGCAATGTGCGTCTTCGAGTTCATCTACTTTGCGCGCCCCGATTCCATCCTCAAGAACTGCGAGCTGGAGGAGGCGCGCATTCGCATGGGCAACGAGCTTGCGAAAGAGGCGCCGGTCGATGCCGACATGGTCATCGCGTTCCCTGACTCAGGCACGCCCGCTGCAATCGGCTATGCAGAGGCGGCCGGCATTCCTTTCCGGGAGGCCCTGATGAAGAGCCGCTACATCAACCGCACCTTCATCCAGCCTGACCAGACCCTGCGCGAAGCGGGCGTCATGCTCAAGCTCAACGCCTTGCCGCGGTCGATCAAGGGCAAGCGCGTGATCGCGGTCGACGATTCCATCGTTCGAGGCACGACCTCGCGTCGAATCATCGAGAGACTGCGGTCCGCCGGTGCCAGCGAGATCCATATGCGCATCTCCAGCCCGCCGATGCGATTCCCTTGCTTCATGGGCGTGGATATCGGCTCGACCAAAGAGCTGATCGCCTCGGGGCGCACGGTGGAAGAGGTGCGAACTCACATTGGGGCCGACAGCCTCACCTACCTGTCCATACCGGGATTGATGCGCGCGATCGGGCGGGGCACGGCCGACCAGTTTTGCCGGGCCTGTTTCGACGGCTCGTACCCGGTGCCGGTGCCGCAGCAGCTCGAGATGGACAAGATGCAGTTCGAGATGCCGGCCAAGTCGGACCATGTATCCGGGCCGCCATCCCCTTCTTTGATCCACAAGTCCTGATGGCGGGCGAAGGGCTGTCGTACGCCGCGGCCGGCGTCGACATCGAGGCCTACGAGCGGGTGCTGGAGCGCGTCAAGCCGCTGATCGCTGCCACCCATGGTGAAGAGGTGGTCCGAGGCGTGGGCCCGTTCGCGGGCCTGTATGCGCTTCCCGGCGGCGGGCACCTAGCGGCCAGCGCTGATGGCGTCGGCACCAAGATCAAGGTGGCGATCGCCGCCTCGTCTCATCAGGGCATCGGAGTCGACATCGTCAACCACTGCGTGAACGACATCGCGACCGCCGGCGCGCGCCCCGTGTTCTTCCTCGACTACTTCGCCACCGGCAAGCTCGATCCGCAAGTGTTCACGCAGGTGATCGAGGGCATTACGATCGCGTGCCGAGAGGCGGGCTGCGCGCTGCTCGGGGGCGAGACGGCCGAGATGCCTGGCGTGTACGCACTCGGCGACTACGACCTGGCGGGATTCATCGTCGGCATGGTCCCGCCCGGCCTCATGAGAGATCCGAAGGAGATCCGCGCCGGCGACCTGTTGATCGGGCTGCCCTCCAGCGGCCTACACACCAACGGCTTCTCGCTGGTCCGCAAAGTGTTCGAGGGCGTTCCCCTCAGCCGTGTTTACTCGGAGCTCGGCCGCCCTCTCGGCGAGGAGCTGCTCGAGCCGCACAGGTCGTACCTCCAGGAGCTGGGTTCGATCGCTTGGAAGGGGGCTGCCCATATCACCGGCGGCGGCATCTACGGCAACCTGCCGCGCTGCCTGCCCGAAGGGCTGGGCGCTCGCCTGGGCCGGCGCTCCTGGGTCGAACCGTCGATCTTCGAGCTGGTTCGCAGGCGCGGCCGCATCGCCGACGACGAGATGTTCGGCACCTTCAACATGGGGCTCGGGATGATCCTGGTCGTCGATCGAGACGAGGTGCCGCGCAGCGCTCAGGTGGTGGGCGAGGTCGTGGCGCACAAAACCAGTGAGCGCGTGGTGATCAGCTAGCCGGCGATGAGACTTGGGGTCGTGGTGTCTGGTAAAGGCTCCAATCTCCGCAACCTGGTCGAGCGCGGCTTCGAGGTGGTGGCTGTGGCGACCAACCGTCCGTCCTGCGGGGGCGCAACGTTTGCACGCGACCGAGAAATCCCACTTGGCGAGCTTTCGTTGAAGCGCTTTGAGTCGGAGGAAGAGCGGGATATCGCAATGCGTGACTTCTTCATGGCCCATGGCGTCGAGCTCGTGGTCGACGCCGGCTATGACCGCATCCACACTCGCCCGTTCCTCGAAGCGTTTCGAGGCCGCATCGTCAACGTCCACCCGTCGCTGCTGCCCGAATTCGGAGGCGGCATGGACGCGGTCGAGCAGGCGCTGCAGAGCGGCGTGGATGTCACTGGGGCGACGGTGCACCTGGTGACCGAGGACCTCGATGCCGGCCCGATCCTGGCCCAGGAGCGAGTCCCGGTCTTGAAAGGCGATACGGTGGAGTGCCTGCGCGAGCGAATCCACGACGCCGAGCACAGGATTCTCCCCACGGCCATCCGCTTGTTGGAGGCAAGACTTGCCAAGAGCCCTGCTGTCGGTCAGTGACAAGAACGGGCTGACCGGGTTCGCGCGGGGTCTCCAGCGCCTCGGTTACGAGCTTTATGCGACCGGCAACACGCTGAATGCACTTTCGGATGCCGCCATCGATGCGCATCCGGTCTCCGACCTCACCGGATTTCCCGAGATGATGGACGGCCGCGTCAAGACCCTGCACCCGGGGGTGCACGCGGGCCTGCTCGCGCGGCGGGACAAGCCAGAGCACCTGGCGGCCCTGGACGCTCACGGCCTCAAGACCATCGACCTGCTGTGCTGCAACCTCTACCCGTTCGTGGAAACCGTGAGCCGGCCGGCGGTCGCTTTCGAGGCTGCGATCGAGCAGATCGACATAGGTGGTCCGGCGATGATTCGGGCCGCGGCCAAGAACCATGAAGGCGTGGTTGTCGTGGTGCGGCCCGAGCGGTACACGGAGGTGCTCGCGGCACTGCAGGGCGCAGGCGTGGATCTCGCTACGCGTCGTCGGCTCGCCGCGGAGGCCTATGCGCACACGGCCGCGTACGACTCGTGGATCGCCGCGTACCTGCGCGCCGAAGAAGACATGGGCTTTCCGCCCGAGCTTTCCTTCGCGGGCCAGCTGGCAGAAGCGCTCAAATACGGCGAGAACGAGCATCAGCGGGCGGCGTTCTACCGCTTCGGGCCGCACCCGGGCGGGATTGGTGGAGCGGAGCAGCTCCAGGGCAAGGAGCCGGGCTTCAACAACATCCAGGACGCGGCCGCGGCGCTGGCGCTCGTGAGCGACTTCGCCCGGCCGGCCACCGCGATCATCAAACACATGAACCCGTGCGGCCTGGCCGTGGCGAATGACATCAGCACGGCTTATCGCATGGCCTACGAGTGCGACAAGGTCTCCGCGTTCGGCGGCGTGGTCGCTGTCAACAGGCCGCTCGACCGTTCGACCGCGGAGCTGATCGTCCAGATCGTGACCCACGTGGTCATCGCGCCCGCCGTGCTCGAAGAGGCGACCGAGACGCTCGCCCGCCGCAAAACCATGGTCGTGCTGGCCGCGCAGGAAGGAGTCCGCGGGCTGTTCGACTACGACGTGCGCACCGTCGCCGGCGGCTTCCTGGTCCAGGAGTGGGACCGGGCCGGCTTCGACCGCGCGTCATGCAGCGTAGTGTCGCAACGGCAGCCCACCGAGAAGGAGTGGGAACAGCTCGAGCTGGCATGGACGGCCGTGAAGCATGTGAAGTCGAACGCGATTGTTCTCTTCAAGGACTGCGCCGCCATCGGGGTTGGGGCCGGGCAGATGTCGCGCGTCGAAGCGGTGCAGATCGCGGTCCGCCGCGCGGGTGAGCGGGCGGCGGGCTCGGTGATGGCGTCCGACGCCTTCTTTCCTTTTCCCGATGGGCTGGAAGAGGGAATCCGCGCCGGCGTCACGGCGGCGATCCAGCCCGGCGGCTCGATGAAGGACGACGAGGTGATAGCGGCGGCCGACGCGGCCGGCATCGCTATGGTGGTGACCGGCAGGCGCCACTTCAAGCACTGATGGGGAGCCGCTTCGGCGAGGAGGGTCGCAAGCTTTCTTACGGCACTTACCTCAAGATTCCCGAGCTCCTGTCGCTCCAGGACGGCCTCAGCCACGAGCACGACGAGCTACTTTTCATCGTCGCCCACCAGGTCTACGAGCTCTGGTTCAAAGTCGTGCTGCACGAGCTGGAGGCGGCGCGGGCGAACATCGATCGAGACGACCTCTTCTTTGCACGGCACCACCTTCGCCGCGTGCACGTCATCGAGCGCCTGCTGGTCGAGCAGATCGATGTGCTGGAGACGATGTCGCCGCAGGATTTTCTCGCCTTCCGCTCGCAGCTCGCACCCGCGAGCGGATTTCAATCGGTCCAGTTCCGAGAGATCGAATTCCTGTCGGGGTCGAAGGACGCGAAGTATCTCGCTCGGCTGGAGGCGACCCCCGAGGAGATGCTGCGGCTGCAGCGGCGCCTCGACGAGCCGTCGCTCGCCGATGCCTTCCACGCCCTGGTCGATCGCCACGGTGCGCCGACTCTCCTCGAGATCTTCCACGATCGTGAGCGCCACGGCGACCTGTTCGACCTGTGCGAGGAGCTGCTCGACCACGACGAGGCGTTCGCGCACTGGCGTGCACGGCATGTGCTGATGGTCGAGCGGCAGATAGGCTCCAAGACCGGGACCGGCGGCAGCAGCGGCGCCCAGTACCTGCGCACCACGCTCGGCAAGCGTTTCTACCCCGACTTGTGGGAGGTTAGGTCCCAGCTATGAAGGCGGGGTTTGCCGGCGAGCGTCCGGAACACCATATGAAGAAGACACCGGTCGAGCACCCGAAGGTGAAAATCGCGGGGGGGACAACAGTCCCCCGCCGCGGACCCTCCCCTCTCCTCGACCACGCTGGGCAGCGTTTGGATGAGGCATAAGGGACGGCCGAAGTGAATTCGGCCTACTGCTCCACATTGGGTTCTACTTAAGTTGTGAAGGCGGGGTTTGCCGGCGAGCGTCCGGAACACCATATGAAGAAGACACCGGTCGAGCACCCGAAGGTGACGTGCGGCACGTGCCGCATGTTCGATGGCACCGCCTGGTGCCGTCACTGGAACTTCCACACCACCGCGGAATCTCCTCCGTGCCGGTTCTACAACAGGAGGGCCGAAAGGTGACCGACAACAAGACCAAGATCACCGCCCCGCCGCCGCCGATCGTCTATCCGCCCTACCACACGGTCCGGCGGTATTCGGGGACGTCGCAGGTCGCGCTGTCGCCGGATGGCAGGACGCTTGCGGTCGCTTCTCGAAAAGACGGTCCGGCGGTGGTGTGCGAGGTCCCGGTCGACGGTGGCGAGCTCCGGCGCGCGTTCGACATCGAAGGCGCATCGGTGCACGGCCTTTCCTGGTCTCAATCGGGCGAGCTCTACTGCACAGCCCATCGCGGCGGCACTGAGCAATGGCAGGTCTACGTTCGTCGCAAGGATGGGCGCGTCGAAGATTTCGCGGTCAGCGAAGGTGATCGTGTGCAGCACCACCTGTCGCGTGGGGCGGCGTCTCCGGACGGACAGCGCGTCGCGATCGGCACCAATGCTCGGGAGCCCGCTGACGTCGACATCGCCATCGTCGATGCCAGGAGCAAGGCCCAGCGCCTGGCCGTGTCCGGACCGGCGTGGCATGTAGCCGGCTCCTGGTCTCCAGACGGCCGCTGGCTCGCCGTGATGCGCGTTACGCAGAACACGGACCAGGACCTGCTCGCGGTCGAGGACGAATCGGGCGAGGTCATAGAGGTCACCACGCACCAGGGCGAGATGCAGAACGTCCCGGCCGGCTGGCTCGCGGACGGTCGCATGCTCGCCATCACCGACCACGGCAGCGAGTTCCTGCACCTCGAGGCGCTCGACCTCCACAGCGGCAGCCGCGAGCTGTTCGACAAGCCCGACGCCGACGTCGAGATAGCGGCCGCTTCGTCCGACGGGCGCGGTGTGGTGTGGAGCGTCAACGAGGATGGCTACTCGCGCCTTCGCTGGCGATTCGCAGGCGGGCCGACGGGCGAGCGCGTAACTGATGGGCAGGTCGGCGACGTGGTCGTCGCGGCAGACGGCTCGCGGGCCGCCTACACGCTGTTTCCGCTCGCTGGTCCTGAGGAGATTCGAATCCTCGACCTAGCGAGCGGCGAAGATCGCGTGCTGGTGACGGGAGAACCCCTCGCGCAGTACGGCCCTCGGCCCGAATCGCTCCGGATCCCGGGTACCGAGGGCGACATCCCGTGCTACGTCTACCGCCCCGAACGTCGAGCGGCGCGAGTGCCCGCATTGCTGGTCATCCACGGCGGTCCCGAGGGCCAGTCACGACCTTCGATGGACGACCCGATCCTGCTCGAGCTCCTCGCCAAGGGCGTGGCGATAGTCGTGCCCAACATCCATGGCTCCACCGGCTACGGCAAGTCATGGCAGACTCGCATCCACAGGGACTGGGGTGGCGTCGACCTCGCCGACCTGCGCTCGGTGGCGCAGTGGATGCAAACGAATCGGGAGCTCGATCCCGATCGGTTGGCCGTGTTCGGAGGCTCGTACGGAGGCTTCGCCACTCTGACCTGTGTCACGCGGCTGCCAGAGTTCTGGTGCTGCGGCGTGGATGTGGTTGGTCCGGTAAACCTGGTCACGATGCTGGAGAACGATCCGCCCAACTGGCGCCGGTGGAACAAGCTCTGGATCGGCGATCTAGACACCGATCGCGAAAAGCTCATCCAGCGCTCTCCAATCACCTACGTCGAAAACGTGCGCTGCCCGATGCTGGTCATTCAAGGCGACAACGACCCACGCGTCCCGCGTGAGGAGTCAGACCAGCTGGTCGATCGGCTGCGCACGCTGGGACGGCCGGTTGAGTACCTCACCCTGGGCGATGAGGGCCACGGCTTCGTTCGCCGCGACAGCCAGCAGATCGTCTACGAACGGATCACGCGATTCCTGGACGAGCATCTGGTCCCACGAACCTCCTGATCGATTGAGGGACGCCGCCTCACGGCGGCGCCCTCGATCCTCATGCAGTTACGCGGCGTCTTCCAGCCTCGTCGCTCGCTCCTCCTGCGGCGCGCGCTGGATATGAGGTGCGCTCGGCGACCGGAGCACCAGCAGGACGACGAGCAGGCCGGCCGCAACGCAGGCGGCGGCCAGCAGGAACGCGATCTGGTACCCGCCAGTGAGCGCGCTCGACAGGGAAGCGCCCTGCGCGACCAGTGATTTGGCGTGGTCGGTCGAGATCGTGCCCAAAGCGGCCAGCCCAACCGATGCGCCCATCTGCATCGACAGATTGCCGAACCCTGATGCGAGGCCGGCATCGGCTGCGGGCACTTCCGACATCGAGATGGTCAGGATCGGCATGAACGAGAGGCCGGCCCCGAGCCCGAACAATAGATAGGCGGCAAAGATCCTCGGGAAATAGCTCGTCTGCTCGTCAGCGCCAGACAGAAGGATGAGTGCTGAGCTGATCGTCAAGAGACCGACGACAAGCAGGCTCCTCGCACCGAAGCGTGCCATCAGCCGCGCCGTGATACCCACCGAGAGCGTCGCCAGCGCCAGCGTCGAGGGCAGAAACGCCAGCCCGATTCCGATCGCGCTGAACCCCTTGATGTGCTGGAGGTAGAGGGCGCCGATGAAGAAGTTCGTGAACATCCCGGCCACGAGAAATGCGCGGGCGGTGCTCGCGCCGGTGAGCGAGCGGAGCCTGAGGATTCGCAACGGCATGATCGGATTCTTCACGCGCGACTCCACCACGATGAATCCGGCAATCAGTGCAACCGCCGCCCCGCCGAAGCCGATTGTGTGCGCCGAGGTCCAGCCTTGCCCGGCCGCGGTCACGATCGCGTAGACGCCGATCATCAAGGCTGCGCTGATCAGCACAGAGCCCGCGATGTCGACGCCCTGGCTCAGGCCGATGCCCTCGTTCTCCTCGATGAGCCACCAGCCCAGCAGCATCGTCCCGACTCCGATGGGCACGTTGATGAAGAAGATCCAGTGCCAGTTGATCATCTGGGTCAGCAATCCGCCGGCCAGCAGGCCGAGCGAGCCGCCTCCGGCGACCACGAACGTGAGGACGCTCATCGCCTGGGCTCGTTCCTGAGGCTTGGGAAAGCCCGTGACGATGAGGGCGATGATCACGCCGGCCGACAGCGCACCACCCAGCCCCTGCAGCGCCCGTGTGGCGACCAGGGTGGCAGGATCGCGGGCCAGCCCGGTCAGCGCCGAGGTGACGGTGAAGACGATCACTCCCGCGAGGAAGACCTTCTTGCGGCCGATCAGGTCGCCGGCGCGGCCGGCCAGTAGCAGGAAGCTGCCATAGGTGATCAGATACGCGTTCACGACCCAGGTCAGGTCGGCCTGCGTGAAGTGCAGGTCCCGCTGGATCGCGGGCAGCGCGACGTTCACGATCGTCGAGTCGAGGACGATCATCAGCTGCCCGAGGCAGACCACGACCAGGGCGACCCAGCGCCGCAGGTCGCTTGTCGGGGGTCGAATTGCCGAAGAATGAATTTTCATAATGCCTCCACAGATGAACCGGCCTTCGTGACGATCACTATAACAGGATCATTATCGTCCTTATTGCATGGATTATCTGGAAAGTGGGAATGGTTCTCATCTAGTGCTAGGATCAGAAGAGGCCAAGATGGAAAGGGAGAAAGGCAGCGGGGCGGGGCTGATAGCCCTGGTCACCCAGATCTCCAAGGCGCTGCATCGGCGCACCACGGAGGAGATCCTTGGCATGCGCCTTAAGCAGTTCATGACCCTGGGCTACGTCCAGGACCACGGCCCAGTGTCCCAGCAGGAGCTCGAGACGGCGATGCTGGTCGACGCCAATGCGGTGGTTCTGCTGTTGAACGAGCTGGAAGCGGCCGGCTTGTCAGTCCGCCGGCGCGACCCTCACGATCGCCGGCGCCACCTGGTCGAGATCACAGAATCGGGCAAAGCCGCGGTCGCACGAGCCGAGAAGGCACGCGAAGGGCTCGAGGAGGAGATCCTTGGCGAGCTGAGCCCCGAAGAGCAGGCCACGCTGAAGAAGCTGCTGCGCCGGGTCCTCGACGGGCTTCTCAAAGCCACCCCGGAGCCGGCCAAGCTCTAGCCGCCGCCCCGAGTCCTGCTCGGCACGTTACCTTCCGGGGGGAAAACAGGTCTAACAGGCGTGATCGCCCAGGCAGCAGCCGATCCAGGCCGAACCCCGCCAGTCGCGCTCGTCTCTGACGATCCGCGGGAGTTCGAGGCCGCTTTCAGGCAGGTGAGCCGGTCGGCCTTCTTGCTCGCGCGCCAGCTGGGACGAAGCACAGACGAGGCCATGGACATCGTCCAGGAAGCTGCGCTCCGCGGATGGCGATACCGCTCGACGCGGACCGGTGAGTTTCGACCCTGGTTTCTCTCGATCGTCTACCGCCTGAGCCGGCGGCGCCTACCTGAGTGGATGCCGCTCCCGGCCGGCTGGGATGCACCCGCGCCTGAAGGCCTTCGTTCTGAGATCGACCCAGAGCTCGTCGGCGCCATGCGACGGCTGCCGTCCCGCCAGCGCGCGGCGCTATGGCTGCGCTACTGCGACGACCTTGCGATCGCCGACGTCGCCCGAATCATGGGCTGCAGCGAAAACGCGGCCAAACAGCTCTTGCTCCGCGGCCGTGACGGCCTACGGGCGCGCCTCTCATCCATATCACTGGAGGAGTCTTCATGACCCGCCCCATCACCCTTGAAGAGATCGACGAGCGCTTGCGCTCCCTCGATGAGAGTCTCCTCGTCGGCCCCGAAGATTCGAGAGCCCTGGGCCGAATCATCGAGCTGCACATTCCGGCTGCCCCTACGCAGCAGCGGGCACCTGTGCGCGCTAACCGGCGATGGGTCGTCCGTCTGGGCGCCATCGCGGCGACCATCGCGATCGCGATTCTCTTGAACGTGGTCGCCGCTTACTACGCTCCCACCTACGGCCGGGCGCTGGCCGATGCTCCGGGCGTCGGTGGGCCTTCGAGCACGGTCCTCGCCACCTTTGGCCTGAACACCCGGCAGTTGACGGCCGTGAACGACTCGGCGACAGCGTCGGGCCATACCCTGCGCCTGGCCGCGGGTTATGCGGACGGCCTGCGAACGGTTCTGTTCGTCTCGATAGACGGAAAGGGCCTGGACGGCAATCCCAAGGGATATGGCATGAGTCCTGGCGACTACGGGTTGGGCGACTTCAGCCTGAGCGACCAGTTCGGCCATGCCTACGTGCCCAGCGGAGTCGGCTCACCGAACTGGATTCCGTTCACGCCGCTTGCCTGGCCCGCATCCCGCGTTGGCGCACGCCTGACGCTGCATGTGACCAGCATCGATGCCCTGTGGCTTCGAGGCACCGGCGAGATCCATGGCGATTGGATTCTGCATGCAACCCTGGTCGCGGAGCCCGCTCGCACGCTCGCGCTGCCGGCGCCGGTTCGGGTGCCACAGGCCACCTACACCTTTACGTCGATTCGCTCGAGCGCGACCACGTTGGTGATTCGGTGGACAATCGACGGGCCGGCCCTCGACCGCGTCAACGAGTTGTGGGCGGCAGGCGGCAACAGGACCGACCCGAACGTGCCACCGCCGCCACCCACCGCAGAAGAGCGGCAGCTGGAGCGCGACTACTTCTCCCCGCAGGTGTTCGACGCGTCGGGTCGGCAGATGCAGCTCTCAATGTCGGGCATCACCTTCACGAGGCCGGCGACGGGCGAGATCACCGTCTTCATTCCCGGCCCGGGTCGCTACCGCATCCGGCTCGGCGATGCGCTGGCAGCGGACGATCTCCAGCGCTGGATCGTCGTGCCTTAGTTCAGGCGCTCCACGATCATGGCCATGCACTCCACCCCACGAAATCTTCGATTTCGCGGGGACCCCGGAGTATTTCTTCCGGGCATTAGTTCAAGCGTTCCACGATCATTGCCATGCCCTGGCCACCGCCCACGCACATCGTTTCCAGGCCGTAGGTCTTGTCCTTCTCGCGCAAGCCGTTGAGCAGGGTGCATAGGATGCGGGCGCCTGTCATTCCAAACGGGTGGCCGAGCGCGATCGCGCCGCCGTGGGGGTTGAGCTTGTCGCTGAACGGGTCGACGCCGATGCCCCTCGCTGAGGGGATGACCTGGGCGGCGAAAGCTTCGTTGATCTCGACGATGTCGATGTCGTCGATCGTCATCTTCGCGCGCTTGAGCGCCTGCTTCGACGCTTCGATCGGACCCAGGCCCATGAGCTCCGGCTCGAGCGCCGTCATGCCGGTCGAGATGACGCGGGCCAGTGGTTTGATGCCCAGCTCCTTGGCCCGGCGCTCGGACATCACGACCACGGCTGCGGCACCGTCGTTGAGGGGGCATGAGTTGCCAGCGGTCACCGTGCCATCCTCGCGGAAGGCCGGCTTCAAGGTGGCCAGCACCTCCATGGTCGTGCCCGGCCGCGGGCCGTCGTCCTTCGTGAATGTCTCGCCGTTCGGAAGTGGCACCGGGATGATCTCGCGATCGAAGAATCCGTCGTCGCGCGCCTTCACGGCGGCGGCCTGGCTCTTCACGGCGTAACGGTCCTGCTCCTCGCGGCCGATCTTCTCGCGCCGAGCGACGTTCTCAGCGGTCTGGCCCATCGCAATGTAGATGTCGGGATACTCCTCGGTGTTGCCCGACACGAGCCGGGGGTTGTACGTATCTGACGCGTCGGGATAGCCGCTGCCGTACCGCGAAACGCACTCGACTCCGACGGAAAGAAACACATCGCCTTCGCCGGCCTCGATGGCGTGCGCGGCGATCCTTGTCGTCATCAGAGACGATGAGCAGTAGCGGTTGACGGTCACACCCGGAACGTCGAGCCGGCTCAGGATCGAGACCACGCGGCCGATGTTGTGCCCCTGCTCGCCTCCCGGCAGCCCGCACCCGCAGATGAGGTCTTCGATCTCCGAGCGATCGAGCTCGGGCACCTTCTCGAGGACCTTCATCACCACGTACGAGGCGAGGTCGTCGGGGCGGACATCGACCAGCGATCCCTTGCGTGCGCGACCGATCGGGGAACGGCCAAGTGCTGCAATCACTGCCTGAGTCATGGTTTGAAGCTTAGTACGCCTTCGGGACGCGGGCTAATCGATGCGCCCGCGCCCGCCGGAGATGGCGAACACGACGAACCCCAGCAGGAGCGCGCCGGCGACGGCCAGGAACGCGACGCCGCTGACGTTGACCACACCCGCGAGAAAGACGGCCACAACCAGGGCGGGCAGCCATAGCACGCCCGCCAGCTCTCGACGTCCTAATACCCGGTGCCGGCGCGCATCCATGAGAAGCTCGCGGGGCAGCTGCTCGTTGGCGTCCAGGGGGCTGAAGATCGTGTACATCCTCTGCCGGTCGAGGCTGCGAAGGTCGCTCTCCCGCATCACCTTCAGTTTGCCACCGAAACGCTATGTGCGGGTGAGTAGGGCCTCGCGGGTGAAGAGCCGCAGCGCCGCGAACCACGCGAGCCCGCCGGTCGCCAGCAGGCTGAGCGAAGTCACCGCGAGCGCCGGCCACGCGACCGCGTCGTGGACGATGGCGTCCCGCAGCACCAGCACCGCGTTGAGGATCGGGATCAGGTAGTAGGCGAGGCCAGGGTTGAAATCGGGGATGAACAGCACGATCGACGCCGGAAAGATGGTGATGAAGTACAGCGGCGTCACGTAGGCCTGGCCTTGCCGGAAAGTCTTGGCCAGCGTTCCGAGCGCGAGCGTCACCGAGCTGAAGCTCAGCGCGATCAGCAGCGCGACCCACACCATCAGCGGGATGGCGATCGGGTTCAGGCTGATGTGGGAAGCCTCGGATGGCCCGGGCAGCGAGATCCGCGACAGCGCGACGAACATCGACACGATGGCGGCCACCGCGGCGATCAGGCTGATGGTCGTCACGGCCGCGATCTTGCCGAGAAGGATCCGGCTGCGCGGGGCCGGCGTGAGGAGAAGGCTTTCCAGGGTTCTGCGCTCCCGCTCGCCCGCCGTGCTGTCCAGGGCGGCGGAGAAGCCGCCGGTCAGGATCATCGTGATGAGGATGTAAGGCAGAAAGAAGCTCAAGAAGGCGTTCGACGCGGCGCGAACCGGCGAGCTCAACGGGTGCCCGACGAGGCGAACGGGGGTCAGGATGCCCGGATCGACGCCCTTGCTCTGCAGGGCGGCCGCGGCCTTTGCGGCGTTGTACTCGCCGAGCACAGTTTGCAATCGAACGTCGGCGATCTGGGCGCTCTGCCGGGAAGGGTCGTAGTACTCGTCGATCTCTCCTGACTTGAAGGCAACGCCAAGGTCGACCTGCTGTTTGGCCGCAGTCGCCGGGTCGGCCGCCGGCACCAGCCTCAGGTTGGTGGCTGTGAGCAGCTCGCCAAGACCGGCGGGGATGTCGCCCGAGTAACCGACCGTATAGGCCTGCGTGGCCGTCCTGGTCGCGACCTGCGAGATGACTCCCAGCACGATGGGGGTCGCGAGCGCCGCGAGCCCGATCGCCAAGAGCGTGCGCCGGTCGCGCAGGATCTCGATCACCTCCTTCCGATAGACGATCCACGTCGCTCTCATCATTCCGCTCCGACCAAGCTAAGAAAAGCGTCTTCGAGCTCGGCGCGGTCGCCGCGCACTTGTGCGGTGGGGCCGCTGGCGACGACCTGTCCCTCGTGGAGGATCGTTATGCGGTCACACAGGCGCTCGGCATCATGGAGGACGTGGGTCGAGAAAATGACGCATTTGCCGCCGGCTTTCGACTCGACCATGAGCTCGCGCACCTCCCTGGATGCGAGCACGTCGAGGTTGGATGTCGGCTCATCGAACATCAGAAGCGGTGGGTCGTGCACGATCGCACGCGCGATAGCGAGCTTCTGCTTCTGCCCTGACGACAGGCTCTCGGCGCGCTGGCTTGCGAACGAGTCGATATCGAGCCGTTCGATCACGGTTTCAACACGTTGTTTGAGAAGGCGGCCGCCGAGGCCGCTGAGCTCGGCGAAGTAGGCGATGTTCTCGCGCGCCGTCAAGCGCGGGTAGATGCCGATGTCCGCGGTGACCACGCCGACCCTGCGGCGAACTTCCTCGGGCGCTGTGCGCGTGTCGAAGCCATGCACCTCAACTTTGCCGGCGTCGGGCACGAGCAGAGTGGCGATGAGGCGAAGGGTGGTGGTCTTGCCAGCACCGTTTGGCCCGAGCAGGCCGAAGATCTCGCCCGGCTGCGCCTGAAACGAAATTCCGCGCAGGACCTTCTTCTTGCCGAGCGTCTTCTCGAGGCGCTCCACCGAGACCGCGGCTTCCGTCAACTGCGTTTCTTTGGCGAGCTCTTTTTCGACGCGGTGGACTTCGCCGCCGCCGCGGCGCGTTTGGGTGCGGGCTTGGCGGCGGGCTTTGCCTTCGGGGCGGGCTTCACTTTCGGAGCCGCCGGCGCGGCTGCCGCTGCAGCCGGCGCGACCGCCGCTGCGGCCGGCGCGGGCGCGGGCTCGGGTTCCGGCGCGGCAGCCGCCGGCTCGGGCTCGGCGCTGGCGACTCCGATCGAGCTCGAAAGGGTGCGGTGGCACGTTTCGCACGTGACGATCGTGCGCACCAGCGTGCCGAGCTGATGCGCCTCGCGGCGGAGGTTGCGCGGGCGGCCGCAGAAGGAGCAGAAGCCGACCTCAGTCGTCACCACCACACTCCCCGGCCGCTTGTTCACCTTGCTTACGGTAGCTGATAAACTTCGCCGGACGGATTCGCCGTCGGGTTCCTTTAAGTCCGATCCACGAGAGGTCGGGAAGGAGGTTTTTTCATGGCCATCGGAAGTCGCCTTCAGCATGTGATCGAGAGCCAGCAGTTCTCCAGACCGCTGCTCGAGGAGCTTCTCGATCGCGCAGAAGAGATAAAGGGTCAGCCCCATCATTTCTCCGGCCGTCTCAACGGGCAGGTGATGGCCGCGTTGTTCTACGAACCATCGACACGCACCCGTCTTTCGTTCGAGGCGGCGATGCTCCGCCTGGGTGGTGACACGGTCGGCACCGACAACGCGCGCGAGTTCTCGTCGGCGGCCAAGGGCGAGACACTCGAGGACACCATTCGAATCGTCAGTGGTTACGCCGACGTCATCGTGCTCCGGCACAACGAAGAGGGCGCCGCCAGGCGCGCCGCCGCCGTTAGCTCTGTGCCGGTGATCAACGCGGGCGATGGACCGGGCCAGCATCCGACCCAGGCGCTCCTGGACCTATATACGATTCGCGACGAGCTCGGTCACATCGACGGCATCCGCATTGCGATGGTCGGAGATCTCGCCAACGGGCGCACTGTCCGTTCGCTCGCTTACCTCCTGAGCAAGTTTCGCGATATCCGCATCTGCTTCGTCGCGCCACCGCAGGTCGCGATGAGGCAGGACATCAAAGAACACCTCGATGAGCACCACGTGGCCTGGGTGGAGTCACCGGACCTGGACAGCGTCCTGCCCCAGGTCGATGTGATCTACCAGACGCGCATCCAGAAGGAGCGGTTCAGCGACGAGGCGTCCTATCTCGCGCTCAAGGGCATCTATCGCATCGACGGCTCGACGCTGGCTCGTATGAGGAAGGAGGCGATCGTGATGCACCCGCTGCCGAGGGTCGATGAGATCGCGCCGGAGGTCGATGCCGACCCAAGGGCTGCGTACTTCCGCCAGGCGCGCAACGGCCTGTACATCCGCATGGCCTTGTTGGACAAGTTGTTGGCATGAGCGTCACCCAGGGCCGGCTGAAAGCGACGGTGATGGATGGTGACCAGATCAGGCGCTCGCTCTCGCGGATCGCTCACGAGATCCTGGAGCACAACCGTGGTGCCGGCGACCTCGTGGTGGTGGGCGTCATGGCCAAGGGCGACCACCTGGCTCGCCGGCTTGCCGACAGCCTGATGGAGCTCGAGCGCTCCCCGGTTGCCGTCGGCGCGCTGGACATCAGCAGGCACCGCGACGACCTTCACCTTCGTGTGCCCTCGCATAGCGGCGAATCAGACGTACCGGACATAGATGGCAAGGTGGTCGTGCTGGTGGACGACGTCATCCACCACGGCCGTACTGCCCGCGCCGCGATGGACGCGCTCATGGACTTCGGCCGGCCGCGGGCGATCCAGCTGGCGGTGCTGATCGATCGCGGCCACCGCGAGCTGCCGATCCGTCCGGATTACGTCGGCAAGAACGTGCCCACATCCGACTCGGAGCGCATCGAGGTGCTCGTCGCCGAGGAGGACGGCATCGACCAGGCGGTGATTGTTGCAATCTGAAAGGCGCCACGCCGCGCTCGTGCTCGAGGATGGTCGCGCATTCGTCGGCGCCGCCCTCGGCGCCGATGTCGCCGGCGAAGGCGAGGTCGTCTTCAACACGGCCATGACCGGGTACCAGGAGGTGCTCACCGACCCCTCTTACGCCGGGCAGATGATATGTATGACATATCCGCTGCAGGGCAACTACGGCGTGCGTGATGCGGATGCCGAGTCTGCTCGCCCGTGGGCGCGGGCGCTTGTCGTGCGCTGGGCGTGCCCGACGCCGAGCCATCACTCGAGCGAGAGCTCTCTTCACGAATATCTGCAGCGATGGCGGGTGCCCGCCATCACCGACATCGACACTCGCGCGCTGACGCGCCATATCCGCACCCACGGCGCGCTTCGCGCCGTCTTGACGCACGAGGACAGCGTGCCCGACGGGGCGCGGCTGGCGGACCTGGCGAAGGCCGCCCTACGCGTCACGCCGCTCTCTGAGCAGGATCTTGTGGCGCAGACGTCGCGCACCGCAGCCGAGGAATGGCTCGAAGCGCTCCCTCCTGAGCTGCGGCCGCCGCACCGCGCCGCCGGAGACGGCCTTGCGATCGCTGTAGTGGACTATGGCGTGAAGGCCAACATCCTCCGCTCACTTCGCGAGCGTGGATGCCGAGTGGTCGTGCTTCCTCACACGACAACCTGGGCGGACGTGGCGGCGGCCGGGGTCGACGGGCTGGTCCTGTCGAACGGGCCGGGAGACCCGTCAGTGCTGGATCGGCCGGTCGAGCTCGCGCGCGAAGCGCTCGGGCGGATCCCGCTGTTCGGGATTTGCCTCGGTCACCAGATCATGGGCCGCGCAGCGGGCGCAACCACCTCGCGGCTGCCATACGGCCACCACGGCGCCAACCACCCGGTCAAGGACCTCGAGACGGGGAGCGTGCACATCACCAGCCAGAACCACGAGTTCCAGGTCGACGCCGGGTCACTGCCGCCGGGAGACTTCTTCGTGTCGCAGCGCAACCTCAACGACGGCTCGGTCGAAGGCCTCGGGCATCGCACCCTGCCCGCCTTCAGCGTGCAGTACCACCCCGAAGGCTGCCCCGGCCCGCAGGACAACCAGCGCCTGTACGACCGGTTCGTGGAGATGGTTCGCGAGCGAAGGCCGGTGCTCAAGGCGGTAGGCGGTGCGGTCGAACCCGAGAAGCCGAAGAAGGTCCTGATCCTGGGCTCGGGTCCGATCGTGATCGGCCAGGCGGCGGAGTTCGACTACGCCGGCACGCAGGCGTGTAAGGCCCTGCGCGAGGAGGGCATCGCCACCGTGCTGGTCAACTCCAACCCCGCGACGATCATGACCGACGAGGAGGTTGCCGACCGCGTGTACCTCGAACCCCTTACCGTCGAAGCCGTCGAGCGCGTGATCGCGCGCGAGCGGCCGGACGCGCTTCTGCCCACGCTGGGCGGCCAGACCGGTCTCAACCTCGCTACCGATCTCGCCGCCGCCGGCGTGCTCGAGCGCTATCACGTCCGGCTGCTCGGCGCCGACATCGAGACGATCCGCAAGGCCGAGGACAGGCAAGCGTTCAAGGACATGCTCGAGCAGATCGGCGAGCCCGTGCCCCTGTCGCGTGTTTGCGAATCGATCGAGAGCGTGATGGCGTTTGTCGACGAGATCGGGCTCCCGGTGGTCATCCGGCCCGCGTATACGCTCGGTGGCACCGGTGGCGGATTCGTCACCAGCGAGGCGGACCTGAGAGCTGTGGCCAAACGCGGACTAGACGCCTCGCCCATCCACCAAGTTCTGATCGAACGCTCCCTATGGGGCTGGAAAGAGATCGAGTACGAGGTGATGCGGGACGCCGCCGACACCTGCATCACGGTCTGCAACATGGAGAACCTCGACCCGATGGGTGTGCATACCGGAGACTCGATCGTCGTCGCGCCGGCACAAACGCTCTCCGATCGCGACCACCAGATGCTGCGCTCTTCGGCCATCCGCATCATCCGCGCCCTCGGAATCGAGGGCGGATGCAACGTGCAGTTCGCGTTGGATCCCGGTAGCTCGACCTACTACGTGATCGAGGTCAACCCGCGCGTCAGCCGGTCGTCCGCGCTCGCGTCCAAAGCCACCGGATATCCGATTGCGCGCGTGGCGGCCAAGGTGGCGGTGGGGAGAAGGCTGGAGGAGATTCGCAACGAGATCACAGGCCGTACGTTCGCGGCGTTCGAGCCGGCGCTCGACTACTGCGTGGTCAAGATCCCGCGCTGGCCGTTCGACAAGTTTCCCGCCGGCGACCGGCGGCTCGGCACCCAGATGGCCTCCACCGGTGAGGTCATGGCCATCGAGCGCACCTTCGAAGCCGCGCTCGTCAAGGCCATGCGCTCGCTCGAGCAGAAGCCGCCCGCGGCTGCGGACCTCGAGCGCAGGGACCTCATCGACGAGCCCAACGACAGGCGTCTCTTCGCGTTGCTGCACGCGCTTCGGACCGGCGCCGAGCCGGCGGAACTCGCCCGGCGCAGCGGCATCGACCGCTGGTTCATCGACCGGATGGCGACGATCACGCGCCTGGAGAAGACGGGTGACGTCCGAGAGCTTCGCCGGGCGGGATTCTCCGACACGATGATCGCTGCCCTGCGCGGGGAAACCGTGCCCATGGCTTCGCCGACCTACAAGCTGGTGGACACCTGCGCGGCCGAGTTCGAGGCGGCCACTCCTTATTACTACTCGTGCTGGGAGGAAGAGACCGAGAGCGTCCCGGTCGACGCTCGCACTGCGCTCGTGATCGGCTCCGGTCCGATCCGCATCGGCCAGGGCATTGAGTTCGACTACTGCTCGGTGCATGCCGCGTGGTCATTGCGCCAGGCGGGCGTGCGCGCGGTGCTCGTCAACTCCAACCCCGAGACGGTCTCGACCGACTTCGACACCTCCGACCGCCTGTACTTCGATCCCCTGGACATCGATGGCGCGGCGCAGGTTGCCGGCGTGGAGCGAATCGCGGGTGCGCTGGTCCAGTTCGGCGGGCAGACCGCAATCAACCTGGCCGAACAGCTGGAACAGCGCCACGTCGCGATCCTTGGCTCGGGCGTCGATGCCATCGACCTGGCCGAGGACCGCCGCGCGTTCGCGGCCGCGCTGGACGCGATCGGGATTCCACAGCCGGTCGGCGGCACCACCACGACCGTCGAGGAGGCGGTGCTGATCGCCGAACGAGCGGGCTACCCGGTGCTGGTTCGCCCTTCGTATGTGCTCGGCGGCCGGGCGATGGAGATAGTGCACAACCGCCGTGAGCTGCAGCGGTACATGACGTGGGCCATCAGCGCCATGCCGCGCGGCACCGTGCTGGTCGACAAATACCTGCAGGGCGACGAGGTCGAGACCGACGCCATCACTGACGGCGAGACCGTAGTGATCCCTGGCGTCATGCAGCACGTGGAGCGTGCGGGCGTGCACTCGGGCGACTCGTATGCGGTGTACCCGGCGCCGGGCCTCGAGCAGTCGGAGCTCGACGATGTCATCGATTACACGGTCCGCATCGCCCGCCACCTGCGGCTGAAAGGACTTTTGAACGTGCAGTACGTCGTACACCGCGGCAAGGTCTACGTGCTGGAGGTCAATCCGCGGGCATCGCGAACGGTGCCGTTCCTCTCTAAGGTCACCGGTGTCCCTATGGTCGAGTTGGCCACACGCGTGATGCTCGGCGAGAAGCTGCTCGACCTCGGTTGGAGCACCGGTATGGTGCCGAATCGCGACCTCGTCGCCGTCAAAGCCCCGGTGTTCTCGATGAACAAGCTGCCGGCCGTCGATTCGTATCTCGGCCCGGAGATGAAGTCGACCGGCGAAGCGATCGGGATCGATCGCACGCTGGCCGCCGCGATGCGCAAGGCGTTCGCCGCTTCGGGCGTCCACATTCGCCCGGGCGGTTCGGTGCTGCTCACCATCGCCGACGTGGACAAGCCAGAGATATTTCCGATCGTCTCGCGGCTGGTGCAGATGGGCTGCCGGCTCGTCGCGACCGAGGGCACAGCACGTGCGCTGCGCGCCGCCGGTTTCTCGCCGCGCCTGGTGGCCAAGATCGGGGAGGAGGGCCCGACCGTGCTCGATGTCATCACGGCGGGCGAGGTCGAGCTCGTCATCAACACGATGTCGAACATTTACAGCGACTCTGGCGAGGTCGGTGGCCCGGTCTTCAAGGACGGATTCGAGATCCGTCGCGCAGCGGTTGAGCGCAGGATCCCCTGCCTCACCTCACTGGACACCGCAGCGGCGTTGCTCGAATCGGCCGCGGGCGCGCCGGCCGAGATGGAGGTGAGAACGATCGACGAATGGAGGCAAGGTGCTGCTGGTTGATGCCCCGCTCGTGGCGCGCCGCGAGGTTGCTCGTGGGATGTTCGTGCTCACCCTGGATGCGCCTCAGGTAGCGGAGGCGGTTCGCGCCGGCCAGTTTGTCAACCTCGGTTGGTCGCCGGGGCCGCTGCTGCGGCGCCCATTCTCGGTCTACCGGACGGATGGCGACCGCGTCGAGGTCATCCTCAAAGCTGTCGGAGCCGGAACCGCACACATGCTGCAGATGAAGCCGGGCGAGGTGATCAGCTGCCTCGGTCCTCTCGGCCGCGGTTTTGATTTGAGCGCTGGGCCAAAGACTGTTGCCCTGGTGAGCGGAGGACTTGGCGTCGCGCCCATGCCCCTCGCCGCGCGCGATGCACGGGCGGCGGGCATGCAGGTGACATGGGTACACGGCGCGCGCAGCGCTGACGAGCTCTGTTCGGAGGTCGACGGCGATGAGGTGATCTGGGCCACCGACGACGGGTCCAAAGGATTCGCGGGCACCGCTGTCGCGGCAGTGCCGGATGCCGACCTGGTGCTGGCCTGCGGACCCAATCGGATGCTCGCGGCCGTAGCGATGCGCTGGCCCGACGCGCAGGTCGCGGTCGAGACGTACATGGGCTGCGGCACCGGTGTCTGCCTTGGCTGCGCAGTACCGCTTGTAAGCGGCGGGTACGACCGCGCGTGCAAGGAAGGCCCGGTCTACCGCGCCGCCGATATCGAGTGGTCGATGCTGCCGCCTCACCTGTCTTACGCCATAAGCGCATGAGCGTTGATTTGTCCGTGGAGGTTGGCGGACTGAAGCTGCGCGGACCCGTTCTGGCGGCCTCGGGCACCTTCGGTTACGGCACCGAGGTGCCTCTTCTGGAGCGCCGCGCGCTCGGCGCGATGGTCTCGAAGGGCATCTTTCTGCGTCCCCGCGCCGGCACGCCGCCTCCGCGCATCGTCGAGACACCCTCGGGGATGCTCAACGCAATCGGCCTTCAGGGACCAGGCGTCGATGGCCTCGTCCGCGACTACGCTCCGCAGTGGGCCCAGTGGGACTTCCCGGTGCTCGTCAACATCAACGGCGAATCGGCCGACGAGTACGGAGAGCTCGCGGCAAGGCTCGATGGGGTCCCAGGCGTGGCCGGCTTCGAGATCAACATCTCGTGCCCAAACGTCGAACAGGGCGGACTCTACTTCGGCAACGACCCACATGCGGCAGCGGCAGTCACCGAGGCCGTGCGGAAGCGAACCGACCTCCCGGTGTGGGTGAAGCTCACGCCGATGGTCACGGACATCGGCGTCATCGCGCGCGCGTGTGAGGCTGCGGGAGCTGATGCCCTCTGTGCGGTCAACACGTTCGTGGGCATGTCGATCGACCTCAACGCACGCCAGCCGCGACTGAGCTTCAGAACTGGTGGCCTTTCAGGTCCGGCAATTCGCCCCCTCGCCGTGCACCTGGCGCACCAGGCCGCGCGTTCGGTGAGCATCCCGGTGGTCGGAATCGGCGGCATCACCCGCGCCGACGACGCGCTCGAGTTTCTGATTGCGGGCTGTGCCGCGGTGCAGGTCGGGACCGCCACGTTCGTCAATCCGCGTGCGATCGCCGAGGTTCACGACGGCATCGCCGGCTATA